>NZ_JQNA01000002.1:0-313185 GCF_000745015.1 Burkholderia sp. 9120 | reverse complement strand
CTCGCGCTCGGCGACCGCAACTACGATCAATTTTGCGGCCACGGTCGTCGCCTCGACGAACGGCTCGCGGCCAAAGGCGCGCGGCGACTGATGGAGCGAGTCGATTGCGACAGCGACTATCAGCAAAGCGCCGACGCGTGGCTCGAACGCATCATCGTGCGCATTAAAGAGGAAGATGCCGCGCTACATGCGGTGCCGCCCGGCGGCATGATCAACGCGGTGATCCCCGGCGCCGTGCCGAGCAAAGCGCAGCCGGCCGCGTCGCGGCTCGTCGCGAATCTGCGTCTGAACAAGCAGGGCGCGGCGAAAGACACGCGCTACTTTTCACTCAGCACGAACGAATCCGGCCTCGAATACGAAACGGGCGACGCGCTGGGCGTCTGGCCGAGCAATTGTCCGGAGCTGGTCGATGAATTGATCGGCCTCACCTGCACCAACGCCGACGCGTTGGTACAGGTGGCGGGCGCGGGCGAGATGCGTCTGGCCGACGCGCTGCACCGGCACTACGAGATCGCACGGCCGAATCCGGATGCGCTCGCGTTGATCGCCGCGCGCAGCGATAACGGCAAGGGCAGCGGTAAAGGCGCGCTGCGCGATCTGCTGACGCCCGAGCGCAAGGCCGACCTCAAGCAATGGTTGTGGGGGCAACAGCTAGCCGACGTGTTGCACGAGTTTCCGGTGAAGCTCACCGCCGCCGAATTGACCGGCATGCTCAAACGCCTGCAACCGCGCCTGTATTCGATCGCCTCGAGTCCGAAAGCGCATCCTCGCGAAGTGCATCTGACGGTTTCCGCCGTGCGTTACAGCAATGGCCGGCGTCATCGCAAAGGCGTGTCGTCGACGTTTCTCGCCGATCGCGCCGGCGACGTCGACGTGCCGGTGTTCGTGCAGAAGTCCGCGCATTTCCGGCCGCCTCACGGCGCGGACACACCGATGATCATGGTCGGCCCCGGCACCGGCGTCGCACCGTTTCGCGGCTTTCTGCACGAGCGGCGTGCACGTGGCGACAGCGGGCGCAACTGGCTCTTCTTCGGCGAGCAGCATGCGTCGTCCGATTTCTACTATCGCGACGAACTCGAGGCCATGCGCGACGACGGTCTGCTCAACCGGCTCGACGTCGCGTTCTCGCGCGACCAGGCGGACAAGATCTATGTGCAGGACCGCATGCGCGAGCAGGGTGCGCAACTGTGGTCGTGGCTCGAAGACGGTGCGCATTTCTACGTCTGCGGCGACGCCAATCGCATGGCGAAAGACGTCGACGCCGCGTTGAAGGACATCGTCGCGCGACACGGCGGCATGAGCGACGAAAAAGCGCTCGACTACGTGAGCCGCCTCGCGCGCGAAAAGCGCTATGCACGCGACGTTTACTGAAGATTGAGACGGTGTGAAAAGCGGCCCGCCGAGGTCGAAGTTTCAGGTTTCAAAGAGTACGCAGGCGAGCGTCAAACGACGGACCCGGATGGCATGGAGGTTGCATGTTCAAGCCGGTTTTCAACCTTGTCGACCATTCCGGTGCATGGCAAAAAGCACAGCACCACGCAGCCTCATACGTTGCGGCCGGATAGACGAACAATCAGTTTTATGAGGATGTCTGATGAAAAACGTGATGAGCTCCCTCAAGAGCGGGGACTGGCGCGCGCTGGTGGCGTGCTTCCTCTATTTCGACACCGGCTTCACGGTCTGGGTGCTGTACGGACCGCTCGCGCCGTTCATCAGCAAAAGCATTGCGATGACGCCCGCGCAGCAAGGTTTTCTGGTGGCCGTGCCGGTGCTGTCGGCGGCGATTCTGCGCGTGACGCTCGGCAATCTCTATCAGTCCGCGCACGGCAAACGCATCGCGCTGATGGGCGTGCTGTTGTCGGCGGTGCCGACGATCGTGCTGCCGCTCATGGCGTCGGTGCCGTCGTACACGGAGCTGCTGGTGCTGGGCGTGTTCCTCGGAGTCGGCGGTGCGAGTTTCGCGGTGGCGTTGCCGATGGCGGGCAGCAACTATCCGCCGAAGGTGCAGGGGCTGGTGCTGGGTCTGGCCGCGGCCGGCAATATCGGCGCGGTGCTCGACGGTTTCCTGTTCCCGCAACTGGCCACGCACTACGGCTGGCAGATGGCCGCCGGCGGCGCGCTGCCCTTGCTCGCGATTGCCGCGATCACGCTGTATTTCTGGGCCAACGACGCGGGCATCAAGTCGGGCAGCGTGCTGCGCGCATTCAGCAGTTTCGCGGTGACGCTGGTGGGGTTGATCGTGCTGGTGCTGCTCGTCGAAGCCGGTCTGTTCGGCGCGGGTAAGACCGGCGTGCTGCTGTTGCCGGTGATCGGCGCGCTGCTGGCTATCGCGGTGCTGCCGAAGCGTTATCGCGCGGTGCTCGGTGAGCGCGATACGTGGGCGATCATGCTGGTGTACAGCATCACGTTCGGCGGTTTCGTCGGCATGTCCTCGTATGTGTCGCTGCTGCTGACTAACCTCTATCAACTGTCGAAGATCGACGCCGGCCTGTTCATGGCGTTGCTCGCCGCGACCGGCGCGATGGTGCGCCCGCTCGGTGGTCTGATCGCCGACAAGGTGTCGGGTGTGCGCGCGCTGACCTTCCTGCTGGCGATCATCTCGCTGTGCGACTTCGTGTTCGCCGCTGCGATGCCTTCGATGGTGGGCGGCATCGCGTTGCTGTTGTGCCTGTACGTGGCCTTTGGTCTCGGCAACGGCGCGACCTTCCAGCTGGTGCCGCATCGCTGGGCGGGGCGTACCGGGTTGATGTCGGGCATTGTCGGCGCGGCGGGCGGGATCGGCGGCTTCTATCTGCCGGTCGTGATGGGCATCGCGAAAGAAAGCACCGGCAGCTATCAGATGGGCTTCGCGACTTTCGGCGCGCTGGCCGCCTGCGCGTTCGTCGCGATCGTCGCGCTGCGCCGTCCGTGGATGGCGTGGTCGATGCAGACCGGCGTAATGCACGCGCACGCCACGGAGTGACGCATCAACCCGGCCGTGCCGGCGCGTTCGTTGCCGCGGTTTTACGCGACGAACGCGCCTGCGGCGGGGACTCTCGACATCGTTAAGAAGTGACCATGAGCATTACCGCACAAAGGCTTCACGTTATACCGGCCGATACGGACGTCTCCAGCGAGGTGATGAGTTCGTTGATCAACATGGCCGGACGTCAGCGGATGCTGTCGCAGCGCATTGCGTTGAAGGCGATGCTGGCGTTCCAGCAATTCGACGGCGCGCTCTCCATTGCGCGCGACACCTTGCGCACGTTCGCCGACAGTCACGCGGCGCTGGTGCAAGGTCGCGACGGCTTGCCGGGATTATTCTCACCGGCGCTGCGTGACGCGTTTCATGGCAATGGCCAGGTGGCGCAGAAGATCGCCGACTTTATCGCGCTGGCCACGGCGGCGCTCGATGCGATCGGACGCGCCGCGCCGCAGTCGGAGGACACGCTCGCCGCCTTGATCGGCTCGGTCGATCCGTTGCTCGCGCAACTGCATGGCGTCACGGCGGTGTATGAAGAGGAGAGCCGGCGGATTGCGCGAGCGCAGAAGAAAGAGCAGCAGAACCTGATCGAACGGATCAAGGCGATCGCGAAAGAGGCGCACATCGTCTCCTTCAACGGTCAGATCGTCGCGAGCCGCACGGATGTGACGGGTCGCGAATTCGCGGTCGTGGCCGGCGTGATGACGTCGATTACGAAGGAACTGGAGGCCGTGGTTAGCGCGTTCGTGAAGAAGACCTCGGGCGGTTGAGGTTTTGCTGTCGCGCGTGAGATTTACCGGGTGTGCGCCGCTTTAATGAATTGGCGCATGACGTCCCACGCGAATCTTCAACTCTTATCGACGATGCCCTCCGCGAGCACAGCGGGCACGCGCGCCGCGAGTTCGTCGATCACGACGCGCATTCGCGACGGCAAATGGCGCGTCTGTTGCCATGCGAGATGCAGATCGATGCGCTGTCCGGGCAATGCCGGCAGCACCTTCACCAGCACGCCGCTCGCCATGGCGTCGGCGATCAGCCAGCACGGCAGACAGGCGATGCCCGTGCCCGCCACGGTAGCGGCAAGAATGGTTTCGAGATCGTCGAAACGCAGGCGGTGCGGAATCACGATGTTCTGCAAGACACCGTCTTCATCCGGAAGCTGCCATGCTGCTTCACGCCTTCCACGCGCATAGAAAATGCCTTGATGGCGCTGCAAATCCGCCACCGTGTCAGGTGTGCCGTTTCTGGCCAGATAAGCGGGCGCCGCGCACAGCGCCATGATCTGTTCGCCGAGCCTGCGCGCCACCAGTCCCGCTGGCGCGCGATTCAATGGCCCGCCGCGCACCACCAGGTCGATGCCTTCTTCGACCAGGTCCATCACGCGATCGGTGAAACTGATCTGCAACTCCAGCTTGGGATAACGCTGCGCCAGTTCCAGCAGAATCGGCGCGACGCAACGTCGCCCGAACAGCACCGGCATGCTGACATGCAGCCTTCCTTGTGGATCCTGACGGCCCGCTGTCAAGGTCGCTTCGCCCGCGTCGAGTTCGGCGAGCGCGCGCACGCAGCGTTCGTAAAACGCGTGACCGTCTTCGGTGAGGCTTTGACTGCGCGTGGTGCGATGAAACAGCCGCGTGCCGAGTTGCTCTTCCAGACGCGCGATGGTCTTGCCCACCGCCGAACGCGACAGATGCATGCGCTCGGCGGCCAGCGCGAAACTGCCGGCTTCGGCGGCGTTGACGAACGCGGCGATGCCGCTCAGACGGTCTCTCATGGAACACGCTCCCTTGGCTCGATGAGCGACGATAGCGGACTGACTGGCGCCAAAAACGCTACAAACTGACGATCAGATACCGCCACTGTAGCGTTTATAGAAACCGTAGACTCTTTTCATCGAAAACGTTCAGGCGGGAGCCGATATGCAAACGATGGGTCAATGGGTCTTACGCGAAGCCGGTGCGCACAATCTGCGGCTGGAAGAAAAGGCAATGCCGACGCCCGGCGCGGGTGAAATCGTGGTGCGGGTCGCGGCGGTGTCGCTGAACTATCGCGACTTGTGGTTTATCGCCGACGAGCAGACGGACACGTCGGCGACGCTGCCGGCTACGCCCGGTTCGGACATGGCCGGCACGGTGGTCGCGACCGGTGCCGGCGTGACGCGTTTCAGCGAGGGCGACGACGTGCTCGGCACGTTCTGGGCGGGTTGGGTGGACGGCGAATGTCCGCCCGACGCGGGCGTGCTCGGCGGCTCGTTGCCCGGCGTGCTGGCGCATTACGTGGTGCTGCACGAATCGTGGGCCGTGCGCGCGCCGCGCTCGCTGAGCGCGGTCGAAGCCAGCACGCTGCCGTGCGCCGGCCTGACCGCGTGGTTCGCGCTGGTGGAGAAGGGCGCGGTCCATGCGGGGCAAACGGTGGTGATGCAAGGCACCGGCGGCGTCGCGTTGTTCGGCGTGCAACTGGCGCGTGCGCATGGCGCGCAGGTGATCGCCACCACGAGCAGCGCCGCCAAGCTGCAGCGCGTGCTGGAACTGGGCGCGACGCATGGCATCGACCGTAACGCCACGCCCGACTGGGAGCGTGTCGCGCGTGAGCTGACCGGCGGGCGCGGCGTCGATCATGTGTTCGAACTGGCGGGCGGCGAGAACCTCGGTGCTTCGTTGCGCGCGTTGCGGCAAGGCGGCCGTATTTCGCTGATCGGCACGCTGGATGGCTACAGCATGTCGCTGCCGAGCATTCCGAGTTTCCTCGGACGGCCGACGATCCAGGGCATCGGCGTTGGCCATCGGCGCGCGCTTGACGACCTGGTGCGCGCGGTCGATGCGCTCGCACTCAAACCGGTGGTCGATACGGTCTATGCATTCGACCAACTGCCGGCCGCGCTCGCGCATCTGGAGCGGGGGGCGTTCGGGAAAGTGGTGGTGAAAGTCGGCGATTGAGTCTCGCGGGCGAACAATGGACGATGCACGTTGCGAACGTGTTCAAAGAATGCGAGCTGTATACGGAACGTGAACATCGGAAAAACCTGAACACGGCGGGGCCTGCTGCCGCCCCGCCGGTTGCCTTCAATTAGAACTTATGCCGCAACGCGACCCGCACGGCCACCTGGGTGCCCGTCGACGACGGCGCCTGCACGCCCGGAATGAATGCGTCGTCGAGAATCGAGTGGGTCGAACTGCCCGCCACCTTCTGATATTCGCCCTGAACGTAGACGTCCGTGCGTCTGGAAAGGTTGTAGTCCGCCATCAGACCGACCGAGTGAATCTTCGGCTTCACGCTGCCTGACGACGCGTCGTAGTTCTCCATGGTGTAGACATACTGTGCCCCGACGAAGAACGCCGGCGTGAACTGGTATTTGCCGTTCACTTCGAAGTTCTGGTACTTCAGCGTATTCAACGTGACGCCGGCCGCAGCCAGCGGAATGCCGATATAGCCGTTGCCGGTCGGGTTCTGGTAGTTCGAGTTGGTGTACGCAAACCCCGCAGTCGCGGAGCCGAATGTGTAGTTGATGCCGCCGCCGAACACGCGCATGCGGCCGGCGATAAAGCTCGCGTCGTTCGCGGTGATCGCGCCGGTGGAGCCCACGCCCGGATTGTCCGCCTGCAGGTAGGCCGCCGCGATCAGCAGCCCGCCGTTCGCGTACTGTCCGCCGAAGCTGTACGCGCGGTTGTTCGCGAAGTTGGTGTCGTTGCTGAAGCTATAGACGCCGCCGAACTGGAAGCCAGCGATATCCGGGCTCGCGTATTTCACGCTATTGCCGAGGCGGAACGAGTTGTCGGTGTTGTCGTTGTCGTACGGATGCGCGAACAGATAGCCGGCCCAGTTGCCGTTGGCCGTGGTCTGCGCGAGGTAATCGACCACCGAGTCGTACTGACGTCCCAGCGTGACCGTGCCGAAACGGTTGTCGCTCAGGCCCACATAGGCCTGGCGGCCGAACATGCGGCCACCCTGGCCCAGACGGCCGGAGCTCACGTCGAAGCCGTTTTCCAACTGGAACACCGCCTTCATGCCGCCGCCCAGGTCTTCCGAACCCTTCATGCCCCAGCGGCTGCCTTGCGCATAACCGCTCGCCATTTCCCACACCGCGCCGCGGCCGGCATTGTTGGTGTAGTCGATCCCCTCGTCGAGCACGCCGTACAGGGTCACGCTGCTTTGCGCGAAAGCCGGCGTCGTCGCCAGCGAGGCGAGCGCCGCGAAACCGGCGAGGGTGGCGGTAGTGGCCGTGGCCAGGCGGTTCTTTTTCATTGTCGAGCTCCAGACGTTGGTAGTGAGCGGCCTTCGGTCCGGGTGGCTGGAACGCCGCCCGCGAGGCCGCTGCTTTTTGGCGAAGCCCGGATTCTGCAATTCGGAATGGGGATCGGCGTATAAGGTCGATCCCTGGATAAACATGATTTTTTCGAATGTTTGTCACGCAAATTATTCGCTTGTGGGTCGCCCTGACGAGGAGAAAAATTCTGTTCATGCAACTTAGGCATGAAGGCGATAGCCGGAGGCCATGCGTTTTGCACCACGCCATTCAGGAGACGACCATGCGAATCGAGCGGAATTTTTCTAACGGACGGTTCAACGAACCCGCCACCGGATCCGCGAGCGACGAACTCATCGCCGTCCATAACCCGGCCACCGGCGCTGTGATCGCCCATGTCACGGCGGCCACGCCGGCCGAGACCCTTGCCGCGGTCGACGCCGCCGCTGCCGCGCAGAAGGGCTGGCGCAAGCTGCCTTCCGCCGAACGCGGCGCTTATCTGCACAAGCTCGCCGACGCGCTGACCGAATGCGCGCCCGCCATTGGCGCGGCGCTCGCGCTGGAGTCGGGCAAGAGTGTCGCCGACGCCACCAACGAAGCCATCTACGCCGGCCAGATCACCCGCTATCACGCCGAATGGGCGCGCCGTATCGAAGGCGAAGTGATTCCGAGCGATACGCCCGACGAAAACCTCGTGCTGCATCGCGAGCCGATCGGCGTGGTGGCCTGCCTGATTCCGTTCAACTATCCGGTCTACACGTTCATGCGCAAGGTGGCGCCCGCGTTGATCGCCGGTAATACGGTGGTGGTGCGTCCGAGCAATAACACGCCGACGTCCGCGTTCGAAATCGCCCGCGCTGTCGAGAAGGCCGGCTTGCCCGCGGGCGTCGTGAACATTCTCGCGATGAATCACGCGACCGCCGAAGCGCTCTGCACGCATCCGAAGGTCGGCATGATCACGCTGACCGGCAGCGTCGGCGCGGGCCGCAAGGTGCTGGATTACTGCAAGGCGAATATCGCCAAGCCGTCGCTCGAACTGGGCGGCAAGACACCGGCGATCATCGAAGCCGACGCCGATCTGGAGAAAGCCGCCCGCGATCTGGTGGCGTCCAAGACCACGCACTGCGGTCAGTTGTGTACGGCGATTGAACGCGTCTACGTGCAGGAAAGCGTGCATGACCGCTTCGTCGCGCTGCTGAAACAGCATATGAGCGCAGTGGAAAGCGGCGACCGCAGCGAACAGCCCGCGCTGATGGGTCCGCTCGTCAACGAAGCCTCGCGCCAGTCGATTCACGCCATGGTGGAACGCGCGGTCGCGGCGGGCGCCACGCTCGAAACCGGCGGCACGCTGCCGTCCGGCCCGGGCTTCTTCTATCCGGCCACGTTGCTGACGAATTGCCGTCAGGACATGGAAATCATCCAGGAAGAGACCTTCGGTCCGATCATGCCGGTCGTCAAATACCGCACGCTCGACGAAGCGCTGGAGATGGCGAATGACCACCAGTTCGGTTTGTCGTCGGTGTTGTACACGGAGACCTATCGCGCCGCGATGAAGGTCGCCAACGGCATCGAAGCGGGCGAGCTGTATGTGAACCGCACGCCGGCCGATCCGTATCAGGGCTTCCACGCCGGCTGGAAACGCTCGGGTCTCGGCGGCGACGACGGCAAGCACGGCATGCTCGAATTCACGCAGACCCGTCTCGTGGTCATGAAGTACTGAAGCAGAACCGGCGCGCGCCGCACGCTTCAAGGCACGGCGCGCGTTTTATCCACCCGCAGTTAAATCCATAACAAAACATATTGGAGACCCGGCGGCCGTTCACGCCGGCACGGTGTCTCTAAGGAGCGCTCACGTGTCATCGCAACCCGTTCGTCACGCCGCCTCGCTCGCTTTAAGCGACGCCGAAGCCGCACTGCAAAAGAATAAAACCCAGCGCTATATCCAGCTCATGCTGCTGGTGATCGCCGCCGGCGCGATCTATCCGATTCTCTATCTGCGGCAGGTGTATCAGCCGACGATGCTCGAAGTGTTCCACATCACCGATAGCCAACTGGGTTATCTGTATTCGTCGCTGGGCACGATTTTTCTGGTGAGCTATCTGCCGAGCGGCTGGCTGGCCGACCGTATTGCACCGCGTCTGCTGATCTGCTTTTCGCTGATCGCCACCGGCGTACTGGGCTTGTGGTATTCGACCGCGCCGTCGTTCCCGATGCTGATGCTGATCTTCGGCGGCTGGGGTTTGTCGACCGGTTTGACGTTCTGGGCCGCCGTCATCAAACGCGTGACGATGATTGCCGGCGCGCAGGAGCAGGGCCGTTTCTTCGGTTTGCTCGACGGTGGCCGCGGCCTGATCGAAGCGATGCTCGCGACCATCGCGATCTCGCTGTTCGCGTGGGTGACGCAGACCAAAGGTGAAACGGTCGCGGCCGGTTTCAAGCTGGTCGTTTATATGTACGCGATTCTGTGTATCGCGCTCGGCGTGATTCTGGCGTTGGTCAAAGATCCGCAAGGCGCGGAAGATGCCGCGGCCAATCGCGCATCGCGTCAACGCAGCAACGTGCTGGTCGATCTGAAAACGCTCGCGAAGATTCCCGAGCTGTGGCTGGTCGCGGCCATCGTGTTCTGCGGCTATCAGGTGTTCTGGGCCACCTACAGTTTTTCCGCTTATCTGCACGAAGGCGAGATCGGCCTGACCGTCGTGATGGCCGGCACGATCACCACGCTCAAGCTGTGGATGCGGCCGATCGGCGGCATTGGCGGCGGCTTTCTCGGCGACCGTTATTCCAAGGTGTCGGTGCTGGTGATCGCGCTGTTTCTCGCCGCGCTGTCGCTGCTTGGTCTGATGGCCGCGCCGCGTATTTCGAGCCATGTGCTGCTGGTGTTCCTCGTGCTGTTCATCGGCATTCTGACGTACGCGATTCGCGGCCTGTACTGGTCGCTGCTGGACCGCTGCAATATTCCGGTCACCACGATGGGCCTCGCGATCGGCCTGATCTCCGTACTCGGTTATTCGCCGGACGTGTTCCTGCCGCTGATCAACGGCTATCTGACGCAGACCTTCCCGGGCGTCTTCGGCTATCAACTGTATTTCGGCTATGTGGCCGCCATGGCGGCGCTCGGTGGGTTTGCCGGGCTCGCGCTGAGAAACATGCTTAACAGAAAAGAGGGTGCGTAAATGAAAGTTGTCTCGCTCGAAACGCATATCGTCGCCGTCCCGCCGCCGCATGTGGGCGGCATGTACTGGATCTTCGTCAAGCTCAAGACCGATTGCGGTATTGAAGGCGTCGGCGAAATCTATTCGGCGACGTTTCATCCGAAGGCGATGACCGCCATCATCGACGATGTGTTCGGCCGTTATCTGCTCGATAAGGACCCGCATCATATCGAGCGGCTCTGGCGCGAAGCGTATTCGAGCGGGTTCACGCAACGCCCCGATCTGACGATGATGGGCGTAGTCAGCGGCCTCGAAATGGCGTGCTGGGACATTATCGGCAAGGCGGCCAACAAGCCGGTATACGAGCTGCTGGGCGGCATGGTGAATCAGCGTTTGCGCTCGTACACGTATCTGTATCCGAAGAACAGCCGCGGCGAGTACGACTACGACGATCCCGATCTCGCGGCCGAATGCGCGCTCGAGAACGTGAAGCGCGGCTTCACCGCGGTCAAGTTCGATCCGGCGGGTCCGTACACCGCGTATTCGGGCCATCAATTGTCGATGGAAGTGCTGGACCGTTGCGAAACGTTCTGCCGGCGCGTGCGGGAAGCCGTGGGCAGCAAGGCCGATCTGCTGTTCGGCACGCATGGTCAGATGGTGCCGTCGTCGGCGATTCGTCTTGCCAGGCGCCTCGAAAAATACGATCCGTTGTGGTTCGAAGAACCGGTGCCGCCGGGCCAGGAAGGCGCGATGGCGCAAGTCGCGCGGCACACCAGCATTCCGATTGCGGCTGGCGAACGCCTGACCACCAAGTACGAGTTCTTCAAGCTGCTCGAAGCGGGCGCCGCGTCGATTTTGCAACTGAACGTGGCGCGCGTGGGCGGCCTGCTCGAAGCGAAGAAAGTCGCGACGCTGGCCGAGGTGTACTACGCGCAGATCGCACCGCATCTGTACAACGGACCGATCGGCGCGGCGGCCAGTATTCAGCTTGCAACCTGCACGCCGAACTTCCTGATTCAGGAAAGCATCGGCACATGGGACGGTTTCCATGCAGCGGTGTTGAAGAAGCCGATTCAATGGGAAGACGGCTACATCATTCCGTCGCAGGAACCGGGCTTGGGCGTCGAATTGAACATGGACGTCGTCCGGCAGCACACGCCGTACACCGGCGAGCGTCTGCATCTGCAAATGGCCGCACAACCCGTCGACGTGAAAGACCTCGCGCCGGCCAAGGGTTGAAGTGGATCGGCCCCGGTTGACCGTGGCATCAGTATTCAATGGATTGGGCGCCGTCTGGCGACATAGAGCATGAACTACGATTACATCATCGTCGGCGCGGGTTCGGCGGGCTGCATTCTCGCCAATCGCCTGTCGGCGTCGGGCCAATATTCGGTGCTGCTGCTGGAAGCGGGCGGCAAGGACAGCTCGTTCTGGTTCAAGATTCCGGTGGGTTTCACGAAGACGTATTACAACGAAACCTACAACTGGATGTACTACAGCGAGCCCGAACAGGAACTCGACAACCGGCCGATCTATTGTCCGCGCGGCAAGGTGCAGGGCGGCTCGGGCTCGATCAACGCAATGATCTACGTGCGCGGCCAGCCGCATGATTTCGACGATTGGGCTGCGGCGGGCAACCCGGGCTGGGCGTTTCGCGACGTGCTGCCGGTTTTCCGCAAGCTCGAATCGCATCCGCTCGGCAACACGGAATATCACGGCGCGGACGGCCCGATCCGTATTTCGCCGATGAAAGACGACGTGCACCCGATTTGTCACGTGTTCCTCAAAGGTTGCGACCAGGCCGGTTATCAGCGCAGCGACGACTTCAACGGCGCGAACTTCGAAGGCGCGGGCATCTACGACGTGAATACGCGTAACGGTCAGCGTTCGTCGAGCAGCTTCGAGTATCTGCATCCGGTGCTGACGCGCAAGAACCTGACGGTCGAGCGCGAGGTACTCGTGAGCCGCGTGCTATTCGACGGCAATCAGCGCGCGATCGGCGTGAGCGTCACGCAAAACGGCGCGGCGCGGCAATTCACGGCGAACCGTGAAGTGATTCTGTCGGCGGGCGCGGTCGATTCGCCGAAGCTGCTGCAATTGTCCGGCGTGGGCGACAGCGCGTTGCTCGCGCAGCATCGCATCGCGATGGTCAAGGAACTGCCTGCCGTGGGTCGGAACCTGCAGGACCATCTGTGCGTGAGCTTCTACTACCGCGCGAATATCAAGACGCTGAACGACGAAATGCGGCCGCTGCTCGGCAAGCTGAAACTCGGCTTGCAGTATCTGCTGACGCGCAAGGGGCCGCTGGCGATGAGCGTGAACCAGTCGGGCGGTTTCTTCAAAGGCAACGAGCACCAGACGCAGCCGAATCTGCAGCTCTATTTCAATCCGCTGTCGTATCGCATTCCGAAGAGCAACAAGGCGAGTCTCGAACCGGAACCGTATTCGGGTTTCCTGCTGGCCTTCAATCCGTGCCGTCCGACCAGCCGTGGTTCGATTGAGATCGCGTCGAACCGCGCCGAAGATGCCGCAAAGATTCGCATCAACGCACTCACCACGGAGAAGGACATCGACGAGGTGATTCAGGGTTGCGAGCTGGTGCGCGAGGTGATGTCGGCACCGGCACTGAAGGCGATCACGGTCGAGGAAATCTCGCCGGGGCCGCAGGTGAATAGCCGCGAAGGCTTCTTGCAGTATTTCCGCGAGCAGTCGGGTTCGATCTATCACCTGTGTGGTTCGTGCGCGATGGGCGACGATCCGCGCACCTCGGTGGTCGATGCGCGTTTGCGCGTGCATGGCACGGCCGGCTTGCGGGTGGTGGATGCGTCGATTTTTCCGAACATCACGTCCGGCAATATCAATGCGCCGACCATGATGGTGGCGGAAAAGGGCGCCGGGATGATTCTCGAAGACGCGGCGAGCGAAGCCGCGCATCAACCGAAGGCAGCGGAGTTGGCTGCGGCAGCTTGATCGCAGATGGTTTGAGTTGAGTTCTTCAACGCAATAAACAACCGCGCCGATGCGAAAGTATCGGCGCGGTTTTTCTATGTCCGCTCGCGCGGCACTATCGCTATCGTACGGATCACAGCGGGTCGCCCAGCGGCGCCGACTCCGACGAATCGAGCGCCATGCCGCTCAGCCAGATTTCCTGTTGCAGCCAGTCGCGAAACAGCGCCACGTGGGGCAGATCGTCTTGTCCCTCGCGCGTGACGAACCAGTACGACTGGTGGCCGTCCACATGGACGTTCAGCACGGGCACGAGCAGGCCTTCCGCGAGTTCGCGACCAATCATGTGACGATCGGCGATTGTGACGCCGAGCCCGTCGATCGCTGCGCGAATGGCGTGGTCGAGCAGATCGAATTCATAGCCACCGCTGGTGTCGACATTGTCGATGCCCGCCGCCTTCAACCAATGCTGCCAAGTGAGATACCGCTGATCGGCGCTGGCGAGCACATGCAGCAGCGTGAACTGATTCAGGTCGAGCGCCGCGCGGCCTGCCTGGCGCGCGAGCAGACCCGGTGCGCAGACAGCGATGTGCCGTTCGTTCATGAGCAGACGATTGTCGAAACCTTCCCATTCGCCGTTGCCGAAGCGGATTGCGCAGTCGAGCACGCCGGACTCTGCGAGGTTATCGTCGACGCGGGTTGACAGGCTGAGTTCGAGATGCGGATAGGCGTCACGCAGGCGGCCCAGACGCGGCATGAGCCAGCGGCTCGTGAAGGTGGGTGGTGCGTTGATGCGCAGCCGGTTACGGTGGGTTTTATCTTGCAGACTGCGCACCGTGAGTTCGATGCGATCGAACGAGTGTTGCAGCGCCTGCAGGAGGATCCGTCCGGCGGCGGAGAGTTCCAGATGATGATGATGACGTTGCAGTAACGTCTCACCGAGTTGCGTCTCCAGCTGCCGGACTTGCCGGCTGACCGCGCTTTGGGTGACGTTGAGCAATTCCGCGGCGCGGGTAAAGCTGCCCGTACGGCCGGCGACTTCGAAGGCTTTAAGCGCGTTCAGCGCGGGCATTTTGCGTTTCAAGGTGATCGACCGGGTACGTGACGCGCGACGGCGCGGTGCCCGATATTTTAGCTGCCAGCTTGCCCACCCGGCGCGAGGATTAGCGCGACCCAGCCACCGCAGAGCGAGAAACCCAAAAAGCCCCGGAATTGAAGAACGACCGTGGGGCGCGCGCAGCGCCGCCGGAAGAATGACGGCCTTGTCACGAGGGCGGAAGGTGCGAGAACTCAGATTCCAGATGAGCCACTACCATGGGCTGCGCGGGGGAGCCGCTTATGGGCTGGCGGTGTGGGCCCGCTTTCTTTGCTTACTTTCTTTGCGGCGGCAAAGAAAGTGAGTGCCGCCCCGCACAGGGGCAACACTAATAGACCACTGCGACATCAAGGAAAGGCCAACACCCGGCGAAACCAACCAACCGACGTCGCCGACCAGGCAACCCCCTAATCAGCCACCCGCCGATCAGCCAGCGCACTCTGACAATCCCCAAAAACCTGCCGCACAAGCCTGGCTTGGGGATCCAACTCAACCGTATCGAGAATTTCCTCAACCGCATCCCGAGCCCAATCCGCCTCGACAAACCCGGCATGCCGCCTGGCAATCTCAACAGCGGTAGCGGACAACTTGGCGATACTCAACCAATCCGCCTCCCGCGAGCGCCGGTCGAGCCACTTATGCGCGGCTTGCACATGAAACGCCGCGTCGGGCCAATCCTCATTCAGGTAATAAGCGCCAAGACTCCCGCATGTGAGCCAGCACAACAGCTCAAGACGGTCACGTGGACTCAGATGGTGGCGTACATCACTCATGGCGACGCTCGCTGCGGTAATGGGCATGTCAGTGAGAACGGCGACCACCGTCCTCCGCTTTCACTGAACAATATCACGCAGAATTCGCGAGCGGCAAAGTCTGACGTACCTTGGCGCACCTTTCCCATCAGCGCGTCATGCCGTGCGCGCCCAACCGCACGAAACCGACCGCCAGCGCGCGGTTTCGCCGCCCCGACGAACCGCGCGACCCCGCAAATCTAGCGCGTAGCGACGACAAAAAGCCGCGGAAACGGCAGCAACACCGTGCCGTCGTCCAACGCCGGATACGCCCGCGCCATCTCGTCCCGATAGCGCTGCAGGAAAGCCGGCTCTTCGGCCTCGTCGAGTTGGGCCAGAAACGGCCGCAGCGCGCTGCCCTTGAACCACTCGACCACCGCATCCGCGCCGCCCGTCAGTGGATGATGGTAGACGGTACGCCACACGTCGACCCGCGCGCACAACGGCTTGAGCAGCGAGTAATACCAGGCCGCGCCATGCCGCATGGTGCGTTCGACCCCCGCCAGCTTTGGCGCCCACGGGCCATCGAGCGCGATTTCGCGCAGCAGGCGGTGCGCCGGTTCGTCGAGATTGTCCGGCATCTGCACCGCGAGGCTGCCGCCCGCCGCGAGTTTCGTCACCAGCGACGGGAACAGCCGCTCGTG
Organism: Burkholderia sp. 9120; assembly: GCF_000745015.1. Classification (NCBI taxonomy): domain Bacteria; kingdom Pseudomonadati; phylum Pseudomonadota; class Betaproteobacteria; order Burkholderiales; family Burkholderiaceae; genus Burkholderia; species Burkholderia sp. 9120. The sequence continues at coordinate 297,348 of NZ_JQNA01000002.1, read as the reverse complement.
GTCGGGCACCCATTGCAGCACGGCATTGGCGAGAATCAGATCGTACGGTCCCGGCGCGTCCCACGTCGAAATGTCGACCACGTCGAACTGGAACTGCGGCAGGCGTTTGCGCGCCGCCGCGACCATGTCGGCGGAACTGTCCAGACCGCTGACCGCCGCGCCCGGCAGACGCGCGGCCAGCGCTTCGGTGGAATTGCCGGGCCCGCAGCCGATGTCGATCGCAACCCGGACGTCCGTGGCCGGCACCGCCGCCAGCAGATCCTTGACCGGACGCGTGCGCTCGTTTTCGAACAGCACGTACTGTTTCGCATACCAATCCGTCGTCGATGTCATGTGACGCTCCTTTTGTGTTCGTGGGTGTTTGTGGGTGGTCGTCGGTGGGCGATAGCGGAGTCCGGTCGTCGCCGGTCCCGTGTGGGGTATCTTGAACCGATCCGATACGGCTATTCTCGGCGGCGTCGCACGCAGAGTAAAATGAATTTATCTTCCCGATTCCTTCATTTTTCTAATGAAAATCGACACGCTCGGTGTTCAGGCCTTCGTCGCGATTGCCGATCGCGGCAGCTTTCAAAGCGCGGCCGATTCGCTGCACGTCACGCAAACGGCCATTACGCAGCGTCTGCGTAAGCTCGAAACGTATCTCGGCGTCACGCTGATCGAACGGACCACGCGCTCCATGGCGCTGACGGAAATCGGCCGCAGTTTTCTGCCGCAAGCGCGGCGGCTTCTCGGTGAACTCGCCGACGCGCTGGCTGAAATCCGCGAAACCGGCGTGGCGTGTCGTGGCGATGTATCGATCGCCTGCGTGCCGACCGTCGGCGTGCAGTATTTGCCGCGCATTCTGCAGGCGTATTCCGCGCGCTATCCGCATAACCGCATCAAGATTCTCGATCACGCGTCGTCGGCGGTGGAGGCGGCGGTGCTGCGCCGGGAAGTCGAGTTCGGCATCAATATCGCGCGCGATCATCATCCGGATCTGGCGAGCGTGCCGTTGACCGAAGACCGTTACGTGCTGATTTGCCACCAGGATCATCCGCTCGCGAAGCGGCGGCGCCTCGCGTGGCAGCAGTTGCAGTCGTATCCGCTGATCTTTGCCGGCGAGGTGAGCGGCAACCGCGCGTTGCTGGACGTCGCGCTGGAGACGAGTGAACTGGCGTTGCGCTCGTTTTACGAAGTGCAGCGTAGTTCGACCGCGGTGGGGCTGGTCGCGCAAGGGGTGGGCGCCGCCGTGGTGCCGGCGCTGGCGTTGCAGAAGGGCGCATATCCGACGGTTCGGACCGTCGAGCTCACGCATCCGGTGGTGTCGCGCACGCTGGTTCTCGTCGCGCGTAAAACCGCGCAGTTGTCGCCGGCGGCGCAGGCGTTGTACGACATGATTCTCGAACAGGCGACGCTGAAGGTTTGAAGGCTTGAAGACCTGATGCTTTGAATCAGTGGACTCGCCGCTAATCGCACTGTTCGCGCAAACAGATCGCGGCGTGGCTTAAATCGCGTTCGATTGCCCGGCGTACACCGGTGGCGTCGCGCGCGGTCGCGGCGCTCAGGAGTTCGTCGTGGGCGTCGTTGAGCGTGTCGGCAAAGTGCGCGTCGCCAAACAACAGATTCGAAATCGGACCGACCTGCAGCCACACCGTCTCGATCAACTCAAGCAGCAGCGGCGAGCCGGCCGCGCGGTACAGGATCAGGTGGAATGCTTCGTTGGCGTCGAGATAGCTTTTGGGGTTCGCGGTGCGTAACGCGTCGACCATGTGCGCGTTCAGTTGCGCCAGCGTCGACAGGTCGTGCGACGTGAGATGCGGCACGCCCAGTTCAGCGGCCTGACCTTCGAGAATCAGACGCACACGCAGCACGTCGTCGAATTGCGCCTTGGACAGACGCGGCACCGTGACGCCGCAATTGGGTACGTTGACGAGTGCTGATTCGGCCGCGAGCCGCTGCAGCGCGGCACGCACCGGCATTTCGCCGACGCCGAGTTCAGCCGCCACGTGACGGATCTTGATGCGCTCGCCCGGCACGAAGCGGCCGATGGTTAGCCATTGCCGCAGCGCGTCGTAGGTCTGGTCCTGCAGCGTCTGGTGAAGCGAAGTTTTCATAGAGCGTCTTGCGCGCGCCGTGGAAAGGGTGCGGGAATAGGGCGGCGGTCTAGCGTGGCGGGCCGTTGTGCGGTTTGTGCGTTTCTGTTGCTTCTCGTTCGTCTCGTGTTTCTTGCGCCTGGTGCGCGAGCCTCGTTGCCCGAGGCTGCGCGACTTCGCACGAGGGCATATGCAGCCCGTCTCACACCAATTCGCCAAGGCAATCGTCGAACGCGCCGATCAACCGGTCCACGTCTTGCAACGACGTGTCCGGACACACCAGGATCATGTTGTGAAACGGCGTGATCAGCACGCCGCGATTGAGCAGGTAAAGGTGCACGATCTGCTCGAGTTCGGGGTCGAGTTGCCGTCCGGCTTCGGTGCCGTTGCGCGGCGGCTGCGGCATGAACTGGAATTCGCTGCGCGCGCCCACCCGCGTCACGCACCACGCGAGCCCGTGCCGCGCGATCGCATCCCGAAGTCCGCTCTCGATGCGCTCGGCGAGCGCGAACATATGCGCGTAGGCGGCGTCGGTCATCACCTCGGCGAGCGTGGCGCGGATCGCGCTCATGGCCAGCATGTTCGCGGTGAGCGTGGTGCCGATGCCCGAATGGCCCGGCGGCGCGTCGCGCTTGGCGCGCTGCGCGCGTTCGGCAAGCTCCGCGCTAAAGCCGTACACCGCGCACGGAAAACCGCCGCCCACCGGCTTGCCGAGCACGAACAGATCGGGTGCGAGCCCATGCGCTTTCGTATATCCGCCCGGTCCGCAACTGATGGTGTGCGTCTCGTCGATTGCGAGCAGCGTGCCGTAGCGCCGCATCAGCGCCTGCGCCTGCCGCCAGTAGTCCGGCTCGGGCAGCACCATGCCGATGTTGGTCATCGCCGGTTCGGCGAGCACGCAGGCTACGTCGCCGTCTTTCAGCGCGTGTTCCAGCGCGGCGAGATCGTTGAATTCGATCACGCGGGTCGCTTCGACCAGATCGTGCACCTGGCCGATCAGACTGTCGCGCTGCGCCGGTTTGCCGTCGACGAGGTCGACGAACACGTCGTCCACCGTACCGTGATAGCAGCCGTTGAAAATGACGATCTGCTTGCGTCCGGTCGCCGCGCGCGCCCAGCGCAGCGTGAAGCGGTTGGCGTCGCTCGCGGTCATTGCGAACTGCCAGTAGGGCAGCCCGAAGCGTCGCGCGAGTTCTTCGCCGACCCACGCGGCGTCTTCGCCCGGCAGCATCGTGGTCAGTCCGCGCGCGGCCTGGGCAGCCAGCGCGCGCGCCACGGGCGGCGGCGAATGGCCGAACATCGCGCCGGTGTCGCCGAGGCAGAAGTCGGCGTAACGATGGCCGTCCACGTCCGTAAACGATGCGCCACGCGCTTCATCCACGTACAGCGAGAAGGGCGTGGACCAGTCGTTCATCCAGTGCAGCGGCACGCCGAACAGCAGATGGCGCGCCGCGCGTTCGGACAGCGCGCGCGAGGTCGGCATGGCCTCGACGAACGCGCGACGCTCGCGCTGGACAAGTGCCTGCGCCCGTGTCCAGTTGATGCCATGACGGGTATTCAAGGGTGGACTCTTTAATGAGGGGTTCATGCGTGGTCCGCGTTCAGAAGTCAGACATTTAGACGAGCAGTTGCAGATGCTCGCGTTCCCACGCGGTGATGCCTTGCGAGAAGGTCTCGAATTCCTTTTCCTTCACCGAACAATAGGCATGCACGAAACTCTCGCCCAATACATCGGCGAGTTCGGTGCATTTCATCAGCGCCTTGAGCGCGTCTTCCAGGCCGCGCGGCAATTCGTATTCGAGGTCGTACGCGCTTTCGACCATCGGCGCCGAGGCTTCCTGCTGCTCCACCATGCCGAGATAGCCGCAGGCGAGGGTGGCGGCCATGGCCAGATACGGGTTCACGTCGACGCCCGGCACGCGGTTCTCGAGTCGCCTGCCGTCGGCGTCGGAGTTCGGCACGCGGATGCCGCAGGTGCGGTTGTCGTAGCCCCAGCGCACGTTGATCGGCGCGGCGGTGAAGCGCGACAGGCGCCGGTATGAATTCACGTATGGCGCGAACATCGGCATGGCTTGCGGCATGTACTTCTGCAAGCCGCCGATGTAGTTGAAGAACAGCGGACTCGCCGAGCCGTCCGGCTGCGAAAAGATATTCCGCCCGCTTTCACGGTCGACGATGCTCTGATGGATATGCATCGCGCTGCCCGGTTCCTGCTCCATCGGCTTGGCCATGAAGGTGGCGAAAATGCCGTGCCGGTACGCGGTTTCGCGCACCGCGCGTTTGAACAGGAACACGCGGTCGGCGAGATCGAGCGCGTCGCCGTGCGAGAAGTTGATCTCCATCTGCCCGGCGCCGACTTCGTGCACGAGCGTCTCGACGCCGAGCTGCGTCATCTCGCAGAAACGCGACAGATCCTGGAAGAACGGATCGAATTCGTTGACCGCATCGATCGAAAAAGACTGGCGGCCCGCCTCGTGGCGACCCGCGCGGCCGAGCGGCGGGCGCAGCGGTTCGTGCGGATTCTTGTTCTGCGCGATCAGGTAGAACTCCATCTCCGGCGCCACCACCGGCCGCCAGCCGCGCTCCTCGTACAGCTTCAGCACGCGCCGCAAGACCGCGCGGGGCGAGATGCCGATCGGCTGGCCGTCGAGTCCGACGCAATCGTGAATCACCACCGCGACCTGTTCGATCGCCCACGGCACGAGCCGCACCGTGTTCGGATCGGGAATACACACCATGTCGGGATCGCTCGGCCCCACAAAGCGCTCGAAATCCGCGAACTCGCCGTTGACGGTGATCATTAGCAGCGCGTTCGACATGTGCATCTTGCCCTGCGCGAGGAACAGGTTCTTCGGCACGATCTTGCCGCGCGCGACGCCCGTCATGTCCGGTATCACGCATTCCACTTCATGGATTCGGTGATGCTCCAGAAATTCGCGCAGATCGTCGCGTAGGTCGCTTGGCAAGATGGACTCCAGTCGGTTGATGAAGGCGGCGCGTCGCGCTGCCGGGTCGGAAGCTGGGTTGTTTTGCATTGTGAGATTTGATCAAATAATCGCATGGTTTTTGGGTTTTGGGTGGGTTGGGGCGATCAAAATGGTGTGTGTCTGGCGTTGAGTTGTTTTGAGTTGGGGTGAGTTTTTTCGCTGGCCTGGCGGGGCGCTGGCGAACTGTCCATGTTGTTGATGGCACTTCGCCGCTACGCTTTGAACTATGCTAAAAATACTCGGCAAGACCTCATCGATTAATGTCCGCAAGGTGCTGTGGACTTGCGCCGAACTCGGTTTGGCGTTCGAGCAGGAAGACTGGGGCGCCGGCTTTCGCGCCACCGATGCGCCGGAATTTCTCGCGCTGAACCCCAATGCAATGGTCCCCGTGATCAGAGACGGTGAGTTCGTGCTGTGGGAATCGAATTCGATCATCCGTTACCTTGCCGGCCGTTATCACGGCGAGTCGCTCTACCCAACCGATCCCTGCGCCCGCGCACGATGCGATCAATGGATCGACTGGCAGGCGAGCGAACTGAACCGCGCGTGGAGCTACGCGTTTCTGGCGCTCGTCAGGCAGTCGCCGCTCCATCAGGACCCGAGGCAGATCGAACTGTCGCGCGCGAACTGGGCGCGGCAGATGGGACTCGTGGACCAGCAACTGGCGCGAACGGATGGGTTTATCGCGGGGACTTCGTTTTCGCTCGCCGACATTCCGATTGCGCTGTCGATCAACCGCTGGCTGGAGACGCCGCTGCCGCATGACGATTTTCCCGCGGTCACGGCCTATCTGGCGCGCCTCGCCACGCGTGACGGCTACCGCAAGTATTGCCGTAACGGCACGCCGTAAGGCTCGCAATGCGTTGTACGCCGCGGACGGCTTTCTTTCTGTCTCTTCCTCTCTTTCGGAACCTGAGCGCAGGTCCCGGTACGTTTCGTCGTAGCGGCGTGGTACTTTGCGCCGCTTACAAAAACCCAATGTAATGCTTGCGAAATCCTCTTTGGGTCGGGCATCTGCGCGGGATGACCCGGCTCGCCTACAATGGCCGTTTTTGCGACACAGCCTGAAGGTTCAACGATGCGGGTATCAACATTGGCGCTGGCACTGCTGACAGCGTGTTTCACTCTCAACGCGAACGCCGAGATGACGGCCGCCCAGTACCGGAAATGGGCTCACACGGATAACAACTCGGTCTACGCGGCCTACATTACCGGCACGATCAACGCGCTGGGTTGGGCGAACGGCGATCTGGTCGCGAAGAAACGCGCGCCGCTCTTTTGTCCGCCGACCGACCTTGCCATCGGCAACCAGAACGTCTATCCGCTGCTCGACGAGTTCTTCACCAACCATCCCAGTATTTCGGATGATTTTCCGGTCGGCCTTGCGATCCTTCGTTCACTGCAGGCGGCGTTTCCCTGCTGATGGCTAAGCGCTGCGGGCGTCGGCTGGAATGCTGCTTGATGGCTTGATGGTGCTTCATCGTGGTCTTCCGTGTTCGTCGCGTTGCCGTGGTTTGCGCTTGAGGCGCAGGCGTCCCGTTGGTTCGAAGTACGTGCCGAAGCGCACGAGCCCGGTCTTCCTCAGATGACAGGTCATCACGTAACGCACCGTGATGCCCGGATCAGCGTCCTCGTCGAGATTGTTATCGTCGATTTCTATGTCGATCGAGCCGATTCTCGGTTCGTAAGCGAGCAGCGTGGCTTCCATCTGTTGCTTGAGAAGATGCGCGGAAGCCGGCAGCGCCTTATAGATATTCGTCAGATCGGGCAGCCCGAAACTCGGCACGTGCTTGAGCGATCCGGCTCGTGTATTCAGAATCCGCTCGACATTACGCATGACGCTCATGACTTCCAGCGTCGGGGCACTGTGCGCGCTGAGCGGTTCGCCGCCGATGTGTCCAAGCAGCATGTCGTATAGGGATGGACCGGTTGGCATGGCGTGCGTACTCAGGCGTTTGCTGAACTGAAGCGTGAATGAAAAGATCGGCGTGCGAAGCGGACGGGTGATCGGGTTGTGGCGGTTGGATTGCGGTTGATCGAACCGATAACCCGTCTGACGATCGGGGCGTCACGAGCGTTCGTTCCAGGTGTCCTTATGGATGATGTTTCCGTCCTTGTACGACCAGGTGATCGTTTCGTAGCGCAGTTCGACGTCTTCGAGATGGTTGTGTTTCTCGTACGCCGGATTCTTGATGTCGAGCATCTTCGGACTCACTGCGACCACCTTCACGTTGTCGAGTCGGGTGTTGAAATACTCCTTTTCCTTGCCCGCGTCGTCGATTCGATACCATTTGATTTCGATCGACTTCAGCGTCTGACCGCTCGTCACAGCTTTATAGAAGTACGGCGTTGACGCGTCGGTTTCCTTCGTCAAGGTGATAGGTTTGTGCACGCGCGTGCCGGTCAGCTTGCCGGTATTCGAATCGGTCGGGATGCTCACACCGTGGTCGAAGGCCACGATTTCGACACTACCCTCGCGTCCCTGCACGGTCACCGAACCTTTGATGTCGGCGCCACCATCGTCCTTGATCCACATGTATGCGGGAATTGCCATTGCGTGACTCCTTTTCTATGACTGTGTGTGAACACTGCCCGATCGGTCCAAGCCTTCCAATCCTGAAGCAGCATGCTTCGGGCGATAAAACATCCAGAAGCAGTTTGCTTCGGGCGCTAAAAACGATGAGCGTTATGCGTTCAAGTGCCTGTGCGTTCAAGTACCTGTCGCAATCGATATGTCGGGCACCAGAGTGATTTCCACGCGGCGATTTCGTGCGCGCCCCGCGTCGGTGTCGTTGTTCGTGAGTGGCCGGGTTTCGCCATAGCCCTGAATCGCGAAGCGCGTGGCCGAAAGACCCGAGGCATCGATCAGCCAGTCGCGCACGGCGCTTGCGCGTGCGACCGACAACCTCTGATTGCTGTCCGGGTTGCCGACGTTGTCGGTGTGGCCTGCGACAAGAATCCGCTTGTCGGGATGCGCTTTGATCAGGTCGAGCGCAGCAACGATTGAGCGTGTGGAACCCGCTTTGAGCACCGACGTGCCACTGTCGAACAACGACATGCTGTCGAGCGTGATGACCGATGGTAGTGGAGGCGGCGCCTGATAGGACGCGATTGCATTGTCGAGCACGGGTGTAAGCGCTGCTCCCCGATACATGCCGAATGACAAACTCAGTGGTACGCCTGTGCGCGCGTATCGGTCGAACCGGTCGCGTTCCGCAATGAGCGTTTGCAGCGCATCGCGGCGTGCATCGTCGTGAGTGGACGCGATCGCGGCAAACCGGCCCAGTTCGGTGCCGACGCGGGTCAATATCTGCTGGTTGTGGTGCGCCGCGCCCCACATCGCGAGCGCAATCGCGACGGCGAGCAGCGCGACTGCTTGCAGCAGTGCTGTCTGGCGGGGTGACGTCCGCGGACGTTTGGGTAGCGCTTCGAGCAACGGCTGAGGTAGAGGCCACGGTGAACTCGACGCAGGCAGCGGGGCAGGCTGAATGTGGGTTCGAACCGCCACGTCGCGCATCCACGGCGTGCCGGGGTGGCTTGCCGGTCCGCAGTCAATCCAGCCCACGCCGTAGAGCGACAATGGTGTGGCAGGGTGTCGCCGGTCGGCGAGTGCGCTGATTACCACGCGATGAGTCCAGTCGATTAGCGAGGCTAGCTTCGCCGCGCATGCCGCGGGGATAGGATTGCCGCGTGCCTTGTCGTATGCCTGTTGGACTTCGATTGAGGCTTCGATTTGGGCTTCAATTTCCGCCGCGCGGATCACGGTTTCGAAGTGCGGAGTTTCGAAGCGCGGAGTTTCGAAGTGCCACGTGGTTTGAAGTCGCGTGGCCGACGATACGCCGTACCACGACGCTGCGCCGAGGCTAGCGTCGGTCGCCGTCAGGCGCTGATACATCGCAATATAGCCAGGCAGTGTTGCGCCAAGCGCGCGCGACGCGTCGGAGACAGCCTGACGCGCGAGGCTTAGTTGCTGCTTCAACGTGTCTTCTGTGGCGTGGAGCGCGGGTGCGATGGACAACACGACGCCGTCGGGTGCGAGGCCGTTGCGCCATTGTTGGACGGCGACCACTAGCGACGGCAGATCCTGCAACCGGTCCACCCGTAGCCAGATGGCTCCCTCGCCGATATACGCCAGACGCTCTTCGTGGCCTTCGCGATTGAACAGGTCAGCGAGCCCATCGCCCAACACCATTACGAGCGGCATGCGTGTGCCTGGATCGAGCGAAAAGCCAGACGGGAGGCCGAGTCTTAACTCAAGCGGGAGATCGGTCGTAGTCGAGCCCAATGCGGCGATCACGCTCCGGCTCTGCGCGCGAATCCTGTCGAGTTGCCATGTACGCGCGACGATCGCCACCAACGCAAGCAGCACCAGAATTGCCGAGAGCGAATACGTCAGCACGCGTCTGCCCGGTGGCAGCACAACGATGTCGGCAATCGCCAACATGGCCGCGAAGATGATCATCAGGCGCAAAGGATAACCAAAGCCTGCGAGAGGGACGCGCTTCAGCACGCTTGGAGACACAATCGGGGCCATCACGATCTGACAGCCGGCAGTGGGGCGAGCAAATGGGCAAGTTGAACGTCGAGCGCGTGACTCCAGACAAAGTAGACGAGCACGGAAATCACACAAGCCGTGCTCGCGATCGCCCACGGCGACACATAGCGGAGCCAGTCGGTCAGACTGACACTGCCGTGATCTGCGATCAATCTGTGATGCACTGCGGGGCGAAGTTTCGCGATCTGCGTTTCGAGTGCGACGATTAGTGCAGCACGCTTTTCTTCACCCTCACGCGCATAGCGGCCCGTGAATCCGAGCCCAAGAACCGCCGAGTAGCACTCGAGCAGATCGATGTTCGGTGGTGTTTCGCGCATACGCTCAGTGAGTCGCTCGAAAACGTAGTCACCTGCGTTGTGTTTGCCGAACCGTTCGACTTGCAACGGTTGAGCATTCCATTGATGTTTTTGGTCCAATGGTAAATATCTGAGGATCGTCTCATCAAGCAAACCGCACTGGGCGTACAGCGCGTCCTCCCGCACGTCTGCGGCAATGCCGCGTTGCTCGAGGGTTGCCGCGAACACCGCCACCAATTCCAGGCAGCGCTTGCGCAGGATCGGCACGGATTGGGCTATTCCGCCCTGATTGAGTGTGCTTACCTGCAGCGCGGTGTCGCGCAGCAAACCTCGGATACTGGCGCGCGAACCGTGATGCGCCGCAGACTGGTTTTCCAGCAGAGCGACATCGCGCGAAACGTCAACAAAATAGCTCATGAATGAAGCACCGCGTAGAGCTCGATCGACGCGTCTGGCACCGAGCCTGGCAGGTAAATCTGGCATGCGCGCGCAGCCAGCATCCTCGTAAAAGCGGGGTTGTTAGCGTCAAGTGCGAAGTAAAGATTGTCCAGTCGTACTGGAATGGCTGCCGGCACGCGCTGGACGGCTTTAACAGGAATGCCCGCGAGCGCGGCGTTGACAATCTCTTCGACGTCGTTGGGCGCGCCGAGCTTGCATAGCCGCAGCACCTGGTCGATAAGATCGAACGGCGGCAGCGACGCATTCACCGACAGGTAGTAGTCAGCGCCGGCCACCACCCGCTCGTCCAGGAACTGGCCGGACCATGTCGTGGCGTTCTTGCGCGTTAGCGCGATCGGGACTACGCGCGATGGAATGATCGCGTCGAGGAGATCGCGGATCAGCGCTTCCAGCGTCGCGAAGATTTCATTCTGATGCGCATGGTCGTACACCGGGACGTCGGTAAGCCGCGCGCCGGTCGAAAACGTAGTCAGCACGCTTGCCAACTGCGCGAGCAGGTCATAGAGCCGGACAGGTGGCTGGTTCGAATGCGTGGCAAGCAATCTTAGCTGCGGCCAGTAGCTGTGAATACTGTGCAGGAGCCAGAACAGGGAGACGTCGGCGATGCCATATTCAACCACCTGTTCCACACGCTCGCGTTTGCGCGCGCCAAGTGCCTCGCTCTTCGCGAGCAGGATGTCCGCAAGCCGCTTGATTCGCTCCAGGTGCAGTGGGTGGGCCGCCAACGTCAGGCACGGCGGCACGTAACGAGGGTCCATCTGGAACTGGCCGTCGACACCGCGTGTGAGCCTTGCGATTGCACACAGTGTGTCGTCCGCATGTGATTCAAAGTCGAAGAGCAGTCGCACGGCATGGCGTTCGACAGCGATTTCCGCTTCTGTTGTGCCGTTCAGATCCGTGACGCGGACAAACTCGCGGTATGAACGACGCGGGCGCACAAGTGTTGTCCCATCAAAACGGCAGTTGCTGCCGGTCGCGTTGAGCAGCGGTACGGCAGCGTACACGACCATACTCTGCAGATCGTCCGGTATACCGCGCGTCAGGTCGCGAGCGGGAGGTAACACACCGGCTAATGTTGTATCGACAGGCGTACCGTCAGGAAAGCGAATCTTGAGTCTCGCGAGCTTGAGTCGGCCGGTGGCGAGCGCCTCTTCGTCGATTTCGACGCCGAGCGTTCCCCACGGCTCGCACACTGCGGCCGATGCGAGTTGGCGGTGCGCGAAATCCACCCAACGTTCCTGCTGCTGGAAGTGCTGCTGGGTGAGTATCAGGCCCTCGTGCCACAAGGGTTTGTCGATTCGCATGAATAGGCTCTTTACTATTTTGCCTGTTTTTAATGACGGATTGTATATGTCGTTAGGCATGTCGACGTACGTGATTAGTTTAATTCCATGTTCGATTTGATGTGCACATTAAATTGAAAAAAATCGTCAAGAGATTCTGATTTTGTCTGTGAGATTTGAGAGTTTGTATTGCTGACTTTGCGGGGTGTGGTTGCCGGTTTATGGTTGAAAGCTTTGCCTGTATTGCTTTGTATGCCGAAGAGGTATCTCCAAATTAAGTTGTGGAAACTTCTCTATTTTGAGAAATAAGGGTATTTTTCCTAATTTAAATTATTCAGAATAAATATGAATTGAGATGGGTTTATTTGATTGACCTAATGCCGTCTGGAGTGTTTAATTGGTGACGGAAAAATGCGCTGATTTGATAGTCGCCATGGTTATCTCGACGTGTTTTGCGAGCGTGATAGGTGTGTCTGCTCGTTGTGTGAAATAAGGATCGTGCTGCGCGAAATGTCGGTCGCGATCTTCCTCTGTGATCCAATCTTTTCCAGGGAACCCCCATGGACAGCTTCCAGCGAGAAATCCCAAAGAGCCGCGTACAGATCACGCTCGACCTCCACACGGGCGGCGCGCAGAAAAAGGTCGAGTTGCCGCTGAAGCTGCTAGTGGCTGGCGACTTCAGCGCGAGCGACGAGCAGACGCCGCTCGCGGAGCGCAAAAAGATCAACGTCGACAAAAACAACTTCGATTCGGTTCTCTCCGACCTGAATCCCGCACTGAAGATCGCGGTCGAGAACACGTTGGCAGCCGACGGCTCTGAGCTGCTGGTATCGCTTGGTTTCAAGTCGATGAAGGATTTCGAGCCGGAGCTGGTCGCGCGTCAGATTCCCGAACTGAAGGCGCTGCTTGCCATGCGCAATTTGCTGCGTGACCTGAGGTCGAATCTTCTCGACAACGGCACGTTCCGTCGCGAGTTCGAAAAAATCCTGAGAGACAAGTCGCTTTCGGAGCGGCTGTGCGGCGAGCTCGGTCAGATCGCCACGACAGCGGCACAGCCCGCAGGCCATACCTGAGGCAAGTCGGCACAAAGCGGCGTGCACACGGCACATCCCGGACAACGGTAGCGATAGGACATCATGGAACGCAACGAACCACAACCAACAGGCGTAACGGGGACGGCGGTATCGGCTCATCACAATGTTTACCAGTCGCTGTGCAGCAAGATCAACCTGAGGCCCGTCAACGAAGCTCGCCCGCTCGAGGCCTTCCAGGACAACCATCTGCTCTCGGAGTCGTCGGCCGACGAACGGCTTGCGCGAGCTATGAGCGTGTTCCTCAATCTGGTGAGCGAGGGCAGCAGGCCGATCGATCGTCTCGACAAGTCGTTGCTCGATTTTCACATTGGGCGGCTCGACAGGCAGATCAGCCGCCAACTCGACGCCGTGATCCACTCGCGCGAATTTCAGGCGTTGGAAAGCCGTTGGCGCGGCCTGAAGTTCACGGTCGACCGTACGGACTTTCGCAAGAATGCAAGGATCGAGTTGCTCGATGTATCGAAAGACGCCCTGTTGCGCGATTTCGAAGACACGCCGGAGATCGTTCAGAGCGGCTTGTACCGTCACACGTACATCGAGGAATATGACACGCCGGGCGGTCAGCCGATCAGCGCCATGATCAGCGATTACGAGTTCACGAATTCACCGCAAGATATCGGTTTGCTGCGCAATCTCTCGAAGGTGGCGTCGGCAGCGCATATGCCCTTCATCGGATCCGTGGGGCCGAAATTCTTCGGTAAGGAAACGATGGAAGAGGTTGCCGCGATCCAGGATATCGGCAACTACTTCGACCGCGCCGAGTACATCAAATGGAAGAACTTTCGTGATACGGACGACGCGCGCTATATCGGTCTGACCATGCCGCGCGTGCTCGGGCGCTTGCCTTATGGGGCGGATACTACGCCGGTGCGCAGTTTCAACTATGAGGAGGCCGTGAAAGGCCCCGATCACGACCGCTATCTGTGGGTCAACGCGTCGTTTGCTTTTGCCGCGAACATGGTGCGCAGTTTCGTGAGCAATGGCTGGTGCGTGCAGATTCGTGGGCCGCAGGCGGGCGGCAAGGTTGAAGAACTGCCGGTTCACCTGTACGACCTCGGCACCGGTTATTTGCCGAAGATTCCGACCGAAGTGCTGATTCCGGAAACGCGGGAATTCGAGTTCGCTAACCTCGGGTTCATTCCGCTGTCGTTCTATAAGAACCACGATTTCGCGTGCTTCTTCTCGGCCAGCTCGGCACAAAAACCTGCTCTGTACGAGACCAGGGAAGCAACGGCGAACAGTCGCATCAACGCGCGCCTGCCCTACATTTTTCTGCTTTCACGGATCGCGCACTACCTCAAGCTGATCCAGCGCGAAAACATCGGCACGACCAAAGACCGGCGTCTGCTCGAACTCGAGTTGAACAACTGGATCAAGGGCCTCGTGACTGAGATGAAGGACCCCGGCGATGAATTGCAGTCGTCGCATCCGCTACGCGAGGCGAAAGTGACGGTGGAGGACATCGAGGACAACCCCGGTTTCTTTCGCATCAAGCTTTTCATCGTGCCGCACTTTCAGGTGGAAGGAATGGATATCGGGTTGTCTCTGGTGTCGCAGATGCCGAAGGCGAAAAACTGATTGGACGTAGGGCGTGCGATCTGCTGGAGCAGGTTGAGACAAGTCTCTGACGTTTTGTTGAGCGCTGCTGCGTGATTTCTCGTGAACTGGACGCGTTAGTAATAAGGAATGTGCAATGGGATCGATGGTTCTGCCGAAGCAGGCATACACGCTGAAACTGGCGCCGCAGCCGGCGCCGTTTTCGGTATTGAAGTTTGCGGGCCATGACGCGCTCAGCCAGCTGTACCGCTACGAAATCGACTTCACGAGTCCGGTTGCGGACATCCCGATGGACCAGGTGCTGGGGCGACCAGCGCGGTTCATGGTTCAGTCAGTGGATTCGAATGCGGTTTATCTGCAGAAGATGGCCGGCGAGCACGCGGCGAAGTTTAGCGGGCTGCCCAGTGCGCACACGGTGCACGGCATCGTCACGCAGTTCGATCAATTCGGCACGTCGGCCGACGAAACCCATTACCGTCTGGTCATCGAGCCGCGCACGGCGGATCTGGCTCGTGCAGTGACCAGCCGTTTGTTCCAGAAACAAACCGTGCACGAGATCATCGCGGACGCGCTGCGGCACAGCGGGTTTCGTGAAGGCGTCGATTTTCGGTTCAGCCTGCGCGCGCAGTACCGCCGGCACGACTACATCACGCAGTTTCACGAGACGACGCTGGCGTTCATCCAGCGGATCGCGGCGGACGAAGGCATCTGGTTTCGCTTCGAACAGGCGAAGGGACACGAGGTCATCGTGTTTGGTGACGATCTCGATGCTTACGCGCGTCGCCAACGGGTTGTAACGTTGCGACGCGATGCGGGTCTGGAAAGCGTCGGTGCGGAGTCCATCAAGTCGCTTGAGCGGCATATGCGCCGCGTGCCCGAAGCAGTCCAGTTGAACGACTACAACCATCGTCAGGCGGGCGTGCCGCTGCTCGTCGAGCAGAATGCCGCGAAAGACGACCGGACGACGAACGCCGTCGAATGCCTCTGGGGCGAACACTACGAGACGCCGGATGAAGGTCGGCGGCTGGCGAAATTGCGTCACGAGGCGCATCTCGCGCAGCAGATTACCTACGCGGGCAAGGGCAACGCGTTCGGGCTGGAAGCGGGAGAGGTGCTGGGACTGGACAGCAATCCCCTGGATGCGCCGCACGGTCTGTTGGTCATTTCGGTCGCGTCGCGCGGCGGGCGCAGCGACGCTTACTCCAACACGTTCACGGCAATCCCGTCTGACCGGGTCTGGCGTACGCCGGTTGTGCCTGAGAAGCGGCCGGTGATCCACGGCATCCTGCCCGCGCGGATTACGTCACCAGGCGACTACCCACGCGCCTATCTGACGGAGGAAGGCTGGTACGTGATCAGGCTGCCATTCGATCTCGACGCATGGAGCCCAGGCGGTACAAGTCGGCCGGTGCGCCTTGCGAAACCCTATAGCGGTGACAACTATGGTCATCACTTCCCGCTGATCGATGGCGCGGAGGTGGCGATCATCTTTACGGCGGGAGACCCCGACCGGCCTGTGATAGTCGGTGCGATGCACGACAGCCTGCATCCTGATCCGGTGAATAACCTGAATCACACGCGGAACCTGATCCGCACCGCCGCGCGGAATGAACTGCGGATGGAGGATAAGCAGGGCAGCGAGCACATCCATCTGACGACGCCGTTCCAGTCCAGCGAGCTGAACCTGGGTCATATGGTCGACGCGCAGCGCAAGGAACGCGGGCAGGGCGCGGAGTTACGCACGGACGAACACGTTGCGATTCGCGGTGGTAGAGGGATTTTGATCTCGGCTGACGCGCAGCCCGCGGGAAATGGGACGCAGCTCGACATGCGGACTGCGCAATCACTTCTGGAGCAGGCGCTTGAACAGATGGAAACGCTCGCAGACGCCGCCCAGGCAGCACAGGCGATTGCCGCGGAGTATGCCAAACAGAAAGCGTTGCTTCACGACAGGTTGGCCGGCTTGAAACAGGCGGCCATTCTGCTCACGGCTCCGGCAGGCATGGGCCTTGTCTCCGGCAGTCATCTGCAGGTGAGCGCGAGTCAGAATCTGATCGCCACGGCGGGCAGCAGCGTCGATATCGGCGTCGTCAAAAGGTTCACGGTCGCTGCCGGCGACGCGATATCGCTGTTTGCGGCGAAGTTTGGAATCAAGCTCTTTGCTGCGAAAGGGAAGGTCGACATTCAGGCCCAAAGCGACGCGATGAATCTTGCCGCCTTAAAAGACGTATCGATCACCAGTACGGACGGCAAGTTGATTCTATCGGCCGATAGGGAAGTATGGATCGGTGCAGGCGGGTCCTATATACGGATCACGCCGCAGGGCATAGAGAACGGCACGCCGGGCGACATCCTCGAAAAGTGTGCGGCGTGGGACAAGCAGGGCGCGAACTCGATGCGGATCAAGCCAAGCTTTCCACCTCCGAAGGACTTTCGGAATGCTCAGAAAGGATTCTTCAGCTTCTCCCAGTAGCTGGTCCGTTGTTCCCTCGTACCTATTTCGTATCCCCCACTCCCTACAACAGGACAAACCATGCCAAATCTAATCCGGCTGGGCGACTCTACCGACCATGGAGGCCAAGTCATCAGCGCGTCATCCACAATGCGCTACGACGGCCGATTCGTTGCGCGCAAAGGCGACCAGGTGTCCTGTCCCAAACACAACCTGCGGCCCAACTTGATCATCGACGGCGACGGGTCGACCATGGACCACGGTGTACCGGTCGCGCGGCATGGCTACCGGGCGATGTGCGGATGCCGTCTGATTTCAAGCCTTTTGTGAGTCGAGCGTCATGCCGGTAGACCTGCCCATTGCATCGTCCACGGATACGCTGCCCGAGTCGCCACGCGTCATCGTGTGGGTGGGTCTGTTTGCGCTTGTCATGCTGGCCGGCGCGGAGTGCACATTACTCACCTGGCCCAAAAGCGAACCCACCGGCTCGAGCTGGTTCTGGACGAAACTGCTTGTGCTACCGGCACTGGGATTTTTGGTCGCATTCGGGCTTCGACTGTTCTATTACGAACAGGAATCAGATCGGGTTCGCGCCGAAGAGGAAACGTTAAAAAACGATCAGGCGAAAGCGCGCCTTTTGGGAAGCGAACCCCTGGCGGTACTGGAATGCCGCTATCTAAGCGCGCTAAAAGACGGACGAGCCGCCAACGAGACAGCATCAACACATCCGATCCTAAGCGCCCAGGTGCCGCATTCAGGCGGCGCTGCGGTGCGGCACACGGCTCTGAAATTGGGCGAAGCCCGGACCCTTCTCGAACGCTATCGAGCGTGCTTCCTTGAAATACTGGACGGAGTCGGCCCTGCCATTTGCGTGTTGCCGCGAGACTTGCCATTCAATGTCTGCCTTGCGTTGGCCGCCAATCCCGAAAATCCAGAACAGGACGATCTGTCGGTAATCTGGCAAGACTGTTGGCGAGAGAGCGGCCTGCGGCCCGCTAAGGCATCGCGGCTTGCCGCAGAACAGGGGTTGATGTCGCTGGACGAATGGCTGGACAGCCGGGGCGGCGCCGCGCTGGAGAAAATCACGCTCTACGTCTCGGCGCAACTGCACGTCACGCCGCCGCACGACAGCGCGGAAGCGGCTGTTGCACTGCTACTCGGATGGCCGCCGTTGCTTGAACGGCGTGGACTAAAGCCGCTCGCGATGCTGCACCGTCCGGTCAAAGCCGAACCCGGTGCGCTTGACGACGCGATTCTCAAAGCGCTGTTTTGGGGACAATCGGCGTCTACCGAGATCGGCGACCTATGGCAGGCTGACCTTGCCGCCGACGACAAACCCGCCATCCTGCAAAGTGCTTCGGCTCTGTCGCTGGGGGTTTCAAAAACCGGGGACCTGTCCAGTCTGCACGATATCGACATCACGCTAGGCCACGCCGGGGCCGCAGCAGGCTGGCTCGCGGTCGCGTTTGCCATCGAGCACGTTGCACGAGTCCATACCCCGCAACTCATCGTTCATCGGGCAGGATCGCTGCAACTGGTCGTCGTGAACCCAGTTGCAAAATCTGCCGCAAGACCCACCGCCGACACAACAGAGAAGGCGCCCACGCCATGACTCTGAAAAAAGTCTCCGGCTACTGGATTCTGATTTTCACGTTGACGGCGTTCGCCGCGCTCTTCGTGTACTTCGACGGAGTGGAACTGGATCCCTCGCCCTATCGTCGAGTGGCTGTCGTCCTGACCATCGGCGTGATCGCGTTGCTCGCACGCGCTCATCTCGCGTCCGCCTGGCGTTTTGCCGCGCACCATGCACCCAGCCGTAAAAAAGAGCAATACGAGCGAGATCCGTCGGCAAGAATTGGCGCGGCGAAACTACCGGAGGTCGATCTCACCGAACACCGCTATGAAAACCTGGCGCTGGCGCTAAGAAACCGTCACGGCTGGCGGTGGCGCTATCGTGATCGTTGGGTTCTCGTAGTCGGAGATAGTCCGCTAATCGAGCGCCTTGCACCCGGCTTGACGGAATCGGGTTATGCGATCGTCGGCGGCACCGTTCTGCTTTGCGCCCGGCCAATTGGCGATCGACTCGATACCGCGTGGCTCGAGCGGATCCGGCGCACACGCCGTCGCTGTCCAGTCGATGCAATGGCGATCATCGTGAGAACGCGGATCGGCGCGCAGCCGCCGTTCGACGATGCGAGCCTGGTCCAGCGCCTGGCGCGCCATGCTCATGCGTTGCGCTGGTCCGCGCCGGCGTACGTCGTGAACATAGCCGGGATCGGCGGCGAGACGTCGGTGCGTCACGAAGTCATCGGCTGTACGTGGTCGACTGCACAGTTGCGGCCCGATGCGATCGAGGCCTCCCTGCAAGGCCTCGCAAACGACCTGGCTGAGCTCGGTGTGATGCGCCTGACGAACGATGCCGCAGACAGCTATGCCGCCGGATTGTCCACACATATCGCATGGTATCGATCGGCATTGTCCGCGCTCGTCGTGCGGATTGGGCGGTCGCGCGTCGAGCGTGCCGCGATTCACGGCGTGCTGTTCACGCCGCTTTTCGACGAACGGAATACGGCCTCGACGTCAGGCCAGCAAGACAACGAACACGCTAGCAACGCAGACCACCAGAAGCCTGAAAATACTTTGTCGTTCGACGCCAACCGCGGCGATATGGTTTCAGCCATCTGGCAAACAATCGCCGCCCACAGCCGCCGCTTCCGAGGTCGTCCGATAGGGTTATCAGCGTTCACGTCCGCCGCCTGGATCGCAACGGCCTGCGTTGCATGCTGGATCGCCGGCACCAATCTGTCGGGCTTCACCCACCGCGCCACCATCCAGACGGCCGCCGCGACGACCGTCAAGCTCTCGAGCACTCAAGACCCGACCGATGCCGCACTCGCGCTCGATAGCCTGCAGAAGCAACTCGACACGCTGGACGTCAGGCAACGCGATGGCACACCCTGGTACACCCGCTTCGGTCTGAATCGCAACGCCGACCTTCTCGCGGCGCTTTGGCCACGCTATGAAGTCGCAAGCAATCGGATTCTGGTTCAACCAATCCGCGCCGTGCTCGAAGCCCGGCTACGGCAACTCAGCTCGCTCTCCGACGCTGAAATCGTCGGCGGTGGCGACCGGCAGATCACAGCGGCCCACGCAACGCTCAAAACCTATCTGATGCTTGCGCGGCCGGAACACACGGACGCAAAATTTCTCACCGCTCAACTGCTCGCCATGGGCCAACCGACGCACCCGCAGCACGCCGCACTGAGCGACGGTGCATGGCGAGACCTTCAGCAGCGTCTCGTGACCTTCTACGCGGATCACCTCGGGCATCGCGCATCGAGCGATGACGGGGCGCTAGCCATCGTCCCCGACGCATCGCTCGTCAGTGCCGTTCGTCAGACCCTGATCGGTGTGATCGGCCTGCAGAATTCGACCGATGTGCTCTACCGGCAGATCCTTGACGAAAACCGTGGCAAGTACCCGCCGCTGTCGCTCGCCACGTTGCTGGGCGACACCAGCAGCCGCGGCCTGTTTAACACCACGGCCACCTTGCCCGGCGTCTTCACGCGCGCGGCGTGGGACGAACGCATCTCGAAAGCGATCGACGCCGCTGACGAACAGCGCAGCGTTGGCGGCGACTGGGTGCTGTCCGATCCTCACACGAGCAAGCCGTCTGCATCGACGCTAAAGGCCGAACTGCGGCAACGCTATTTCAACGACTACGCGCGCGCCTGGCAGCAGTTCCTCAACAGCATTCGCTGGCAGCAGGACGCGACGCTGTCCGGCACGATCGATCAGTTGACGCTGCTTGCCGATCCGCAGCGCTCGCCGCTTGGCGCGCTGATGAAGGTGATCGTCTATCAAGGTCATGCCGGCGCGCTTGGGCAGTCGCTCTCCGACACGCTGATCGACAGGGCGCAACAACTCGTCGGCGCCGCCGAACAGAATCCGTCGAAGGCAACTCATGCACGAACCACAGCGCCGCTCGCTACCGCATTCGGCCCGCTGCTGCACCTGGCAGGCGGCGACGATTCCGGCGGTTCGGACAACAACGACACGGCGTCCGCGCAGTTCGCGGCGACCGTCGATCTCAGCGTGCAGCGCTATCTGGAGCGCGTCACGGCCATGCGTTTGAAGTTGCAGCAGATCATGACCGGCAGCGATCCGGACGCATCGTCTCGTGCCGCCGCGCAAGCCGTGCTGCAAGGGCGCACGTCGGATATCGCCGACAGCCGCGATTACGCCAGCCGCGTGGCCGCGAGTCTGGGCGAGCAGTGGACCGGCTTCGGCGATCTGCTGCAACAACCGCTCGACCAGACGTGGCGTGTGGTGCTGCAGCCTGCGGCGGCGAGTTTGAACGACGTCTGGCGCAACGGTGTCGTGGCCGACTGGAACAAGGTTTTCGCCGGTCGCTATCCGTTCGCGGATTCCGACAACGACGCTTCGCTGCCGGAAATGGGCCGTTTCATGCGCATGGACAACGGCGTGATCGCGCAGTTCGTCACGACGCAACTCGCCGGCATCGTCGAGCGGCAGGGCGATCGTTGGGTGTTGGCGCAGGGGGCGAACCGCACTGCATTGACGGTCGATCCCACCTTCCTCGCCGCGCTGAACAAGCTTACGCGGGTGTCGACGGTGTTGTTTCCGTCGGGGGAGGCCCACGTGCGTTTTGAGTTGCGCGGCGTCCCCACGGCGGGCGTCACCGACACGAGGTTGGTGCTGTCGGGCCGCGAGTTGCACTACTTCAACCAGCAGGAATCATGGACGCCATTCGTCTGGCCGGGCGACACGCTGGAAAACCACTCGCGCATCGAATGGCAGACCGAACAGGGCGACTTGCGCACCGCGCTGGACGTACCGGGTCGCTTCGGTCCGATCCGGCTGTTCGAACGCGCGAGCGTGACGCCGCAGGATAGCGCCCGCTATCTCATCAGTTGGTCGCCGGACCAGAGCGCTGGCCTGCCGCTGAACGTGCAGTTGCGCAGCGAGGTGGGGAAAGGGCCGCTCGACGTCCTTGCGTTGCGTCACTTTTCGCTGCCGTCGCGAATCTTCATCGGCGGTGGCGCGAAGGCTGCACAGAAGCTGGCCGACGCGTCGGCACCTCCGTTGCCGCCTGCGGCGCTCGCCGCGGCAAAGCACGCTGCCACACCATTGCCGGAAGGCGCCACGCTGGAGTCTGAATGAGCATGCTGCCGAATCTTCTGAAAAACCTGTTTCCATCCCGCGACGCCGAGCAACGGATGCGCGAGCGCATCGTCCGTTGGGACGCCTGGCTGCAACCCATCGCGGGCGGCGGCATTGGCGGCGTGGGTCGCGATCCCGGTTACGAAGACGCATTTTTCGCGCTGAAGGACGAGGTCACCCGGCTTTCGCGCATCGACGACGCGCTGATCGTCGCCACCTGCGAGCAGTTGCTCAAGGAGGTCGGCAAGGATCTGCGGGTGGCCGGGTACTATGCATTCGCCCGGCTGCGTCAGGACGGACCCGCGGGCCTTGCCGATGGACTGGATCTGATCGCCGCGCTGATCGACCGTTTCGGCGAAGCGTTGCTGCCCGCTCGTCCTGTAGCGAAGAAGGCCGCAATCGAGTGGCTTGCCACGACGCGGATTGTTGATCCACTCGCGAGCCACGGCGCGTTCGCACCAGCGGATTTCGAACGCGCGATCGCCGCGCTGGATCTGCTGATCACGGCGACGAACCAATGGAACGAGACGGCTCGCCCGAACCTGCAGGCGCTGATGGTCCGCTTCGAGCGCAATGACACGCCGAGACCGAACCATGAAGCAGACCACGGAGCAGCATCGGCCGGCACGCAGACCGCTCGAAGCGCACAGACTAGACAGACCGCCGGCAGCGTGTCTTCCATGCACGAGCTACTCGATCAGGCTCGCGCGATGGCGGCCTATCTGCGCGAGCAGCAAAATGGCTATCTGCCATCCGCAAGGCTCGTGCGTGGCGTACGTTGGGACACCCTGCATGAGCCGCCACCCGCCGACGTGGAGGCACGCACGCGTCTCGTGCCGCCACGCGCGGAGTTACGTCAGCAGATGAAGCTGCTCGTACTGCAAAAACAGTGGCATGAACTGCTCGAACGTGTGGAAGGGGCGTTCATGGAGGGGGCAAATCATCTGTGGCTCGACTTGCAGTACTTCCAGCATGTCGCGCTCGATCACATCGGGGCACCGTACAGCACCTGGCGCGAGCTGCTGCGGGCCGACATCGCACTGTTTCTCGACCGGCTGCCCGGCATCGAACGGCTGGCGTTCAACGACGGCACGCCTTTCGCCGACGACACCGCCCGCGAATGGATTGCGCGGCACGCGGTCGTGCGCGATCTGGAAGCCGGCGAGGCGATTGCACCGTTGCCGGTTACGGCGCACCAACACCTCGACGTCGCCGACGATTGGCCCGAAATCGAAGCGCAGGCGCGCGAACTGAGCACGAACCAGACGCTCGAAGCGGCCTTCGTCTGGCTGGAGTCGCTGCCCGGCGTCAGGAGCGAGCGCCGGCGTTATCTGCAACGCGTCGTCATGGCGCGCGTCGCCGATCACGCCGGGCGGCCGGAGATCGCCACGTCGCTGCTGAGCGAACTGGACGCTGCCGTGCAATCGCTGAAGCTGATTCAGTGGGAGCCCGCGCTGGGCTTCGACATCAAGCACCAGTTGCTCAAGTCGCTCAAAACGCTTGGCCGCCGCAAGGACGCCGACAAGCCGGCGCTGGCCCGTCGTGTGGAACATCTGCAGGGCGAGCTGATCGTGCTCGACCCGGCACGCGCGCTGGCCCTGTCATAACCCGAGTTTCCATGAGCCACGACAATCCGATCCTGCGCTATTACGACGCCGAGATGCGCTATCTGAGAGAGGCCGGCAAGGAGTTCGCCCAGGCGCATCCCGACCGGGCCCGCATGCTCAATCTCGATCGCGTGGGCGACCGCGATCCGTACGTCGAACGGCTTTACGAGGGCTTCGCGTTTCTGAGCGGGCGTTTGCAGCAGAAACTGGACGACGGATTACCCGAGCTGACCGAAGGACTCGTCAGTCTGCTGTGGCCGCATTACCTGCGCATGATTCCGTCGCTATCGATCGTGGAATTTACGCCGATCGAGGAGAAATTGCAGAGAACCGAATGCCTGCCCGCCGGCGTGCCGGTGCGCTCGGCACCGATCGCCATGCCACTCGCGGCGGCCTCTCACGGTGCGGCGCCGAGGGCCGTGCACTGTCTGTATCGCACGACCCGGGCCGTGAGTTTGCAACCGGTCCGTCTGGTCAACGCCGCGCCGGCCGTGCGTCAAGACGGACGTTCGGTGATCGGTCTGCAGTTCGAGATCGACCGGTCCGCGCGCCGTGACGCGACCGATCTCTCGCGTCTGCCGCTTTATCTGAACGCCGACCTGTCGACGGCGTTCGCGATGCATCTCGCGCTGACCCGGCAGGTGGCGTCGATCGCGTGGCGGATTCCGGAAGTGCGCGGCGGCGATGCGCTGCCGCTAGGTGGCGTCAGCATCGAACCTGCGGGATTCACGCTCGAAGAGCGGTTGTGGCCGAAAGCGGATGCGGCGTTTTCGGGTTATCAACTGCTGCTCGAATATTTCAGTTTCCGGGAGAAATTTCTGTTCGTGGATCTATGCGGTCTGGACGCGACCCAACTGCCCGCCGACACGACCCGCTTCGAACTCGAAATTCTCCTCACGCACCATTACCCATCCGACCAGCGCTTTACGGTGGACAACGTGCGCCTCTTCTGTGCGCCGGTCATCAATCTGTTTCCGCTAGATGCCGAAACGGTCCAAGTCGATCACCACGAAACCGAATACCGGGTCGTGCCGGCGGGCCACGCGGCGGGACACGTCGAAACGTATTGCGTCGAGGCGATCGAGGCGATCGATCACGACAACGCAGAACGTTACGAGTACGTGCCGTTCGCGACTTTCCGGCACCGTGGCGGCATGCTGCGGCACGAAGCGCCTGAGCGCTATTTCCATACGCGGGTGCGCCAGAACGGCGCGGGGCTGCATGAAACGTGGATCGTTCTGGGCGGCCACGCATGGGAGAGCGCGACGGATCTGCCGGAAGAAAGTCTGTCGCTGCGCGTGACCGGCACGAACGGCATGTTGCCGAGAAAGGGCCGGCACGAGGTGAGTCTCGACGAACTCGGCGCCGGCGTGCCGAATGTCGCGAGGGTGCGAAATCTTGTTGCGCCGACGCTGCCGTTGTATCCACCGACGGGCGATCGCTTTCAATGGCGGGTGTTGTCCCATCTCGCACCGAACTTTCTGTCGCTGATGAACGCCGAGGTGTTGCGCGGCGCATTGGCGCTGTATGACTGGACTGGCGACGAACTGAACCGGCGCCGTCTCGCGGGCATTCTGCATGTGTCGGAGGCACTGCGCGAGGAGGTAACGGGCGGCGCGGTCGAACGTGGCGTGCTGATCGAAGTCACGCTCGATAGCCACGCGTTCGCGGGCGAGGGCGACCTGATGCTGTTCGGTGAACTACTGCACCGGTTTTTCGCGCTGTATGCCGAGATCAACCTGTTCACGCAGCTTGAGATAGTCAGCTTGCCTTCCCAGGCCCGCATCGCCTGGCCACGCAGCAAGGCGCTGCGTTGTCCGTTATGACCGCGCGTGTTTCGTCGCAGGTTTTTCCGGCGGAGCTTGACCCGTTCGTCGCGTCGTTGCTCGGCCGCGCGCCGACGATGAGCTTCATGCAATTGTGCCGGTTACTGGAACTGCGTGTGCCTGACCATCCGGGTTTCGGCACGCAAGACACGCCCGAATTCGAACCGGTGCGCTTCCGGCCGCGCCAGCGTGTGGGCTTTCCGGCCGGCGAGGTGGCGTGCGTCGATCTCGACGTCGAACGTCCCGGCGCGGCGCCGACGGTGCGCACCACCTTCATGGGCTTGTACGGCGTGGACGCGGCGATGCCGTCGCATCTGATCGACGATATCGTGCTGCGCGAGGAAGGGCATGAAGCGGTCGAAGCCTTTCTCGATCAGTTCAACCATCGCTTCGTCACGCTGCTCTATCGCGCGTGGAAGAAATATCGCTATCCGATCGGCTTTCGTGCCGGAGGCGCTGACAACCATTCGCGGAATCTGCTATGTCTCGCGGGTTTCGGTTGGGGTGGTAAACCGGCGCGTGCCGGGTTGCCGGACTCGCGCGCGTTGGCGCTGCTCGGACTGTTGATTCAGCGAACCCGTACGTCCGAAGGGCTCGCGGGTGTGGTCGCGCTAGCTGTCCCGGGCGTCGAGGTGCGCGTCGATGAATTTCATACGACGCTCAAGCGGGTGGGCAAACCCAGCCCGCTAGGCTGCGTCGCCGGGGCGGGGCGCGCGCCTCACGGTCTCGGCGGCGGCTACGTGCTTGGCGTACGGCTGGCGTATCGCAGTGGCGCAGTGTGTGTGACGTTGCGGCCAGCCGACGTGCGCCAGACATACGACCTTCTGCCGGGAGCAGCGTTGCATCGCGAACTGATGGCGTTTCTAAAGCTCTATGTCGGCGTCAAGGCCGACGTTTTCGTGCAGATGGAGATGTCCTCGCGCTTCGCGCCGGCGCCTGTTGTCGGCGCGTCGTATGAGGGACCCGCGCCCCGGCTCGCGTGGACCACCGTGTTGCCTTCTTCCTCTGATCGTTTGTTGACGATTCCGCTTGGCGTTTGCGAGGCGTTTCCATCGGCCGCCGCCAACCCGTTTCTCGACGCTGCATGCGTCGCCTAAGTCCGGAGTGTCCATGTTTTTACGCCCGATTGTCACCGGTTTCGTATCGATCGCCATGCTGTCGAGCTGCGGCGCCTGGCAAGCCGTTTCGGAGACGGGCACGGGCGTTTACCGCGCGGTGTTTTACAGGCAGATCAAGACGGTCGATGTCGATTTCGTCGCGCGGGCATCCATCAATCCGGATGAAGCCAATCGGCCTTGTTCAGTGTCCGTACGCGTCTATCAGCTGAAAGACCGCAAGCGGTTCGACGCCGCGTCGTACAGCGACTTGCTGACGAACGACAAAACCTTGCTCGCGCAGGACTTGCGGGCGAGCGCGGCGGCGGTGGTGAATCCGGGTGGCGCCGTAAGCCTGTCTGAGCCGGTACAGACGGATACGCGGTACGTCGCGATTGTGGTGTTTTACCGGGAGCCGAGCCCGAATGGTCAGTGGCGCACGGTGATTCCGAGGAAAAAACTGTCGACAGATAAGCCGCTGAAACTGGAGTTGATCGATCGGACGCTGGTGGCGCAATCGCAATCGCAATCCGATCCAGAAAAAACGAAGACCGATTGACGCTAGGTAGCGCGTCGCCGACGCCGCTACGGCACCTTCCCGGCCTGTTTATCCACGAAGGTGTTCGGTTCAAGCCGCCGGCAGTGCCGCGTCCCGGTTGTAGGCCTGAGCAACGGCGTTTTCCACGCCCGGCAGAATCTCGACGACGTCATAGAAGCGATCCCAGAGCGGCGTCATGCGCAACGCTTCGACAACCATTTCATAGGCGTGGTGGCTGCTCGCGTCCCATACCCAGATGTCGGTGACGCGGGCCGAGTAGAACTCGATGTCGTAGTACCGCAAGGTCACTTCGTCGGCATGCCTCTTGAGGATCGGCAACACGTGTTCGTGCAGCAGGCGGGCGCGTTCATCGTCGGACAAGGCGAGCCATTCGGGCTTCGTTTTGACGAGCATGAAAACGGTCAACACAGTTTTTTTTGCAGAGGCGGTCATGAGATCAGGTTTCAGTCGAGGGCTAAGAGGTCGATCGGGTCTTTGCGAAAAACAGGTTTAGAATACGAGCGATCACTCACGTTTAAAACTCGCATTTCAGCCATGGCCAAATCCACTGCTGCACAGCGTCTGAAACCCCGTAAAGCACCGGTTCAGCGGCGTTCGGCGCAAACCGTCGAAGCCGTGCTCGAAGCGGCCGCTCGCATTCTGGAGACGCAAGGGCTCGTCGCCTGCACGACCAACGCAGTCGCCGAGCGTGCCGGCGTCAGCATCGGCTCGCTCTATCAGTACTTCCCGAATCGCGATGCGTTGACGGTGGCACTGATCGAGCGCGAGACGGCGCAGTTGATCGTGGACATCGAGGCGGCGGCGTCGGTGGAGAGTTCGCGGGGCTGCGTGCAGGCGATGGTGCGCGCGGCGGTCGCGCATCAGATGCGCCGGCCGGCGCTGGCGCGCGTCATCGATTTCGAGGAACGCAGGTTGCCGCTCGGTGAACGCAACCAGCGGCTGACGGATCTGGTTCATGCCGTGCTGATGAGCGCACTGACGGAGAAGCGGGGCGCGCCTGAGTTGAGTGACGCCAGTCTGGTCGCGCACGATTTGCTGGCGATCGTGCACGGCATGGTCGACGCCGCCGGGCAGCGTGATGAACGTGATGCGGTTGCGCTGGAGGTGCGTGTGATGCGCGCGGTGGATGGGTATGTGGCGCAGTCGCAGCGGGTGGGTGGGACACGGCGGGGTGATGAAGAAAATGCGGAATAGGTGGCTTTTTTCTGCTTGATTGGGATGCCGAAATTTCCACAACAAGATTTGGAAAAGTAGGCAATTTCGTATGAGGAATATGGCTTAATCTTTTGAATGTGCTGCTTGGGGAACTGCGAAAGCGGGCATGCGAAAGCACAGTCGAGGTCATCTGACGCTGCGTGGGCAGCACAGGCGATCGCCACTGAGCGCTCATTCGAAACCGGTATAAGCCAGAGTATTTCAATCAATGTCTCTCAGCTTCAAGTATCCGATCACCCGATCAGACGGCAGCGAGTTCAAGTCGGCGAAGGAACTGTTCGACCATCTGAACGGCGAAACCGCAGGTTTTTACCTGCTGGGTACTCACGGCTTCTGGCATGGCGGACTGCATATCAGCGACGCCACCAGCGGGTATCTGGCGGACACCCGGCCGATCCGTGCGATGGCCACGGGAGAGGTGGTGGCCTACCGGCTGAACGACGACTACCGGACGTCGACATGGGGTGAGGGTACGGATGCGCAGACGTTGAAGTATTCGACATCGTTCTGTCTGGTGCGGCATCGTTATGAGTCGCCGCGTAAGGCTTCGACTGCGGGTTCAACATCGCCGGGGCCGCGGAACACGCTCGTCTTTTACAGCCTGTATATGCACCTGTTGCCATATAGCGGCTATGCACAGCGTATCGTGGTGCAGGGAACGTCTGCAGTCGCCTATGAGAGGCGTCCGACGATTGCGGACACGTCGTCGGATTCTGGTGCGATGTCTGTGTCGGGCTTTGCTTCATCACTTTCCGGGCTCCACGACGTGCCGTCGGTGAATCCGGCTATTGCGTTGCCATCGGGCACTGAGTTGTCGGTGCTGGATGAAGTGCAATCGACGGCAGGCAATCAGATAACAAAGCTGCTTTACGTCGTGGTCAACGCGGTACAGGTGTCGGGCAATACGACATCTCGAGCGATAACAGCCGGACAACACTATTGGATCGCAACTCATGGCGTCCAGCTAGAGACCGCGACCGGTGCCGATATCCGAAAGCGCCCGTCGTACTGGAAGTCGAACCGGAAGGCGACCGGAACGGTGTTGCATGAAGTCAGCGCCAGAGGCGAGCCCTCCGCTCAGAATGTCGCGGGCGCTGTCATCCATACCGTGCCACCGGGCACGACCGTCAAGATTGAGCAGGAGAAGCTACTCAAGCAGGGCAACAAGATGAAGCCCTTCGCGCAGGTGACGATACTGACGCTCGGCCCGGGCAAGGCAGGGCCGGTTGCCGTGGGCGCCACGGTGTGGATCAGGTCGAGCAGGACTGATCTTTCGCGCGACCCGCTGATCCCTGATCTCTTCAACGTCGTGACCTGTAATCCCCCAATTCCGATCGAAGCAGGCGACACCATCGGTCACCTTGGTCTGTACGAAACGCCCGGCCAGGGCGATCACGACAAGATGACTCGCCAGCAGGTTCATCTTGAGATATTCACCGGCGATCCGAAATTCAACGACTTCTTCGCGAATGCGGCGGGACTGACCGAAGGCCGGAAGTTCAAGATGGCGGGTACGGACGGAGCGCCTGCAAGGGAAGAGGTATCGGCCTCAGGAGTCAGTACTTTTACGCCCGGCACAGATCCGCTGCTTTTACCGGTTGTGGTCGACACGACACCCTCGCTGGCGAAGCTCGACGCGCACCACAAGAAATGGTTTCCGGTCGAGGGTATCGGAGAGGGTGGCGTGTTGACAGGCTGGATGCCTGAGAGTCGTCTTCAACGTGTCGTGCAATACGACTGGTCAAAGCTGGGTTTCCGGCTGGTCGAGGAGACGAACGCCACTGCGAACGGCTATATGGATCCGGAAAACGTGCCGGAGTTTTTCAGGAAACTCTACCGGCTCATCGATCAGCATCCGGACAGCGATATCACGGCCGATGAACTTGCCGCGGCGAATCACAACCCCGTCGTACGCAATGCGCTTGCGCACGTTGTTGCGAGACATCCGAGTGAATGGCAAGGGAAGTCCGATGCGGGCAGGTGGAGCGTGCTGAAGGAAAAAGACGCGCTGCTGAAGAACGATCCGAAGCGGCTTAAGCACGAGCTCGAGCGGATCGATCAGCTTTCCTGGTGGGACGAGATCGAGGGGGTGGAGGACTTTCCGGCGTCGTCGCACGTTTGGCATTTCAACCCGCTGACGTTCCTCGACAGCATGGCCGACGCGGACGACCTGATCACATTGCAAATGTTAAGGATCGTGGACCCCGATACAGCCGAGTCCTATCATCGGGAAGTCTTGCCTTACCTGAACAGATCGGCCCGAAAATATGGAATAGACAAACCAAAACGGATCGCACATTTTCTCTCCCAGATCGCGGTGGAAAGTCATTTTAAGAATCTGGAAGAGGGGCTGAGCTATAGCGTCAAGGGAATGAAAAAGAAGTTTGGATGCAAGTCTCCTCCCAGTGGCGCCCATGCAGGGAAATTTCATGAAACGCCGGCAGATGTAGTCTGCAACTTCGGCCAATTAAGAGGCAAGTTATGGACGGAGGCTGATCATTACGCACATCAGCCGGAGCGTCTGGCGAACTACGTGTATGCCAACAGGATGGATAACGGGGGCGAGGAGACTGGCGATGGCTATAAGTATAGGGGGCGGGGAATTATCCAATTGACTGGCAAGCGGAACTACACGCGTTTCAAAGATTCCCATAACCAGAAATTTCCAGATGACCAACGGGATTTCGTTTCGAATCCAGACGTCGTACTTTCGAGTCTTGACTACGGGGTCGAGACGGCGTTTTTCTACTGGGAAAATGTTCGCGCCAATTCCGTCTGCGACGACTCGAATTCAACCGTCGCAACCATCACAAAATTGGTTAATGGTGGCCTCAACGGATACGCGGAGAGAAAAAATTCATTTAATCGAATCGCTTCTTTGCTTGACGTGCCGCAGGACAACCAAGGTCATGATTAAAAGAATGGCGCTTTCGTTGTTCCTGTCAGGCGGATTGCTGCATGGCGTTCGTGCGAGTGAATTTTGCCAGCCTAACGAAGAGGTTGCGTTTAACTGTATGCATAGCCACAAAATCGCCGAACTGTGCTATTCGAAAGACACGAATAGTTTCATTTACAGGTTCAGGTCCAGGAATAAAGTTTATCTTGCCTATCCGGAAAAAACATCTGGCTCGGCGGGTGAGTTTCTTGTGAGCAGTAGACCTTATCCTGGCGGCGGAGAAGGACACGTAAAATTTTCTAGAGAAGGCTATACGTATTATATCTATGACAGAAATAGAACGACTCGCCAGTCCCTTGAGACTAATGCGGGTGTTATTGCGGAGAAAGAGGGAAGAAGAGTCGAGAATTTTCGATGCACAAACGATGCATCCATTCATGCGAGCGCATACGAAAATCTTCGTGAAGAGGACTATAGAGGGATAGACCTCGAGTAAGTTATGAATTCATCCGCAAACCCACAAAACGGGGGTGTCCGCGCAGCACAAAGCAAAGCAAAGCAAAGCAAAGCAAAGCATTGCAGCGCACCCCCGCCCCGATCAAACCTGCACCAACCCCGGAATCGCCACATCCGGATTCACATCCGCCTCATAATCCACGCCCGCGATCTCAAAGCCGAACAGACGCAAAAAGTCCGTCTTATAGCCGCTGAAATCCGTGAGTTCGTAGATATTGTCGTTCGTCACCTGGCCCCACAGCGCTTGCACTCGCGCCTGCACGTCCGCGTCGAGTTCCTTGTAATCCGCGCGCAAACGGCCTTCATCGTCGAGATGCGGCGCCGCGCCGTACAGGCTGTCCTTGTAAAGGCCATACACCTGCTCGATGCAGCCTTCGTGCGTGCCTTTCTCCTTCATGACCTTGAAGAGCAGCGACAGATACAGCGGCATCATCGGAATCGCGGAACTGGCCTGCGTGACGACCGCCTTGAGCACGGAAACGCGCGCATCGCCGCCGTGGGCCGCGAGCTTTTCGCGAATGCCCAGCACCTTCTGGTCGAGGTCTTTCTTGGCCGCGCCAATCGAACCGTTCCAGTAGATGTCGTGCGTGATCTTCTCGCCGAGGTAGGTGAACGCCGTGGTCTTCGCGCCGTCGGCGAGCACGCCGGCTTCGAGCAGCGCGTCGATCCACATCTGCCAGTCTTCGCCGCCCATCACCGCGACGGTGTCGTCGATCTCAGCCTGCGTGGCGGGTTCGAGGACCGTTTCCTTGATGACTTCCTTGTCGGTGTCGATGCCGCGGAACGTCACGGACTTGCCGATCGGCTTCAGCGTGGAGCTGAACACTTCGCCGCTCGTCGGATGCTTGCGCTTCGGCGCAGCGAGACTGTAGATCACCAGATCGACCTGGCCGAGATCGCGCTTGATGACGTCGATCGTGCGTTGCTTGACTTCGTCGGAGAACGCGTCGCCATTGATACTCGTCGCATACAGGCCTTGCGCCGTGGCGAATTTCTCGAACGCGGCGGTGTTGTACCAGCCTGCCGTGCCGGCCTTGGTTTCGCTGCCGGCGCGCTCGAAGAACACGCCGAGCGTGGCGGCGTCGGCGCCGAACGCGGCGCTGATGCGGGCGGCGAGGCCGTAGCCGGTGGATGCGCCGATCACGAGCACCTTCTTCGGGCCGTTGGCGATGGGGCCGCGTGCCTTGACGTAGTCGATCTGTTCGCGAACGTTGGCTTCGCAGCCGGTCGGATGGGTCGAAACACAGATGAAGCCACGCACGCGCGGTTTGATGATCATGAAGCACCTCTTGTCGGAATTGCCGACATTATAGTAGGCCTCGATTGTTTGCCGGCATGGCGTCTGTGCACCGCTGTTCCCGGCCATCCAAAGCCGGTTACAGCGAGCCAAAGCACGTTAAAGCGCGCCACCACCGGCCGCACGGCCGCCCAAAAAACGCAAAAAACCAGCCGCCGCCCGGCGTCTTGGTAGGATTGCGCCTTTCCCAGCAGACGGTAAGCTAGATTGACGCGCCTGATCACCCCCCTCCTGGCGGCCTTGGACAAAGGCCTTACCCGAGTGAACGCGCCTATCGCGCGGGCCATGTGGCATGTGCGCCATCCGACCCGGCGCGGCCTCGCGTGGGCCGTTGCGGCCAGTCCGTTGCTGCTGGTGCTGTACGTGCTGGTGCTGATTCCGTTCACGCCCAGCATCGGCGATATTCGCAAGGCCAAGATCGAGCAGCCGGCGCAGATTCTGTCGGCGGACGGCAAGCTGCTGGCCGAATTCAAGCCGTCCAACCGCGAGTGGGTCAAGCTCAAGGACATTTCGCCGAACGTGGTGAACGCGCTGATCGCCACCGAAGATCACCGCTTCTACCAGCATTGGGGCCTCGACTGGCGCCGCACGGCATCGGCGGCGCTGCATACGTTTTCCGGCGACCGCCAGGGCGGCTCGACGATCACGCAGCAGCTCGCGCGCAATCTGTATCCGGACGAAATCGGCCGCGCGCCGACGCTGACCCGCAAGATCAAGGAAGCGATCACGGCCTTCAAGATCGAGGCGCTCTACACCAAGGACGAGATTCTCGAGACCTACCTGAACACGGTGCCGTTCCTCTATAACGCGTACGGCATCGAGATGGCGGCGCGCACCTATTTCGACAAATCGGCGTCCGACCTGACCGTGCTGGAAAGCGCGACGCTCACCGGCATGCTCAAGGGCAACAGCTACTACAACCCGGTGCTGAATCCCGAGCGCGCGTTGCAGCGGCGCAATACGGTGCTCGGTCAAATGGTCAAGTACGGCAAGCTGACGCCCGCCGCCTTTCAGACGCTGCAGCGCAAGCCGTTGCGGATCGATTTCGAGCGTCAGACCGAGCCGCCGGGCCCCGCGCCGCACTTCGCGCAACAGCTGCGCAAGTGGCTCGCCGCGTGGGCCGATCGCAACGACTACAACCTCTATGCCGACGGCCTCGTCGTGCGCACCACGATCGATTCGCGTCTGCAGACCATGGCCACCCAGGCGGTGACGCTGCAGGGCAACCAGTTGCAGGGCATCGCCAATTCGGCGTGGGGCACGCGCTCGGGCTGCTCGAACGGCCGTGATCTGTTGCAAACCTTCCTGCGCGAAACGCCGGAGTATCAGGCCGCGAAAAGCACCGGCCTGAGCGACGCGGACGCATTGAAGCAGGTCTCATCCGACCGCGGCTTCGTGCAGTCGCTGTGCGAAACCAAGACGCGCGTGCAAGCCGATTTTCTGGCGATGGACCCGCGTAACGGGCAGATCAGGGCATGGGTCGGCAGCCGCGACTTCACCCAGGACCCGTTCGATCACGTGCAGCAGGCACGTCGTCAACCGGGTTCGACTTTCAAGCCGTTCGTCTATGCGGCAGCCTTCGAAGCGGGCGCGAAGCCGACCGACACGTTCGTCGACAAGCCCGTTGAAATCCAGTTGGCCGGCGGCGAAGTCTGGCGTCCGAACGACGAGGACGAACCGAGCGACCGCTCGATCAGCCTGCGCGACGGTCTGGCGTTTTCGCGCAACCGCATCACCGCGCAACTGATGGAAACGGTCGGCCCGAACAAGGTCGCACGACTCGCCCGCGCGATGGGTGTGCGGGACAGCGAACTGGACCCGGTGCCGTCGCTCGCGCTGGGCACGAGCCCGGTCACGCTAAAAGAAATGGTCTCGGCCTACGGCACGATCGCCAACCTCGGCGGCTACGTGGAGCCGGTCATGGTCACGCGCATAGAAAACCGCAAGGGCGATGTGCTGGCCGAGTTCGCGCCGGTGTCGCCGAAACAGGAACTGCCCGCCGACGCGGACCGCATGCTGATCGACATCATGCGCGACGTCGTGAATCGGGGCACCGGATCGAGCATTCGCAGCCGCTTCGGCGTACGCGGGGATGTCGCGGGCAAGACGGGCACGACGCAGGGCAACGCGGACGGCTGGTTCATCCTGATTCATCCGCAACTCGTGGCGGGCGCGTGGGTCGGCTTCAACGACAGCCGCGTGACCTTGCGCAGCGACTACTGGGGGCAGGGAGCGCATAGCGCGCTGCCGATCGTCGGCGATTTCTTCCAGCGCGCGCAGCGCTCGAAGCTGGTGGACAGCCGCGTGAAGTTCGCGACGGAGCAGGAGCCGGGCTGGTTTGCCGAGCGCACCGGCCGCTTGCGTGACTGGTTCCAGCAGGTGTTGTCGTCGCCTGAAAAGCCTGAGGCGCCGGTCGTGACGCGCAATACGACGCGTCGTGCGGCGCCGGCGCCGGCGGTGGTGGCGGGGGCTTCGACGGCGGCGTCTTCAGGGGCTTCGGTGTCTTCGGCGTCTTCCGTATCGGCGGCGTCCGCTGCGGCGACCGAGCCGCGCGCGTTGCCGCCGTTGCTTGGCATGCCTGCATCGGCATCGGCGCCGGTGGCGGCGAGCGGACCGGTCGACGGCGAAGCGCGCGGCAATGGCGAAGCCGCTTCCTCGCCTACACCCACACCGGACGATATCGGGTCGCCGGACACGGGCGGCGCATCGGCGAATGCGCCGACGGGCGGTAATGCTTCACCTTGAGGGAAGAGCCGGCCCAGTTCAGTGGCAAGAGCAAGGGTCCGGCGGCGTGTGGCGTCCGGCTCGATCCATCACAGCGAAGACTATGAACCCAAACCTATAGGCCCAAACAGACGAGGGCGCTGCCCGTTCCGTTGCCGAAAGTCGCGGGCCGGCGGCCGTTGTGATGACCTCGGCCGACATAGCGACGCGCCCGCGCCTCGCATGGCGGCAAATGGACAATCCGAGACCACCGTGGGGGCCGCGCGGATCTCTTGCGACCCGTTAGACATCGCCCTCGAAGGTCCATTCAGCATTTTGTCAGGCGTGCGATCGCACCGTTCGCGTGCCGTGTAAAATACCCGACCAAAATGCCGGTTTTTCAGCACGTCAGAGACTTCGATAGGCGCGCCCCGTTGCTGAACGGTCGCCCACCAGAAAACGGGTGCGCTCGCCGGGCCCTCGAACTCTAACCGGTTCCCCATCTCGAAGGGAACACACGTTCGAACAAAATCGAATCGGCAATCTACAAACAGGATTTCGATGCAAGGAATTTCCGTTGTCGTCCCCGTATACCGCTCCGCAGCAACGCTTCAGCCTTTGGTCGAGCGGCTGATGCCCGTCCTTCAGCGGGCCGCGGAACGCCATGAAATTATCTTCGTGGAAGATGGCGGACTCGACACGTCCTGGACCGTAATAGAAGCGCTCGCGGCAAGTCATCCGCAGGTAAAGGGCATCCGGCTCAGCCGGAATTATGGTCAACACAACGCGCTGCTGTGTGGCATCCGGGCAGCAAACTACCCGGTGGTCGTCACGCTGGACGACGACTTGCAGCATCCTCCAGAGGAAATCCCGCGACTCCTCGCCCAACTCGAGGCTGGATTTGACGTCGTCTACGGTGCACCCGAACGCGAGCAGCACAGTTTTCTGCGCGACAAGGCGTCGATCGTCACCAAAATCGCGCTGCAGAATGCAATGGGCGCGCAGACCGCGCGCCACGTCAGCGCATTTCGTGCGTTCCGTACTGGTTTGCGGGACGCTTTCGTCGCGTACCAAAGCCCGTTCGTGTCGATCGACGTTCTCCTGACATGGGGCACCACGCGCTTCACGCACGTCATGGTTCGGCACGATCCGCGCGCTGTCGGCGTGTCCAACTACACCCTTCGCAAGCTCTTCACCCATGCGATGAACATGGTGACCGGCTTCAGTACTGTGCCGCTGCAGATTGCCAGCTTTGTCGGCTTTGGTTTCACCGCCTTCGGAATTGTGCTGTTCTGTTACGTGCTTGCCCGCTACTTCATCGATCGGACCACTGTTCCCGGTTTCCCGTTTCTTGCGTCGATCATCGCCATCTTTTCCGGCGCCCAGTTGTTTGCGCTTGGCATGATCGGTGAATATCTGGCTCGCATGCACTTTCGCAGCATGGGTCGGCCCGCCTATGCGATTGCCAGCGTACTGAACCGTTCTGAAGAGCAGGTCGCGCCGAACCGCGTAGAGGGCGCGGTCAAGTGAAAAAGCTCACACTCTTCCTGATGACGAAGAAGGGCTATACGCTGCTTGCCGATCTCATCGCGCAATTTCACCCCTTGTTCGAACTCGTGGTGATCGGCCGGGACGCTTCACTGGACAACGATTACCACGACGAAATTGCCGGCCTGTGCGAGCAATATGGATTGCGCACGCGCGAACGCACGCCCGAGCTCACGATCGACACTGATTTCGCAATGGCCGTTTCGTGGCGCTGGATGATTGATTTTCCGGCCGAGCGGCTGATTGTTTTCCATGATTCGCTGTTGCCGCGCTATCGTGGATTCAATCCGCTTGTATCCTGCCTGATCAACGGCGAGGAACAGATCGGCGTCACCGCGTTGCAGGGCGCAGAACAATACGACGCGGGGCCGATACTCGCGCAGTCGAGTACGCGCATCCAGTACCCCTGCACGATCGCCCGTGCCGTCGATCTCGTTGCCGCGAACTACCGCGAGACAGCGGAATGCGTGCTGCGGCAATTGGCGGGTGGTGGCCCGCTTACAGCGATTCCCCAGGATGAGAGCCTGGCGAGCTTCAGTCTCTGGCGAGACGACGAAGATTACTGGATGCAGTGGGAGCGCCCGGCGACCTGGTTGGCTCGCTTTGTCGATGCGGTGGGCTCACCCTACAAGGGCGCTCATACGCTGGTCAACGGTGAATCCGCGCGCGTACTCGCCGCGCAACCATTGCCGGATGTTCGGGTTGAAAACCGCGAAGCTGGAAAAGTGATCTGGATGGAAGATGCCTGTCCCGTCGTGGTTTGCGGTGAAGGCCTGCTTCGCGTGACTGAACTGATCGACGGTGAGACCGGCGCATCGTTGCTGCCGCTCGAACGCTTTCGCACGCGTTTCGGATAGCCGTTCCATGCAGACAAGCAGGCAACTGGCAAGATTCGTGATAGTTGGCATCGCCTCCAACGCCGTTCTATATGTGCTGTATCTCTTGGCCACGAGTATGGGTATTGGGCACAAAGTCGCAATGACCGGCCTGTTCGCGCTAGGAATCGGTCAAACCTTCTTCTTTAACAAGAAATGGTCGTTCCAGCACAGCGGGCAGAATGGATCGACATTCATTCGCTATCTTGCGGCTTATTGCGCCGCCTACGGCATCAACCTGGTGGCAATGATGATATTCGTGGATCGCTATCATGTTTCAGATCGACTCGTGCAAGCCGTCATGATTGTTGTGGTCGCCGCTTTCATGTTTGTCGCACAACGCCTATGGGTCTTCCCGGCATCCAGCCGGTCTTTTGTGGAACAGGAATGAAAGTTTGTCCAAGATGTGGGGACGCCAACGTGAACGACGCGTGGCATTGCGACGCTTGCGGCGCAACCGCGCCTACGGTGGAGGGTGTTCTTTCTTTGAGTCCGACCCTGTCGAATGCGACTAGTGGCTTTCGTCCGGAATATTTCGAGCGCCTTGCCGAAGTGGAGGAGCGCAACTTCTGGTTCCGGGCGCGCAATCGGCTCATCGTCTGGGCCGCGTCGCCATACATGACGCCCGCCGCGCACTTCTGCGAGGTCGGCTGCGGCACGGGCTACGTGCTGGCGGGACTCGCCAACGCATTTCCGGCCACGAAATTCTCCGCAACGGAAATCTACGCGGACGCTCTGGCGTTTGCTTCCCGGCGCGTGCCGCACGCTTCGTTCTATCAAATGGATGCGCGGCACATTCCGTTCGACGGCGAATTCAACGTGATGGGCGCATTCGACGTGCTCGAACACATTGAAGAGGACGAGCGCGTCCTCGCGGAAATGCATCGTGCCCTCGCACCAGAAGGGCAGTTGATCATTACCGTCCCACAGCATCCATTCATGTGGAGTCAACAGGACGAGCAGGTTTGCCACGTGAGGCGTTACCGCGCTGCGGAAATGCGTCAGAAGTTGCAGAACGCCGGGTACACCGTCCGATTGATGACGTCGTTCGTCAGTCTGCTGTTTCCGCTGATGTATCTGACCCGGCGGCGTCCCCGCGTCGACGATGCCGATTACGACATGACGGCCGACCTTCGGCTCGGCCGCTTGACCAACGGTATTCTTGAAGGCGCAATGAGCCTCGAAAGCGCATTTATACGGCGGGGCCTGCGCATACCATTTGGTGGCTCCCTGCTGATTGTTGCCCAAAAGAACCGCTGAGATTAATCATGACTGCTCCTTCATTCGCGATTCCGTTCAATCGTCCGTACATGACGGGCAAAGAATTAACGTACATCACGCAGGCGCACTCACAAGGGCACCTCGCTGGCGACGGACCGTTCACCGAACGGTGTCACACCATGCTGGAGGAAGGCACAGGATCGCTGCAGGCCTTGCTCACCCACTCATGCACGGCCGCGCTTGAGATGGCTGCGCTGTTGCTGGACCTGCAACCCGGCGATGAGATCATCATGCCGTCGTACACGTTCGTGTCGACGGCCAATGCATTCGCCTTGCGCGGTGCGGTGCCGGTATTTGTCGATATCAGACAGGACACACTCAATCTCGATGAACGGCTGGTCGAGGCGGCGATCACGCCGCGAACCCGCGCGATCGCCGTGGTCCACTACGCGGGCGTGGCGTGTGAAATGGACACCTTGCTGGCCATTGCCGAACGCCATGGCCTTTTCGTCATCGAAGACGCTGCTCAAGGCGTGATGGCGACTTACAAGGGTCGGACGTTAGGGGCACTGGGCCAGCTCGGCGCGTACAGTTTTCACGAGACAAAGAACGTTATCAGCGGTGAAGGCGGGGCTCTGCTTGTCAATCGTGAAGATTTGCGCCTGCGGGCTGAAATCATTCGTGAGAAAGGCACTGACCGCAGCCGCTTTTTCCGCGGCGAGGTCGACAAATACACCTGGCAGTCGATCGGTTCTTCTTTCTTGCCGAGCGAACTGACTGCGGCGTTTCTATGCGCGCAACTCGAAGAGGCCACGGATCTCACGCGTCGCCGGCTTGCGCTCTGGGATAACTATCACACGTTGCTTTCCCGGCTTGAGACGGCCGGGGCGTTAAGGCGCCCGGTTATTCCCTCCGAGTGCGCACACAACGGCCATATGTACTACGTGATTCTGGACAAGGCGGCCGACCGGCAGCACGTTCTGAGTTCGCTGAAGGCTAAGGGCATTCACGCTGTGTTTCACTATGTTCCGCTTCATTCGGCGCCGGGCGGTCAACGCCTCGGACGATCGCACGGCCCACTTCCCGTAACGGACGACATGGCCAGCCGTCTGATCCGCCTGCCATTGTGGATCGGCCTGACGAACGACCAGCAAATGCATGTCGTAGACGCACTTGCCCGAGCCATCGAGAACGTCGGCGGCATGTAATAGATGTCCAACCGGACGCGTGTTATTTCAGGCAAGCGATAATAAATTTTCATGATGTCAAAGCCCGCAGATTTTCAGGTCAGGCAGCACTCTCCGTCTCTTGCTGTTCTGGTTATTGTTGTATTGGCCGTGTTTCTGTTGATCGTGGCGGCCGGCCTGTTCGTCCCCGTTTATAGCGACGAAGCCGCGACGAAAATGATGCGCGGCATGTTTTTCGCGAATGACTGGAAATACAACACGCTCCTGCCGCAATGCAATCGGGACTATTTGCGCAGCGTTCCCGCTTTGCTTTACCCGGGAGCGTTCGCCTACGACCTGATCTATGGACGCGCGACGCCGCTCGGCATACGGCTTCTCGGTATGGCTACCGACCTGTGCTGGCTCGTGCTCACGGCTGGGGCAATCCGTGTTCTGACGAAGCCGAAGCATCTGCACTGGGCGTTGCTTGCCGCGGTTACGTCGGTATGCGGACTGGGGGTCTTGCCTTTGACACTGGTCATGGCGCGCGGCGAGCAGGTCATGCTCGTTCTGCTCACGCTGTTCCTGTGCCTGCCTGCATTGACGGCGCGCTTTGCAGGAAGCACCAGTCGCGCGAGGGTATTGGCCTGCGCGATCCTGTTTTGCCTCGCGGTGTCGGTCTTCTTCTACACCCACCCCAAGACCCTGTTTTTCTTTCCGGTCGTGTTGACGTCGTGCGTGCTGTGTTTCTGGCGACATAGCCGGGCGTTGACACTTGTCGTGGCGGGCTTCGTGCTGGCGACGGTGTGGCAAAGCCTCGTTTTCGCCGGCGCGCTGACAAAATGTGCCGGCGCGCCGATGTTTTCGTCGCAATGGCTATCGCTAGTGACGCCAACGGGTCAGTTGCTTTCTGATCCGCTGGGATTCCTCAATGCACTTTGGGTGAATGTCCACACCGCGCCTGGCGCGATTGTCGATCAGCTGATTTTTGCTGACCAGTATCAGTCAGCCTGGCTTGCCGCATCACCGGGCGTTGCTGCAATGCCGTTGATCACGTGGATCAACCCGCTCATTCGCGCTGTGATCGTAGCGATCTTCGGCGTTGCCGCGATCCTGCCGCCGCTTGGCTTTGCGTTGAAACTCATGCGGCGCCGGCTGGACGGTGCGGCTTGCTGCATGGTGGCCTTGTGGCTTGGTCTGTTCGGGCACATGGCCTTATATCGATCGTGGAACTTCTATACCGGCACGCTGACGGTTCCTCTCGCGGCTCTGCTTGCCGTCTCGACCCTGGTGGCACTCGGCTCGCTGATGCCCGCCCGAATCGTTAAA
Source organism: Burkholderia sp. 9120 (assembly GCF_000745015.1). Classification (NCBI taxonomy): domain Bacteria; kingdom Pseudomonadati; phylum Pseudomonadota; class Betaproteobacteria; order Burkholderiales; family Burkholderiaceae; genus Burkholderia; species Burkholderia sp. 9120. Next base: position 255,557 of record NZ_JQNA01000002.1, on the reverse strand, counting down.
GGCATCACGATCGCCGCGCTGTTTTCGTTGAGTCTGCTCTTCGTGGGTAGCGCGGCACTGCTGCTGTCGAAAGTGCTGCCCCCAACGATCGAGAATCAGCGCACAGCGCAGATCGGGCTGCCGGGTCAACCTCTGTCGATCCCGGCGCTCGGTTATGGCCGCGAGCGAAACCAGATTCGCGAGTTCGCGGCGCAGTGCCACGTCCAGGGCGACGCTTCCCGTCACCTGGTCATCGACAATCTGACCTTTTTTGCATTCGACGGCCTGCGCGAACCGCTCCAATCCGACTACGTCAATGACCAAGCCTTCGGCGTGGACTATCCAGGCGAAGCGACAATCAAGTTGTTGAAAGAGGCGGGGGCGCGTGACATCGTTGCCCAGTGCGGGTTGCTGTCACCGACTTTATTGGCTCATGCTCACCGCGAGGGCAATCTTTGCTGCCTTCATCTGGACTGAGCAGACTGGCATAACAAACCCTGTACGGCATGGTGATCCGCTGGCCGCCCCCAGCGCGCCGCGATCCCGTCCTGCCGCGCACCTCCACTTACATCCGGTGACATTGTTAAGCCCCTCGCAACAGTGTTTTCAGTCGGTGAGGCTGATCTTCGTCACGCGATTGCGGATAATTTCATCCTCGATGAACCGGATAAAAAGTGCAGGTGATATATGTTCAACACGGTCCCGGAGCGGCGCCCCGAACGGCAGGCGGCTTCCGTTGCGTTTGGCGGGCGGGGTTCCCAGGATTCCTCGTCCAGCGGCTGGCGCGCGCTGATCGCCGCCGCGCTCGCGTGTGCGAGTCTCGTGGGGTGTGCGTCGGCAACCGACGTCGTCGCCACGGACAAACCCGGCACCTACACGGTGGCCGCCAGCGCGACCGGCGGCCGGATGGCCTGGGCGCGCGCGCACGAGCACGCCATGAGCGAGGCGCGCGACTATTGCGAGAGTCGCGGCATGATGACCAGCGTGACGATGGAAAGCGTGAGCGGCGTGCAGATGCTGACCGAGCATGGGTCGTCGGTTAATTTCGAGTGCCATCCGAAGTTCTGATCGCGTATTAACGGCCGCGTCCCTGTTGGACTATCTATCGCGACTTTATCGGCGCAACCCAGGATGATATTGCCGATTCCGTAACCGGCGAATATGCCGTACTCACAGCGAATGAAAAAATGCTGGCCGCATGCGGATTTTAACGACGCCGACTCGATTTATTCCGTGCTAATGGGCATCATTTTCCGGGTTTGCATTGGCGAAGAAAGAACTGTTGGGTATTCTCTCGTGCAAAGTCGAAACTATTCCAAAGGCACACAACCATGGCAATCTCCAGCGATAGCCTGACCCGTCCGGCGCGGCTCCTGCAACTCGCTTCCTGGGCGATCGCGATCGTGTTCGCCGTGTTTCTGAATATGCTCGGCAGCCTCGTGATCCGCGACATGGCCTTCGCGCCGCGCGGCGGCCCGCCAGCGATCGAGCAATTTGCGGACGTCCCGGCTAAAGCGCGGCTGGACGCAGCGAAACGCGACCTGCAGGCGCAGCACGACACGCTGGATGAGAAGGCGCAAACGCTCGAGGTGGCGCATCGCCGCGCTGTCAAAGACTACGCGGACGCGCGAGAAAGTTTCCGCAACTGGCTGGCCACCCGCTCGGTAACGGGCGACGGCACGCGCGACCCGGACCTGCAGGCGCGCACGCGCAAGCTGGACGCTTTGCAGGCGGTGGCGATCGTCTGGCAGCATCAGATCGATGCGCTCGACGACCAGCAACGCGCGCTGGCAGCCAGGCAGGCGCAGTTGGACACGCAAAGCGCCAATGCGGACGCGGCAGCCGAACGCCGCTTCGACGAGGCGACGCGGCACTATGAATTGCAGGTGTTCGGTCTGCGGCTTGCGCTAACGCTGCCGATTCTGCTGATCGGGATCTGGCTGTTCATCCGCTACCGCAAAGCGCGTTACTGGCCGTTCGTCTACGGTTTCGGCCTGTTTGCGTTGAGCGCGTTTTTTATCGAACTGGTCCCGTATCTGCCTGACTTCGGCGGCTATGTGCGGGTGCTGGTCGGCATCGCGCTGACCGTGTTCGCCGGGCTGTACATGATGAGGGCGTTCCAGCGCTACGCCGAGCGCAAGCGTATCGAGTTGCAGCAGGATCAGGGCGAGCGGGCACGCGCCATCGGCTATGACAAGGCGGTTCGCTCGCTGGAAAAGAAGCGCTGCCCGTCATGCGACAAACAATGGAATCTCGGCGGCGACGACTCCACGTTCTGCGTGCATTGCGGACTGAAGCTCTTCAATCTATGCGCATGCCTCGGCCGGAATTTCTTCTTCTTTCCGCATTGCCACCAATGCGGAGCCGCGCAGGACAATGCGGCGCCGGCTTCCGAGGCTGGCGCGTCGCCGCACACTCAATAGCGGGAAAGATCGCCTGCGCGAATCGGGCTATCGGATATGAACCGGAAAGACGCGGTGCGATGCCGTTCATTCGACAATCGCGCAGCGGATAAATCCTCATGTGCGAGTGCGGTTTTGACATTGCCATCGAAACGCTATACGCCGGGCGTTCTACTCGATTAGAATCCAATGCGATTAACCGGCTGAAAGAACGGCACGCTCGTTTCAGTTTAAGAGGACGGCCATTTTCCAACAGTTCGGCGCCTGTTTGTCGAATGATTGCGCCGCACGATTTTTATCGATCCATGCGCCGATATTCAAACCCTACGTCGCCGGCCGTTACGCCGCCAATCGCACCAATCGTACTAACAGCGCTCTCGCCGCAGCCCATGAGCGCCGCCCAATGCGCGCTGATCGAACGCCTCGACGCGTATTCGCTCGACGCGCCGAACGTCGTGCTACCGTACAGCGTGCGCCTCGCGCAGCGCGAAGGCTGGTCGAGCGACCATACCGCCGCGGTGATCGCCGAATACAAGCGCTTCACGTTTCTCGCGGTGTCGACGGGGCAAGTCGCGACGCCGTCCAAAGCGGTGGATGCCGCGTGGCATCTGCACCTCGAATACACCCGGGAGTACTGGGACGTCTTTTGCGCTCAGGTGTTGGGCGTGCCGCTGCATCACACGCCGGGCAATGGCTCGCCCGGCGAGGCGGAGGGTTATGCGCGGGCTTACGCACAAACGCTCGACGACTACCAGCGCCTGTTCGGCACGGAGCCGCCCGCGGCGGTCTGGCCGCGTTTGCCGTCGCGGGCTAGCGCCGCGCAGATTGCTGAGCCGGACGATGCAAAGTCACACGCCGCGCACACAGAGCACAAAGACCACACAGACCACGTCACCACCCGTCTAGCACGCCGCTGGAGCGCCTACCGCGAGCGCCGCTTGCCGCTCAGCGGCCTGGCCTGGCTCACGGCCGCCGTTGCCACATACGCGTACGCGGGCGACTTCACCACCATCGATTTCAACGTCCTGAACTACGCAGGACGAGACTTCCTGCAGTTCTATCTGGCACTGTGTTTCGGTGTTCTGCTGCTGATCTACTGGGCGCAAAAATTCGAACACCGTCGACGCACATGGGGCGTCCACGGCGCGCCTCACGCGATCCGCTCGATGACGCCCGACCAGGCCGCGTTCCTCACCGGCGGTGTGCAACGCATGGCCCGCGTCGCGACGCTCGCGCTAATCGATGCCGGCGCGATCAGCTTTTCGCCTTTCCCGAGCGGAAAGCCCTCCGTGAAGGCCGAGAATATCGCCATGGCTGGCCGTTATGCGTCGGAGTGGCAATGGTTGCGGTCAAGAAAAGACGGACGGGCCGATTACGTGGCGTTCCGCGCGCAATTGATGCTGCAGGAAAAATCGTTCGACGCGGAGTTGATCGAAAGCGGCTGGCTATGGAAGCGCGGCGGCATGGAGGGTTTGCTGTTCGTCGCGCGTGCGCTGGCGCTGTGTGTGGCGGCACTCGGCTTCGCGAAGATTTTCGTCGGCATGAGCCGTGACCGGCCGGTCTTGCTGCTGGTGATCGGCGTAATCCTGTTTGCGCTTGCCTATGTGATCGTCATGAAGCGGCTGCCGGGCTTGGGCCGCAGCGGGCCGACGAAGGGCGGCCAGCAGGCGCTCGCCGAGTGCAGCGCGCGTTTTGCGGCGGCGTGGAGTCTGTCGGGGCAGCAGGGCCAGCAGAAACAAGCGGGCCAACCCCGCGAGCAGAGCGCATCGAACGACGCAGGTTTATCCGACGCCTTGCTGTGGCGCACTGCGCTACTCGGTGTCGGGGCGCTGTCTGGCACGGCATGGGCCACCTATGAGCGCGCCCTCAACGTGCCGGCGGTGGTGAGCAGCAGCGGTTCTGGCGGCGACGCAGACAGCAGCAGGTGCAGCTCCAGCAGTTGCAGTTCGAGCAGTTGCAGCAGTTCCAGCAGTTGCAGTTCAAGTAGCTGCGGCGGTTGCTCTAACAACTAAGCCGCAACTAAGCCGCAACCAGGCCGGACCTAAGCCGCACCGGCCCCTCAATTCACATACAGATACCGCACCAGGTGAAAAAACACCGGCGCGGCAAAGCAGATCGAATCGACGCGATCGAGCGCACCGCCGTGTCCGGCGATCATCGACCCCCAGTCTTTCGCCCCGAGCGAGCGTTTCACCGCGGACAGCACCAGTCCGCCGACGAACCCCGCCAGCACGATAGCGAGCGACATCAGAAACGCCGCGCCGAAACTGAACGGCGTGATCCGGTAAAGCGCCGCCCCCGACAACGTAGCGAGCAGCCCGCCGCCGATAAACCCCTCGACGGTTTTCGAAGGACTCAGCTTCGGCGCGATCTTGCGTTTGCCGAACAGCTTGCCGACCACGTACTGAAACACGTCGCTGATCTGCACCACCAGCAGGAAGAAGAACAGCAACAGCGCGTTTTCGCCCTGATAGCCGGGAATATCCAGAATCAGCAGCGCGGGCGCGTGACTCAGACCGTAGACGCACACCATCAACGCCCAATGAATCTTCGAACTGCGGCTGAGGAACTCATGCGTGTCCTGCGTGAGCGCGGACACCAGCGACAACGTGATGAACAGATGCACCGGCACGAAGATCGAGAACATGCCGTACCAGTTCACCCATAGCAGCAGGTACTGCACCGGAATGGCAATGAAGAAGCAGATAAACAGCGTGGTGTGATCGCTCGGCGAAGTGGGCGTCAGCGTGATGAATTCGCGCAGCGCCATATACGACACGAAGGCGAACACGATGTAAGTGGCGGTCGACCCCAGGCCGATCGCGATCGCCATGATCGCGATCATTCCCCACCACGCGCGAATCCGCTGATTCAGATTGGCGATGGTCGTGCTGCGGCCGCCGTCGCGCCAGGCGAGCAGGCCGCCGATCACCGAAGCGATCGCCAGAAAGCCGGTCAGGCCGGCCACGAGTTCCCAGAACGCGGTTCTCATCGTGTGTGTTTCCCCGTTGTTGTTATGCGAGTCCCGTCAATCCGCGTGGCGTACCGGCGAAAGTTCGACGATGCGCTCCCGTGCGCGCTGCAGAAAATCCGCCTTGGGCTCGTTGTCGGCCAGCGTGATCGTGGCGCCGAAATGCACTTTGCAGATCAGCGGCACCGGCCAGATCGCGCCCTTGGGCATGATGCGCTGCAGGTTCTCCAGATAGACCGGGCACAACTCGACCGTGGGAAACTCGCCGGCGAGCCGGTACAGGCCGCTTTTGAACGCCTGCGGCAAGGCCTCGGCGCTGCGCGTGCCTTCCGGAAAAATAATGATCGAATAGCCGAGCCGCAATGCTTCGCGCACCGGCTCCAGCGGATCGCCGTCGCCTTCTTTCTTGCGGTCGATCAGCACCACGTTGAGCAGGTTATTGGCGATATGCACCTTGGCCTTGCCGCGCTCCCAATAGTCGCGCGCCGCGACCGGCCGCACCTGTGAGCGCAACTCGCCGGGCAGCGCGGCGAGAATCGCCAGCGTGTCGACGTGGCTGGTGTGATTCGAGAAATAAATCTTCTGCGTTGCGTTCGGTGTGCCGTGATGCCAGACCGGATAGGCGCCCGCCACGAGACGCACCACACCCAGCAGACAATCGCGTTGCCATGCGTGCCAGATACTCATTGAATCCGACTCATTGATTGCGCCATTCTGAACGCCGGTGGCGTTTCGGTCGCGGCATTATGACGATTTTTTCTGACGATCACCACATCGATTTAAAGAGCAGGGTGAATCTTGACCTTTCCTCCCATTTAAATGACGATGTCGCTGTTTCTAATAGCTCGAAAAAAACCGCTCGCGATAATTTCGTTTCCGGGCAATTCGCGTATGGGCCGGTCAACCCGTTTGAACTGTTAAATAAATATGAGCGTCTACGCACTCAAACCGAAGTTCCAGAATCTGCTGCGGCCTTTGGTGCGCCAGCTCGCGCGCGTCGGCGTAACGGCCAATCAGGTCACGGTAACGGCAGCGCTCGGCTCGATCGTGGTGGGTGGCGTCGCGGCGGCGGGCTTTTACCGGCTGTTCCTGCTGATTCCGATCTGGCTATTTCTGCGCATGGCGCTCAATGCGGTCGATGGAATGCTGGCGCGTGAATTCGGACAAAAGAGCGCGCTCGGCGCGTATTTGAACGAGTTAGGCGACGTGATTTCCGACATCGCACTCGTTTTACCGTTTCTGGCCATTCCCGCATTCAATGCCGCGGATATCTGGGCGTTCGCGCTGGCCGCCGTGGTAGTCGAATGCGCGGGGTTGATCGGGCCGCTGGCGGGCGCCACGCGCCGCTACGACGGCCCGCTCGGCAAGAGCGATCGCGCGGTGGTGATCGGCGCCTTCGGCCTGTGGATCGGCCTCGGCCTGACGGTCGCGCCGTGGGCCACGTGGCTGTGGCGCGTGCTGGTTTTGCTGGCGCTCGTGACGATTGGCCAACGGGTGCGCAACGGGGTTGCCGAGGCGCGCTGAAGCAGAAACCCGGCGGGGCACGCAGCCAGGCCGCGAGTACCATTCCACGTTCGAGGAGACTTCCATGACGATCCGCACTGCCGGGGAACACACCTTTGTCACGCACGACGGCGAGGCGCTGTTCTACCGCCATTGGCCGGTTGCCGGCGAACGTTGCCGTGGCGCCGTGCTGCTGTTTCATCGAGGTCACGAACACTCGGCGCGCATGGCGCATCTCGTCGACGAACTCGATCTGCCCGAGCATGCGTTCTTTGCGTGGGACGCGCGCGGCCACGGCCATTCGCCGGGCGAACGCGGCTATAGTCCGAGCGCGGCGGCGTCGGTGCGCGACGTTCAGACGTTCGCCGAGCATATCCGCGACACCTATGGCATCGCGATCGAAGACATGACGGTGATCGGCCAGAGTGTCGGCGCCGTGCTGGCCGCCGCGTGGGTGCACGATTACGCGCCGCCGCTGCGCGCGTTGGTGCTGGCCGCGCCGGCCTTCAGCATCAAGCTTTATGTGCCGCTCGCATTGCCGGCTTTGCGGCTCATGTACAGGCTGCGCGGGCGCTTCTTCGTCAATAGCTATGTGAAGCCGAAGCTGCTGACGCACGACCCCGAGCGCGTCGCGAGTTACCAGTCCGATCCGCTGATCGCGCGTGCCATCGCGGTCAACATGCTGCTCGATCTGCACGACATGGCTCAACGCGTGGTAGCCGACGCCGCCGCGATCAAGGTGCCGACGCAAGTGCTGATTTCCGGCGCCGACTGGGTCGTGCGCCGGCAGCCGCAGGACCAGTTTTACGAACGGCTGAGCTCGGCGCGCAAGGAGCGCATCGTGCTCGACGGTTTCCATCACGACACGCTCGGTGAGTTGGAGCGCAGCCGCGCCATCGCGCCGGTTCGTGCGTTCGTGCTGCAGGAATACGATGCGCCGAGCGCGCCGGTCTCGTTGCTCGACGCGCATGAGCGCGGGCCGTTCCGTGATGAATTCGCAGGCCTGAAACAACCGCCGCAACCGTTGATGGGCGCCTACTGGGCGTTGGTGCGCGGCGGTTTGCGGCTGTCGTCGTGGTTCTCTTCGGGGATCGCGCTCGGGTTCCAGCGCGGCTTCGATTCCGGCTCGTCGCTCGACTATGTGTACCGCAATCGCGCGGAAGGGCGTTCGCCGCTCGGCCGGCTGATCGACCGCAACTATCTCGACTCGATCGGCTGGCGCGGCATTCGTCAGCGCAAGATTCATATCGAAGCGCTGATCGCCGATGCCATCGCGCGTCTTCGGCGCGAAGGTCAGCCGGTGCGGATCGTCGATATCGCCGCGGGGCACGGGCGCTATGTGCTCGACGCCATTGGCGCGGCCGCACTGAGCCGAACCGGCATCGAACATATTCTGCTGCGCGACTACAGTCCGCCGAATGTCGAGGCCGGCCGCGCGCTGATCATTCAGAAGGGCTTCGGCACGAAGGCGCGTTTCGAACAAGGCGACGCGTTCGACGCCGAAGCGCTCGCCGCGCTCGAACCGCGTCCGAATCTTGCCATCGTGTCCGGGCTATACGAACTGTTCAGCGACAACGCGATGATCCGCGCTTCGCTCGGCGGCCTCGCGCGCTCCGTCGCGCCCGGCGGTTACCTGGTTTATACGGGGCAGCCGTGGCATCCGCAGTTGGAATTCATCGCGCGGACGCTGAAGAACCATCGCGGCGAGGCGGCGTGGGTGATGCGCCGCCGCTCGCAGGCCGAGCTCGATGAGCTGGTGGCGAGCGCGGGCTTTCGCAAGATCGCGCAACGTATCGACGAGTGGGGCATCTTCACCGTCAGCGTCGCGCAACGGGTCGCGGACGTATGACCAGCAGCAGCGCACGCACCGACGCAAGCGCGTGGCCCCGCGACGCAGCCGCTGCGCGGCCGGCGACTTTCGCACTGAAATGCGTGCTGCTGGCGGCCATGGGGCTCGTGTTCTTTTCGACCTATGGCTTCGCGAACTGGCTGGCCGGACGGCATGCGAGCGTGCCGTCGTTTGCATTCGGCTGGGAGCATGCCATTCCTTTCTGGCCGTGGACGATCGTGCCGTACTGGTCGATCGATCTGTTTTACGCGCTGTCGTTTTTTCTGTGGCGTTGGCGCGATGAACTGCTCGATCACGTCAAGCGGCTGTTGACGGTGCAGGTTATCTCAGTGGTGTGCTTTATTGCGTGGCCGCTGCGCTTCAGCTTCGAGCGGCCGGCCGCTGGTGGCATGAGCGGCGCGCTGTTCACGCTGCTCGCGGGTTTCGACAAGCCGTTCAACCAGGCGCCGTCGCTGCATATCGGTTTGCTGGTGGTGTTGTGGGCCGTGTATGCGTTGCATGCACGCGGCGCGTGGCGTGGGCTGCTGCACGGCTGGTTCGCGCTGATCGGCATTTCCGTGCTGACCACCTATCAGCATCACGTGATCGATGTGCCGACCGGCGCGGCGGTGGGCTGCTTCGCGCTGTTTCTGTTTCCGCTTCGGCGGGGCGATGGAACGTCCCGCCTGCGTGCCGCCGATGAACCGGTCATGCCCGCTGTGCTGGCTCACGCCCGCCGCATTGCGCGCCGCTATGCGGCGTTGGCGCTGGTGTTTTTGATTGCCGCCTGCGTGACGATTCCGCATTCGCCGTTCGCGGCGTTGCTGCTCGGCTGGATCGCGCTGGCCGTGCTGTGCGTCGCGATGGTTTATTGGCGTGTGGATGTCGGGTTGTATCAGAAGAGCGAATCCGGTGGTCTCGCCTGGGCGACCGGCGCGCTGTTCCTGCCGACTGTGTTCGGCACGTTCATCAACTCGCGCGCGTGGACGTTTCGTCATGCGGCGTCGTCGCCGGTGGGTCACTCGGTGCTGGTGGGACGTACGCCGACGCGTCGTGAGGCGAGGCTGGTGCGTGCCACCGCGATTGTCGATCTGACCGCCGAAATGCCCGGCTGGGCCCGGCGCGATCCCGCGATCCGCTATGTGTGCGTGCCGCAACTCGACTTGCTGCCGCCGACGCTCGCGCAGTTGCAGCAAGCCGTCGCCGCAATCGAGATGTTGCGCGAGCAGGGGCATACGGTGCTGGTGTGCTGTGCGCTCGGCTATTCGCGCAGCGCGTTGACGGTGGCCGCGTGGCTCGCGGCGCATTTGCAGTTGAACGATGCGCAAGCCGCGCTGGCGCTGCTGCGGGAAGCGCGTCCGCAAGTGGTGTTGCGGGCGCCGAGCGTGGCGCTGTTGCAGCGGTATATCGACTGGCGATTGCCAATGCGGCATGAAGCGCCACGCGACCCGCGCCCCGGACCTGAGGTTTGATCATGAACGACACACCCGCCAGCGTGCAATTCAAAATCGCCGCGGCGCACGGCCTGCTCGACGCCGGACTGATCGTCGCGATCTGCACTCAGGTGGCAGCTTGGGTGGGGCTCGCGCTCGCTTTCGCACTGGGCGCGTGGCCGTGCGTAGCGGTGGTGTGCGTGAGCGGCGCGGTGGCCGTGCTCGCGCTATGGCTGTTGATTCGCGTCGCGATCGATCGCCGGTTGTTCAGCGCGCTCGCGCATTCAATCGCGTTGACGAATGAAGACGACGCACTCGCGGCACTCGACCACGCGTTGCAGCGGCTCGGCTGGATCGACGAAACGAAGGCCGGACGCACGCTCGACGCGCGTGTGCGCGGCGTCGCCCGTCTCGTCCGGCTGGTGACGATACTCGCGGTCGTGCAAGTGCTCGTCATAGCGGTCGCGGCATTGACCGGCGCGTTCTGAACCGGCCGCGCACGCAATGACGGATCGTCGTAGTCGCGCGAACACGCACCCGTGACCGCGCAACGCCGGCGCCTCAGCCTTTATTCAAACGCCGTATCGTTCGGATTCGCGTAGACCTTTTTCAATGAGTCGCTCATCGGGAAGTCGAACGTGAGGTTCTTCGGCGGGACCGGCTTCATGAACCACTTGTCGTACATCGCGTTGATCTCGTTGCCCTTCATGACCTGCTGCATCGCATCGTCGACGACTTTCTTGAACTCAGGGTCGTTTTTTCGCAGCATGAATCCATAAGCCTCGGACGATTGCGGCGTGCCGACCAGCACCCAGTCAGCGGGCTTCGCCGTCAGCGAGCGCGCGCCCGCCAGTAAAACGTCATCCATCATGTACGCCACCGCGCGGCCGGTTTCCAGCGTCAGACGCCCCTCGCCGTAGTCTTTGGCGCTGATGATCTGCATGTTCATCTTCTTCTCTTCGTTCATCTTTCTCAGGATGCGCTCGGACGTCGTCCCCTGATTGGTCACGACCGTCTTGCCCGCGAGATCCGGAAAATCCTTGATGCCGGAGTCTTTGCGCGTCAGCAGCCGGGTCGTGGCCACGAAGAACGTATCGGAAAACGCAACCTGATTTTGCCGGGCGGCAAGGTTGGTCGTCACGCCGCATTCCAGATCCACGGTGCCGTTCTGGACCAGCGAAATGCGGTTCTGCGACGTCACCGGAATGAACCGGATACGCAGATCGGACCGTTTCGTCTTCGCCTTTACGGCGTCGATGACCTTGTTGCACAGATCCTGAGAAAAGCCGATGACCTGGTTGTCGCTGTCCACATAAGAAAACGGGACCGACGTCTCGCGATGGCCGATCGAAATCAGGCCGTTGGTTTGAATCTTCGTCATGGTCGGCGTTGCGTCTTGCGCGAGCACGCCCTGTGCGGCCGATGCCAGCACGACCAGCATCAACAATTTTTCCCGGACCATCTCATTCCCCAGTGATATCGAACGATCGTTAGCGGCACGCCACGGCGCCTGGATTCATATGTTGCAGTAAACAAAATAATAACAACATATGTTAACTCCCTACGTGCGACGAGTTTCAGCTGTTGCGGCCGGAAAGGGCCGACGCTTGAATTCGATAGGGTTTCGATAGATCGCGGTACGCGATCGTGAGGGATTGCGCACGATCGTGAGCTTTTTGCCGCCGGAATCGCGGCGAGTTACGCCGGTTTACGCGTGCTCGACGGCGGAGGGCGCACCACGCCGGGCCTGCGGGCGGATTGACCGCCGCGAAGCCCGCGTGCCCGTAAGAAGCGGAAACGTGTCTGTAGCCAAACTGTCGCGGCGTCTGACTACTATCGTCTCATCGCCACGCTTTGATGAACGGAGGTGCCGGATGCTTAGCCATCACGAACTCGCGACGCTCATGCTGTTTCGCGACACGGAGAAACGTATCGAGCCGTTGGACCCCGATGTGCTGGCGTTACGCCGGTATGCGCTCGTCGAAGTGCGGCAGCGTCAGCCGCATGAAATGACGCTGCAATTGACCCGTCGGGGGCGCGAGTTGCTGGCGCGGTTGCAGGGCGGTGGGAAGGAGTGAGCAGGGCCGCAGGTGGCGCAGCGCCTAGGGCGCCGGAGTCGATGTTGCAGCCGACGCAGACGTTGTAGTCGCAGTCGAGGTTGAAGCCACCGGCGCTGATGCCACCACCGGCCCAGACGCACCCGCATTGCTCCCCGGCGCTCCATCCCACTGCCAGCCACCGCCCAGATTTTTAATCAGCGTCACGCTCCCTTGCGCGAGCAACGACTGACTATCCGTCAACGATTGCGCCGCCTGCAACAACGTCAACTGTTGCGTCAGCACGCTTTCCTCGCTCGCCGTCCCGGCCAGCAACTGCGCCCGCTGGCTCGCGAACAACTGCTGGTTGCGCTGATAGATCTCGCCATACGCCGCGGCCTGCTGCTGCAAATGATTGATCGACGACAGACTGTCCTCGACACTCTGAAACGCCGTCAGCACCGCGCCGCGATAGTTCGCGACATCTTCATCGTAAGTCGCGCGGGCTTCGCGCACCGCGGCGCTGCGCGCGCCGCCGTCGAAGATCGTCGCGGCCAGATCGGGCCCCAGCGTCCACACGCGGCTCGGCAGCGAGAACAGGTGCGCGAACGCGTTGTGCTCGAAGCCGCCTTGCGCCGACAGATCCAGCACCGGGAAAAACGCCGCTTCGGCCGCGCCGATTTTCGCGTTCGCGGCGGCGGCCGTGCGTTCCGCGCTCACCACGTCGTAGCGCCGTTCGAGCAATTGCGACGGCAACGCCAGCGGCACCGAGGGATTGGCGAATGCGTAATCCTTTTTCGGCGGCAGCGAGAAGCCGGAGGGCGGCACGCCGATCAGCACGGCGATCGCATGCTCGTCCTGTTCGCGCGAGGTTGCGGTGGTCTGCAATTGCGCGACCACGATCTCCAGCGTGTCTTGTGCGGTCAGCACGTCGTCGTTCGACGCGGTGCCTTGCAGAAACGCGGTGCGCGTGATGTCGAGAATGCGTGCGTCGATTTTTCGCTGCTGTTTCAGCGAGTCGATATCCAGATCGGCCTGGCGCAACGCGAAATAATCGTTGGTGAGCGTGGCCGCAATCGACAGGCGTTCGCCCGCTAACTGCGCGTCGCTAGCCTGCGCGCTAGCTTTCGCGGACTCGACCTCGCGCCGCACTTCGCCCCATAAGTCCGGCTCCCAGCTCGCCGTGGCCGTGGCGCTGACCGAATTCCGTATGCCGGCCACGGTGCTGCCCGTCGTGCTGCTGATGCCGGAACTGGCCGCGCCATTGCCGGTGCCGCTACGCGTCGCAGAGAGTCCCGCCGTGATCACGGGGAAGAGGCTCGCGCGGTTGGCGTCGACGGTGGCTTGCGCGAGCCGGTACGCGGCTTCGGCCGCGGCGATGGATTGATTCGCCTTGAGCGAGCGGCCGATCAGATCCGTCAGCGTGTCGTCCTGATAGACCTGCCACCATGTGCTGGACAGCGACGCTTGCGGATCGGCCTGCGCGCGTTGCCAGTTCACGCCTTCCTTGAACGTCGCGGGAATCGCCACCGTGGGTTGGCTGTAATCCGGCCCGACCGCGCAGCCGGTCATGCACAGCGTCGCCAGCCCCACGCCCGCGCCCGCAACCGCGCTCAACACTCTGCTCTTCATGATGTTGCTTCCTTCCCGTGACGTCGACGGCGCAGACGCTGGTACGCGCGGTCGAGCCACAAATAGATGACCGGCGTCGTATATAGCGTGAGCATCTGGCTGAAAATCAGTCCACCGATAATCGAAATGCCCAGCGGCTTGCGGAATTCCGAGCCGTAGCCGGAGCCGAACACGAGCGGCAGCGCGCCGAGAATGGCCGCGCTGGTGGTCATCATGATCGGGCGAAAACGGATCAGACAGGCGCGCGTGATGGCCTGTTCGGCGGGCAGATTGGATTGCCGTTCCTCGGTAATCGCGAAGTCGATCATCATGATCGCGTTCTTCTTGACGATGCCGATCAGCAGGATCACGCCGACCAGCGCGATGATCGACAACTCCGTATTGGTGACCAGCAGCGCGATCAGCGCGCCGACGCCGGCCGAGGGCAGCGTCGACAGAATCGTCAGCGGATGCATCAGGTTCTCGTACAGCATGCCGAGCACGATATACACGGTGAGCAGCGCGGCGACGATCAGGATCGGCTCGCTCGCCACCGATTGCTGGAACACCTGCGCCGTGCCCGCGAAGCTGCCGACAATGCTCGCCGGCATGCGGAGTTGCGCGACGGCTTCGTCAACCTGCTGCGTGGCCTGGCCGATCGACGCGCCGGGCCCGAGATTGAACGACGCCGTGACGGCCGGGAAGGTGCCCTGATGGTTGATCGAGATCGCCGTTTGCGCGATCGAGAAATGCGCCATCGCGGCCAGCGGCACCAGCGCGTTGCCGTTCGACAGCACGGCGGTGGAGGGCGTCGCCGTACGGCTGCCCGGACCGGCCATGGCCGCCGCGCTGGCCGCCGCCGCCGCAGCGGACGCCGCGTTCGCGGAGGTCGCCACGCTCGGCGCCGTGGATGTGCCGCCGCCCGTCGAACCGCTGCCCGAGGTGGCGGCCGCACCGGCCGGCACATAGATCGCCTTCAACGCGGCCGGATCGGTCCAGTACTCGGGCGCGAGTTCCATCACCACGTGATACTGGTTCGCGGACTTGTAGATGGTCGACACCTGGCGCTGCCCGAACGCGTCGTACAGGCCCTGATCGATCGACGCGAAATTGACCCCCAGCCGTGCCGCCGTATCGCGATTGACCACCACGCTCGCCTGCATGCTGTTGTCCTGCTGGTCGGTGTTGATGTCCTGCAGCATCGGCAGCTTGTGCATGGCGGCGACCACCTTGGGCACCCATTTGTCCAGATCGGTCTGCTCGTCGGCGGTCATCGTGAACTGGTATTGCGCGCCGCTTTGCCGGCCGCCCACGGTAATGTCCTGCGCCGATTGCAGGAACAGCCGCGCGCCGGGAATATTGGCGAGCGAGCGGCGCAACTGCGCGATCACCTGATCGGCGCTCGCCTTGCGCGGCCCGAGCGGCTTGAGCGTGACGAACAGCAGCGCGGTATTGACCGAATTCGAACCGCCGACAAAACCGCCCACCGCCTGCACGTTCGGATTCTTCAGCACCAGTTGATTGATCTTGAGGAATTTCTGCTGCATCGCGTGATACGAAATGCTCTGCGACGCCTGCACCTGGCCGATCAGCCGCCCGGTGTCTTCCTGCGGAAAGAAGCCTTTCGGAATCACGATATACAGCAGCACGTTCAGCGCCAGCACCAGAATCGTCACGATCCCCATCAGCACCGGATGGCGGATCACCCAACCCAGCGTGCGCGCATAGAAGCGGTGAAAGCGCGAATTGGGGTATTCGTTGTCGTCGTGCGCCTGGCCGGTGCTGCGCAACGCGATGCTGGAGAGCATCGGCGTGACGGTCAGCGAGATGATCATCGACATGATGATCGCCACCGACAACGACACGGAAAACTCGCGAAACAGCCGCCCGACGATCCCGCCCATCAGCAGCAGCGGGATGAACACCGCGATCAGCGAGACGCTGATGGTCAGCACCGTGAAGCCCACTTCGCGCGCGCCGGTCAACGCCGCCTGCATGGGCGGCTCGCCGCGCTCCATGTGACGCATGATGTTCTCGACCACCACGATCGCATCGTCGACCACGAAGCCGGTCGAGATGGTCAACGCCATCAGCGACAGATTGTTCAGGCTGAAGCCGAGAAAGTACATCACGCCGAAAGTGCCGAGCAGCGACAGCGGCACGACGATCGCCGGGACCAGCGTGGTGCGCCAGTTGCGGAAGAACGCGAAGGTCACCGCGGTGACCAGCAGCACCGAGATCGCCAGCGTGATCTCGACGTCGAGCAGCGACGCGCGGATCGTCGACGTGCGGTCCATCAGAATGTTGAGCTTGATGGTCGGCAGGATCGACGCTTCGAGAAACGGCAGTGCGGCCTTCACGTTGTTGACCGTGTCGATCACGTTCGCGCCCGGCTGCTTGTAGACGATCAGCAGCACCGCCGGCTTGCCGTTCGACAGGCCGTAGTTCTCCAGATTCTCGACGTCCTGCCGCACATAACCGAGATCGGAGATGTGCACCACGTCGTTGCCGCTCTGCTTGACGATCAGCGGCGCGTAGTCGGAGGCGTTGTAGAGCTGGTCGTTCGCGCCGAGGTTGTACTTCAACGGCCCGACGGCGGCCGAGCCTTTCGGCAGATCGACGTTGGCCGTGGCGATCGCGCTGCGAATCTGTTCGAGGCTCACGCCGTAGTGATTCACGCGGTCCGGGTTCAGTTCGATCCGCACCGCGGGCAGCGCGCCGCCGCCCACGGTGACATCGCCGACGCCCGGCGTTTGCAGCAGCTTCTGTTGCAGCACGGTCGACGCCGCGTCGTAGAGCTGGCCGCGCGTCGCCGAGTCGGAAGTGAGGCTGACGATCAGGATCGGCGCGTCGGCCGGGTTGACCTTGCGGTAGGTCGGGTTGCCGTCCAGATTGGCCGGCAGGTTGGTGCGCGCGGCGCTGATCGCGGCCTGCACGTCGCGCGCGGCGCCGTTGATGTCGCGATTCAGATCGAACTGCATCGTGATGCGGGTCGCGCCGAGCGAGCTCACCGAGGTCATCTGCGTGATGCCGGAAATCTGTCCGAACTGGCGCTCCAGCGGTGTCGCGACCGAGGTGGCGACGGTGTTCGGGTCCGCGCCCGGCAGCGTAGCCTGCACGCTGATAGTCGGGAAATCCACCTCGGGCAAGGGCGCTACCGGCAGCAGCTTGAACGCCAGCGCGCCGAACAGCGCGATACCGATCGCTAGCAGCCCGGTCGCGATCGGACGCGCGATGAACGGTTCGGACAGGTTCATCACGTCACTCCGCCGCAGGCGCGGGTTGGTCGCGTTTGCTGAAGCGATCCTCGACGCGGTGCATCGCGAGATACATGACCGGCGTGGAGAACAGCGTCAGCAACTGGCTGATCACCAGCCCGCCGATAATCGCGATCCCCAGCGGATGCCGCAATTCCGAACCCATGCCGGTGCCGAACGCGAGCGGCACCGCGCCGAATAGCGAGGCCATCGTGGTCATCAGGATCGGCCGGAAACGCAGTTCGGCGGCGCGGCGGATCGCTTCCACCGCAGGGAGCTTTTCGTTGCGCTCCAGCTCGAGCGCGAAGTCGATCATCATGATGGCGTTTTTCATGACGATGCCGATCAGCAGCACGATCCCGATCAACCCGATGATGTCGAACTGCGTGCCGGTGATCACCAGCGCGAGTAAGGCGCCGAGCGCCGCCGACGGCAGTGTCGACAGAATCGTTACCGGGTGAATAAAGCTTTCGTACAGCACGCCGAGCATCAGATACACGACGATAATCGCCGCGCCGACCAGAAACGCCTCGTTCGACAGCGACGACTGGAAGGTCGCCGCCGTGCCTTCCAGCGACGCCTGCACGGTCATCGGCAGGCCGATCTGTTTCTCGATGTCCGCAAGCCGCGTGACGGCCGTGCCGAGCGTATAGCCGGGCTGCAGATTGAACGACACGTCGGCATACGGGAACTGCCCCTGGCGGTTGATCGTGACCGGCGCATGGACCAGCTTCATCGTCGCCATGCTCGCGAGCGGCGCGACGCTGCCCGACGCGGTATCCACGTAGAGGCCGGAGAGCAGGTCGGACAGGTTGCCCGAGGTTTTGTCGGCGACCAGCACGACGTGATACTGATTCAGCTGCGTGTAAATGGTCGATACCTGGCGCTGGCCGAACGCGTCGTACAGCACGTCGTCGATCGCTTGCGGCGTGACGCCCAGGCGCGACGCGGTGGCGCGGTCGAACGTCAGTTGAATCTGGTTGCCTTGTTGCGACGCCTGGCTTTGCACGTCGGCGAAGGCCGGGTCTTTTTTAAGCGCGCCGATCAGCTTGCCCGTCCATACGTTCAGCACGTTCGGGTCCGTGGCCTGCAGGCCGACGCGGTAGCTGGTGGTCGAGATCGTGTCGTCGAGCGTCAGATCCTGCACCGGATGCAGGAACAACCGCATGCCGGCGAGGCTCGCGGTCGCGTCCGACAGACGCCGGATCACGGCGGCGCTGCTGTCGCGATCGCCTTTGTCCTTCAGGTTGATCAGCACGGTGCCCTGGTTGAGCGTCGGGCTCGTCTGATTGATGCCGACGAACGACGACAGACTCGCCACCGCCGGATCCTTCAGCAGATCGCCTACCAGTTGCTGTTGCTTCTGCACCATGTACGGAAACGATATGCTCGGCGCCGCCTGCGAAATGCCTTCGATCAGGCCGGTGTCCTGTTCGGGGAAGAAGCCCTTCGGCATCAGCAGCAGAATGGCGAAGGTCAGCGCGGCGGTCAGCGCCACGGAGAGCAGCGTCAAACCGCGATGCTCCAGCACCCAGCCGAGGCCCTGCACATAGCGGCGATTCACGCGGTCGAAGAAATCAACGCGGTGTTCCTCTTCGTGCGCCTTGAACATGCGCGAGCACATCATCGGCGTGAGCGTTAGCGAGACGAATGCCGAGATCACGATCGCGATGGCCAGCGTCAGCGCGAATTCGCGGAACAACCGGCCGACCACGTCGCCCATGAACAGCAGCGGAATCATCACCGCGATCAGCGACACCGACAGCGAGATGATCGTGAAGCCGATCTGTTTCGAGCCTTTGAGCGCGGCTTGCATCGGTGTGTCGCCGGCCTCGATGTAGCGCGTAATGTTTTCGATCATCACGATCGCGTCGTCGACCACGAAGCCGGTCGCGATGGTCAGCGACATCAGCGTCAGATTGTTCAGCGAGAAGCCCAGGCCGTACGCGACGGCGAGCGTGCCGATCAGCGAGAGCGGCACCGTCACCGCCGGAATCACCGTGGCGGCCACCTTGCGCAGGAAGATGAAGATCACCATCACGACCAGCGCGACTGCCACCGCGAGTTCGTATTCCACATCCGTGACCGACGCGCGGATGGTCTGCGTGCGGTCGGTCAGCACCGCGACCTTGAGGGTGGCCGGCAGGCTGGCGCGCAATTGCGGCAACAGCCTCTGTACGCGGTCCACCACGTCGATCACGTTGGCGCCCGGTTGCCGCTGGATGTTCAGCACGATGGACGGCGTGCTGTTGGTCCAGGCGGCCTGCTGGACGTCTTCGGCGGCCTGCACGGAGGTGGCGATCTGCGCGAGCCGGATCGGCGCGCCGTTCTTGTACGCGAGCACGATGTCGGGGTACTGGTCGGCCGATTGCAACTGGTCGTTCGCGCCGATCGAATACGCCTGGTACTTGCCGTCCAGATTGCCCTTGGCCTGGTTGACGTTGGCGTTGCCGAGCGCGGTGCGTACGTCGTCGAGCGAGAGGCCGAGCGAGTTCAGCGCGCCCGAATTCGCTTCGATGCGCACCGCCGGGCGCTGGCCGCCGCTGATCGTCACGAGGCCGACGCCGGAGATCTGCGAGATCTTCTGCGCGAGACGGGTGTCGGCGAGGTCTTCGATTTTGGTGAGCGGCAGCGTGTTCGAGGTCAGCGACAAAGTCAGCACCGGGGCGTCGGCGGGATTGACCTTGCTGTAGACCGGCGGATAGGGCAGGTTGGCCGGCAGGTAGCTCGCGGACGCGTTGATCGCCGCCTGCACTTCCTGTTCGGCGACGTCGAGCGACAGCGACAGGTCGAACTCCAGCGTGATGACCGAGACGCCGTTCGAACTGGTCGAATTCATGGTCTTCAGGCCGGCCATTTCGCCGAGTTGCACTTCGAGCGGCGCGGTGATCGACGAGCTGACCACGTCCGGGCTCGCGCCGGGATACTGCGTGTAGACCTGGATGGTCGGGTAGTCGACCTCGGGCAACGCGGAGACGGGCAGCAGGTGATAGCCGAGCAGGCCGGCCAGCAGCACGGCGATCATCAGCAGCGTGGTCGCGATCGGCCGCTCGATGAAGGGGCGCGAGATGTTCATGGAGACCGGCTGTTAGTTGGAGGCGGGAGAGGCGGCGGCGCTTGAAGCACTTGGAGCACTTGAGGCGCTGGCGGCGGAGGATGCCGCCGCGCCCGCCGTTGCCGATGCCGACGCGCTCGCTCCAGACGCCCCAGCCGGCGGCCCCGCCACCACCCGCACCGCGGAGCCGTTATCGAGCTTGTCGGCGCCGTCCGTCACCACCTGCTCGCCGGCTTTCACGCCGTCGTCGAGAATCGCCGTGTTGTCGCCGCTAACCGGCCCCGCCTTCACATTGCGCAGCGCCACCTTGTTGCCCGCGCCGACCACGAATACGAAATCGCCGTTCGTGCCGTGCTGGATCGCCGCGGTCGGGATCACCGGAATCTGCCGGAGCGTATCCGCCTGCATCCGCGCATTGACGAACTGGTTTGGAAACAGCGCGTCGCCGGACTGCGGGAACTCCGCCTTCACCTTGACCGTGCCGGTGGCGGTGTCGACCTGGTTGTCCACGGCGAGCAAGGTGCCGTGCGACAGCAGCGTTTTCTTGTCGCGGTCGTAGGCGAGCACGGCGACCGCACCACGCGACATGGCGCGATGAATCTGGCCGAGATAGTCTTCCGGCACCGCGTACACGATGGTCGCCGGCTGCAACTGCGTGATGACCGCGACGCCGGTCGTGCTGGTCGTCGTGATGTAGTTGCCCGGATCGACCAGGCGCAGACCGACCACGCCGTCCACCGGCGACGTGATCGTGCAGTAGCTGACCTGCACCTGCAGGTTCTTCACGTTGCCGGTGTCGGACACCACCGTGCCCTGATTTTCGTTGACGGTCGCGATCTGCGTGTCGAGCGTCTGCTGTGTGATCGAACCGACCTTGATCAACTGACGGTAGCGTTGCAGATCGAGTTGCGCGTTGGCGAGCGCGGCCTTGTCGTGCGTCAGCGTGCCTTGCGCCTGCACCAGTTGCGCTTCGAGCGCGCGCGAATCGATCCGCGCGATCACCTGGCCGCGATGCACCAGTTGGCCTTCCTTGAAGTCGACCGAATCGAGAATGCCGTTGACCTGGGTGATGATGGTCACGGTGCGCGTCGGCGTGACCGTGCCGAGCGAATCGATATAGACCGGCACGTCGGCCAGTTTCGCCGCGACCGCCGAGACCGGCGTGCCGGGCGGCACGGCCGGCGTCTTGCGCGCGGGATGCCGGAAGAAAAGCAACCAGACGGCCACCACGATCAGCAGCACGAGGACGGCGAGCGCCGGCCATTTCAGGTTGGTTCTTTTCACGTGCGCCTCGTTCGATCAGACAGGGTGGTTTGCCGGCTATGCTCTGCAACCACCGTGCCAACGGCGCGATGCCGATGCCTTCGGGTTGGCGCACGCTCAGGCGGCAGCCGGTTGTCGTGATTCACGACGCAAGGTGTCGCAAATCAGGACAATGTCGGGCGCACGACGGGCGACCGTGCGTGTTTCAAAGACCGTTGCGCCAAACCCGGCAGCCTCGCCACGCCTTTGAAATGCCCGCCGATGGCCGAATGACCTGCTCAAGCGCCCATCCATGCCGGATAGCTTCGCTCTGGCATACCATTCGCATCAGGGAGTGCGGCAGAGGCTCTGCGGCTGAGGGACTGCGCCAGAGACAGCCAGAGATAAAACACGGGACAACACCATGCTTCGATCGTTACGCGGCCGGCTGATCGTGCTGCTTGCACTGCTGGTCGTCGCCGCAGGCGCAACCGCCTGGCTGATGGTGGGGCTGTTCCATCAATCGGCGGCCGCACAGGTCGGCCAGGCCGCCGCGGAAAACGCTCGCGCCTGCGATGCAATCGCGTCGGCCTACCGTCTGCATAGCGCCGACTGGGGGGCCGCGCCGCCCGCGCTCGACGACACCGCCGCGCGCGGCCGTCTGAGCGCCGTCGTGCAGAACGCGTTGCGCAACCGGCCGGGCGTGCAGGGCGGCATCTGGCACGGCGACACGGGCTCGCTCGCCTACGCGTTTCCGACTTACGACGGCGCCGCGCCGCGCACCGACCCGCCAGGCGGCGAGCTACCACGCATTCGCGAGATCAATGCCGCCGCGCTGACCAGCGACCGCGCGGCCAGTCAGCGCTACGGCGCGCGCTCGCAAACGTTGCTGATCTCAGCCTGTCCGCTGCCGGGGCCAATCCCGCATCTGACGGCGTGGACGATGACCTGGACCTTCACCTTCGCGGGCCGCAGCTACTATCAACTGATGGCGGGGCAAGCCGTGCTGCTGGTGACGGTGCTGATCGCAGCCGCGCTGCTGACACATCTGACGATGACCTGGTCGCGCCATGTGTCGCAGATCGAGACGGCGCTCAGTTCGTACGACGTGGCCGACCTGCCGGTGTTGCCGCCCACCCGCGAGCGCGAGCTGGACCGCATCGTCCTCGCGCTGAACGAGGCCGGCCGGCGGCTATCGGTCGCGCGGCAGCGGGGCGACACGCTCGCGCGGCAGATGGCGACCGCCGAGCGTCTCGCCGCGATCGGCCGGGTGGCCGCCGGCGTCGCGCATGAGATCCGCAACCCGATCGCGGCGATGCGGCTGAAAGCGGAAAGCGCGGTCGCGGGCGGCGCCGAGCGTCAGCCGCAAGCGTTGCGCGTGATTCTCGGCGAGATCGAACGGCTCGACGCGCTGGTGCGCCGGTTACTGAGCATCACCGAACACGACGAACCGAAACGCGAGCTGATCGAAGTCAGCGCGTTTCTCGACGCCTGCGTCGCTCAACATACGGAGCGCGCCGCCGCCAGACAATTGACGATCGCGAGTTCGGCCGACTGGCAGGAGGCGCGCTTCGACCCGGACCAGGTGCAGCGCGCGCTCGACAATCTGATTCTGAACGCGATCAACGCCGCGCCGGCCGGCAGCCGGATCGAGGTCGCCGCGCTGCGTCGCGCGGAGGCGCTGGTGCTGTCCGTGCACGATCGCGGCTCGGGGCCACCCGCCGATATCCAGGATCATCTGTTCGAACCCTTCGTGACCGGACGGCCCGACGGCACCGGTTTAGGCTTGTCGATCGTGCGCGAAGTCGCGGTGGCGCACGGCGGCGCCGCGCGTTTCGTATCGACCGACCACGGCACTACTTTCGAGATCATCCTGCCATGCCCCACATCCTGATCGTCGACGACGACGCCACCATGCGCGACGCGCTCGCCGAAGTCGTGGTCGATCTCGGCCACACCGCCTGTCTCGCCGCCGATGGTTTGAGCGCGCTGGCCCTGCTCGACACCGAGCCGGTCAGCGCGATGTTTCTCGATCTGCGCATGCCCGGCATCGACGGACTCGAGGTGCTGCGCCGGTTGCGCGCGCGGCCCACGGCGCCGGCGGTGACGGTGCTGACTGCGCACGCCACCGCGTCCAATACGATCGAGGCGATGCGCCTGGGCGCGTTCGATCATCTGACCAAGCCGATTGGCCGCGCCGATCTCGCGCAGGTGCTGCAGCGCATGCTGTCGAGCGTCGCCGAGTCGGGCGCGAGCTTTCCGGCGGAAGAGGCCGAGGCGATCATCGGTTCGAGCGAGGCGATGCGGACCGTGCAGAAGACCATCGGCGTGCTCGCCGATAGCGACGCCACCGTGCTGATCACCGGCGAGACCGGCACCGGCAAGGAAGTCGTGGCGCGGGCGATTCACGAACACGGGCTGCGTCACGACCAGCCGTTCGTCGCGATGAATTGCGCGGCGATTCCGGTCGATCTGCTGGAGAGCGAGTTGTTCGGTCACGCGCGCGGCGCGTTCACCGGCGCCACCGCCGATCGCGACGGCGCATTTCGTCAGGCCGCGCACGGCACGCTGTTTCTCGACGAGATCGGCGATATGGACATGGCGATGCAGGCCAAGATTCTGCGCGCGTTGCAGGAGCGGGTGGTCGTGCCGGTCGGCGGCAAACCGGTGCCGGTCGACGTGCGCGTAATCGCCGCGACTCACCGTGATCTGCTGCGCAGCGTGCGTGACGGGAGTTTTCGGGAGGACCTGTTTTACCGGCTGCACGTGGTGCCGATTCATCTGCCGCCGCTGTCGGCACGCATTGCGGATATCGTGCCGCTCGCCGAGTATTTTCTGACGCGCGTGGCTGCGGGCAAGCGCCTGTCCGCCGATGCCGCCGCGTTGCTGATCCGCTTTGCGTGGCCCGGCAATGTGCGCGAACTGAAGAACGCGATGGAGCGCGCCGCGGTGATGGTGCGCGGCGAATACATCCACGCGACGGACCTGACGTTTTTGCAGGACGCGCGCTCGCCGCACGATTCGGCGCTCGAATTCGACTGGCCGGATGAGGACTTGCCTTCCGCGCTGGCAAGGCTCGAAGAGATGCTGATTCGCCGCGCGCTCCGCCATAGCGGCAACAATCGCACCGATGCCGCGCGGCGTTTGAACGTCAACCGGCAACTGCTGTATGCCAAGCTCAAGCGCTATGGGATCGATGTAGCGGATTCGGGCCGGGATACGGAGGCGGGGTGAGGGGAGAGGCGATAATGGGCGTCCTTTTTATAACGCAACGAGAAGAGAACGCCGCAATGGAACGCATCCCCTCACACCGACGCCCGACTTACGTTCAATTGATGGCGGGTGCTGTGCTCGGCGTCGCCCTCGCATTCGGTCCCGTGCCTTCCGCTGTCGCGCAAACCGCTGCACAGACTGACACGCAGAGCGATGCCCAGACCGATCAGGCAGTCGATGCGCGGATGGACTTTCTGTTCGGCTCCCACGTGCCGTACCGCCAGTTCTTCGACCAGTTGCAACAGGCCGTGGCGCGCGCCGACAAACCGGCCGTCGCGGGCATGGTCAAATATCCGATCACCGTCGCGTTGCATGGCAAGAAAGTGACGCTGCGCACGAAGCGCGACTTGGTCGCGCATTACGACGCAATCTTTACGCCGAAGCTGGTCGATCTGGTCGCGCATCAGACCTATGCGACGTTGTTCTCGCGTGATCAGGGCGTGATGATCGGCGGCGGCGAAATCTGGTTCAGCGGCATCTGCCGCGACAAGACCTGCAAGGACGTGTCGGTCAAGATCATTACGCTGAATCTGGATTCGTTGAACGGCTGAGTAGCGTTGCCGCCGTTGCCGCCACTGTTACCGCCGCCGTCCGCGCGGCGTTCCGCTACTCCTGCGCGCCGCGCCGCAGCGCCAGCATGAAGAAGCGCGCTATTTCATCCGCGAGTTCGGCTTTGGCCGCCGCGAAATCGAAACCCGGGCGGCGCGTGTCCGCATAGCGCGCCCGCAAGGTTTGCGCTTCGCGGCGTGCGTCGTTGGCCTTGGTGGAATCGAGTTCCGGCGTGCGAACCGCGTGATCCGCCAGCACGATCACGGACTCGGGCAATACCTCGAGAATGCCGCCCGCGACGAAAATATGCTGTTCGACGGTCGTGCCTTGCTCGTGAACCGTGACCACGCCCGGCTTGATTTTCGTCAGCAGCGGCGCGTGTCGCGGGAAAATACCGAGTTCACCGATCTCGCCGGGCAACACGATGAAGCTCGCCTTGCCGGAATAAAGCATCTGCTCGACGCTCAGAATGTCGACTTGCATAAAACTTTCCATCACCGAGGTCCTCTCGTTCGCAGCCTGGGCGGCACTCAAGCCCGTAAGCCGATAAAAAGCCTAAGGCCACCTACACGGCCGCCGCGCCGCCGACGATCTCGCACAGTTCCGTCGTGATCTGCGCCTGGCGGGTCTTCTGATACAGATGCCGCAGATCGCGAATCACGCGGTCGGCATTCTCGGTCGCCGTCTGCATCGCGAACATCCGCGCGCATTGCTCGCAGGCGTTGTTCTCGGCCACCGCCTGGTAGATCAGCGCTTCGACATAGCGGAGCAATAACGCATCCACCACCGGTTTAGGACTCGGCTCATACAGGTATTCGGTCCGCACTGCGCCGGCATGCTCAACTTCTTCGCCCTCGCGCCGCATTTCACCGAGCGGCAAGATCCTGTCGATGCGCGGTTCATACGAGAGCGCGCTGCTCAGGTGGTTGTACGCCACATAGACCTCGTCGAGATGGCCGGCGAGAAAGCCGCTCAGCGGCACGCTCACCGCGCCGAAGAAAGACTCGAAGTGCAGATCCGCGCTCAACGCGGCGGTTCGCGCGACGATATGGGCGCCGTGCCGCATCAACGGGCCGGCGCCGCGCGCGCCGATCACGATTACCTCGGCTTCCATGCCGCCGCGTTGCCAGTCATTGAGGCTTTCGGCGCAACGCATCAGCAGCCGGCTATTGAGCGGGCCGCACAGGCCACGGTCGGTGCTGACCACGATCAGCCCGACACGCGCGATCCGGGCACGCTTAACGAACAACGGCGACACATAGTCGGGACTGTCCTCGCGTAAACGCAGCGCGATTTCACGGATCCGTTCCGCGTACGGACGGAACGTGCGGGCGCGCCGCTGCGCATTGGCCATTCTCGTGCGCGCCATCATTTCCATCGCGCGGGTGATCTTGCGGGTCGCCGACACGCTGCGGATCTTCGAGCGGATTTCGCGGATGTGCATGCGCCCATTCCTTCTTCATGTGGGAGAGGGCCGTCACGAGCAAGGCATCCCAATCGAATCCCTTCGTCGCGCGGTTCATCACAGAGTACGGCGTTCCATACCGGGTGCGGCTTGAGTTAGATCAATGGCCTAGGGATTCACCCTAATACTATGGATTCGTCGCGGCACGGCGACGTCGCGCCTCGCGCCTCGCGCAACGACCCACCCGATGCCCTGCAGGAATCCACCCTTCAACACGCTGTTTTTCAGGAGTGTGCTGCTCATGTCCGAGCCCCGTCCGCATCGGCACTACGATGCACTGATTGCCAGTTGCCATGCGCTCACGCCCGTGCGAACCGCCGTGGCTCACCCGTGCGACGAGGTCTCGTTGCGCGGCGCAGTGGAAGCTTCTGAGGCCGGCTTGATCGTGCCGACGCTGATCGGTCCGGAAGGCCGCATCCGTCGTCTGGCGGCGTCGCTCGAACTCGATCTGGCCGGCTGCCGCGTCGTCGATGCGCCGCATAGTCACGCGGCCGCCGCGAAGGCGGTCGAGCTGGTGCGCGCCGGCGAAGCGGACGCGCTGATGAAAGGCAGCCTGCATACGGATGAGCTGCTGGAGGAAGTGGTCCGCAAGGACACCGGCATTCGCACTGAGCGGCGTTTGAGTCACGTTTTCATCATGGACGTGCCGACCTATCCGAAGCCGCTTTTCATCACGGACGCCGCCGTCAACATCTTCCCGACGCTGGAACAGAAAGCCGACATCGTGCGCAACGCGATCGAACTCGCGCACGCGCTGGGGATCGCGTTGCCGAAAGTGGCGGTGCTGTCCGCGCTGGAAACCGTCACGTCGAAAATCCCATCGACGCTCGACGCCGCCGCGCTCTGCAAAATGGCCGATCGCGGGCAGATCGGCGGCGCGATCATCGACGGTCCGCTCGCGTTCGACAACGCGATCAGCGCGCAAGCGGCGGCGATCAAACATCTGAATTCGCCCGTGGCCGGCGACGCGGACATTCTGCTGGTGCCGGACCTCGAAGCCGGCAACATGCTGGCCAAGGAACTGACCTATCTGGCGAAGGCGGACGCGGCCGGCATCGTGCTCGGCGCGCGCGTGCCGATCATCCTGACGAGCCGCGCCGACAACGAGCGCGCCCGCATGGCGAGTTGCGCGGTCGCGGCGCTGTATGCGCATCGCAATCGCGTGGTCACGCAGGCGCTGGACGCGATCTGGGACATCCAGCATGCGTGAGCCTCTGCTGATTCTCAATGCGGGATCGTCGAGCCTCAAGTTTTCCGTCTATGAAACGCGCGCGGATCGCTCGCTCGTGGCCGGCGCGCATGGCGCGGTCGAAGAGATCGAGACGGCGCCGCGCCTGCGCGTCAGCGATGCGGACGGCCGCGAACTGGCCGATGCGCCGGTGTCCGGGCAGGGGCATCGTGGCGCCATCGCGGCGATTCACGACTGGTTCGCGTCGCACGTGGGCGGCGAGTCGGGCTTCGACGGCATCGGCCATCGCGTGGTGCATGGCGGGCCCGACTACGCCGAACCGGTCAGGATCGACGCGACGGTGTTGCGCGCCATCGAAGCGCTGACGCCGCTCGCGCCGTTGCATCAGCCGCATCACGTCGCGGCGATTCGTGCGGTGGCCGCGTTTGCGCCCGCCGTGCCGCAAGTCGCGTGCTTCGACACCGCGTTTCATCACAGTCAGCCACCGCTTGCGCAGGCGTTCGCGTTGCCGCGCGAACTGACGGACAAGGGTATCCGGCGCTACGGGTTTCATGGGCTGTCGTACGAATACATCAGCGGCGCGTTGGCCAACATCGCGCCGCACCAGCCCCGCGGTCGGGTCGTGGTCGCGCACCTGGGCAACGGCGCCAGCATGTGTGCGCTGCGCGACGGCCGGAGTGTCGCGAGCACGATGGGGTTCACCGCCGTCGACGGTCTGCCGATGGGCACGCGCACCGGCGCGCTCGATCCGGGCGTGGTGCTGTACCTGATCCAGCACGAGGGGATGAGCCCCGACGAGGTCGAGCATCTGATCTACGAGCGCTCGGGTTTGCTGGGAGTTTCAGGCCTGTCGAGCGACATGCGCGTGCTGCTCGCGAGCGAGGCGCCGGCGGCGCGCGAGGCGGTCGACCTGTTCGTCTATCGCGCCGCCCGCGAACTCGGCTCGCTCGCCGCGGCACTCGGTGGACTCGACACGCTGGTGTTCACGGCCGGCATTGGCGAACACGCGACGCAGATTCGCGAGCGCATCGGCGAAAGCGCAGCCTGGCTGGGCGTGGAAGTGGATCCGTTAGCCAACCAGCGGCATGGTCCGTTGATTTCGACCGCCGCGTCGCCGGTCGCCGTCTGGGTCTTGCCGACCGATGAAAACCTGATGATCGCCCGGCACACGCGCCGGCTGCTGGACCGCTGAACCTGTTCACGCGTTGCTTGCCGGCCACCCCGATTCTTTCCTTTCGAAGGACATGATGAACGATTCCTCCACCACGCCGAACCCGGCTTTTGCGTTTGCTCTGCCGTTTTTCTGGCCGATGGCCGCCGCCGCCGCGATGCTGAAGACCAGCGCGGATCTGTCGGCGAAGAACCTCGCGTTTCTCGCCGAAGAAGAGAAGATTCACTTCGAACTGCGTCCCGCGCTGGCTTCCGAAAACCGGCCCTTGCTCGATCTGCGCACCATGGTGTTCCGCGATTATTCGACGCCAAACGCGAGTGGCGTGCCCACGATCGTCGACGCGCCTTATGCCGGGCACAGCGCGATGATCGCCGACTATCAGCCAGGACAAAGCCTGATGGAGACGCTGCGCGACAACGGGCTCTCACGGCTTTATCTGACCGACTGGAAGTCGGCCACCGACGACATGAAAGATCTGGAGATCGATCAGTATCTGGCCGAGCTGAATGTCTGCGTCGACGAAGTAGGCGGCCGCGTGAATCTGGTCGGGTTGTGCCAGGGCGGCTGGATGGCGGCCATGTATGCGGCGCGTTTTCCGCACAAGGTGGCGAGCCTGGTGCTGGCGGGCTCGCCGATCGACACCGACGCGGGCGACGGTCCGGTCAGAAAGATGGCGCATACGTACCCCACGTCGTTCTATCAGGAACTGGTCGACATGGGACGCGGCGTGATGCGCGGCAAGCTGATGTTGCGCGGCTGGAAGAACATGCATCCGGAACAGCATTACATGACCGACCATATCGACCTCTACGAGCATATGGACGACCCTGAGTATCTGCGCAAGGAAGAAATTTTCGAGAGCTGGTACGAGAACCCGATCGATCTGCCGGGCCGCTGGTATCTGCAGGCCATCGTTCAGCTCTTCAAGGAAAACCGCTTCGCCAAAGGCACATTCGTCGCGCTCGGCCAGACGCTCAATCTGCAGGCCGTCACGTGCCCGGTCTATCTGCTGGCTGGCGAATCGGACGACATCACGACGAAAGAGCAGGTGTTCGACGCGGTGAAGTATCTCGGCACCGCGCCCGGCAAGATTGTCAGGAAGCTCGTGCCGGGCGGCCATATCGGCCTGTTCATGGGCTCGCGCACGTTGAAGGACGCGTGGCCGGAGATCGCGGCGTGGATTCGCGCGGCGGCATGATATGAAAGACGATGTTTCCCCGGCGTCGCGCTATCGACCGTCGATCTTCGCCGCGCCGTTCAGGAAGACCGGCGACGGCAGCGCGGTGGAACTGCTGTCCGTCGCCGAACAGGACGCGCTGATCGACGCCTCGCGGCTGGTCAGCGTCAGGCGTAATACGGTGCTGTATCCCGAAGGCGGGACGGCGGAGTTCGTCTACAACATCGTCAGCGGCGTGGCGGAGACGTATCAACTGCTGGCCAACGGTCAGAAGCGCATTACCGCGTTTCTGTTTCCACGCGACCTGATGGGGCTCAGCCTCAACGGGACCTATGTGGCGACCGGCCAATCGCTGACCGCGTTGACCGCCTACCGGATTCCGCTCGACGCGCTCGAGGCGATTCTCGAACACGATCCGCGTCTGGACTTGAGCCTGCTTTGCAAGCTGTGCCACGAGCTGCGGCGCTCGCAGCATCATGCGCTCACCGTCGGGAAAAACGACGCGGTGGCGCGCATCGCCAGTTTTCTGCTGTGGATCGAGCATGCGTATGCGATGCCGGAGCGAGCGGCCGGCGAACTCGCGTTGCCGATGGCGCGGCATGACGTGGCCGACTATGTCGGGTTGTCGGTGGAATCGGTGAGTCGCGCCTTGCATGCGCTCGAAACGCAGGGCGTGATTCGCCGCAAGGGGCCGCGTTTGATTACGCTGCTCGACATGGCCGCGTTGCGGGCGTTGGCGGGGACGCAGTGAGCGGCCCGCGGCCCGGTCGCGTTGCAAGATGAAGGCGGCGTGGCGGACGTGTCGCCACGCCCCCCCCAGTAGCGGACGTTGCAGCCGTCAGTCCCCGCTCGTGTCGCTCGGCTCGATCGCCGCCAGCGGCAGGCTGACCATGACGCTGAAGCCGCCGCCCGGCGCGGTGTCGATCTGCACCGTGCCGTTCAGCCCGCGAGCGCGCTCGCGCATGCCCACCAGGCCGAACGACGTTTCGCCCGCCAGTTCGACCGGCGCCGCGCCTCGACCGTTGTCGACGATACGCAGCACACAGCGGCCTTTTCCCTGACCGGATTGCCGGCTCAGTTCCACGCTGACCCGGTCCGCTTGCGCGTGCCGCGCGACATTGGTCAGCGCTTCCTGGACCATATGAAACAGCGCGGATTCCGCCGCTTCGTGCAGGTTCAGCGGCGGGTTGGGCAGCGACGTAGCGACCGCGATGCCATAGCGTTGCGTGAAATCGTCGATCAGCCATTCGAGTGCGGACGCGAGTCCGAGCGTTTCGAGCGCGATTGGCCGCAAACCCGTCGCGATCCGGCGCAACGAGGCGACGGTGTCGTCGATCACCCGGGCCATGTCGGTGACACCGGACTGAATGCCGGCATCGAGTGAGCCTCGATCGCGCAGGCCGTGTTCCAGTTCGGCCAGCGACATCTTGAGCGCGGTCAACTGCTGGCCGAGATCGTCGTGAAGCTCGTGCGCGATGCGGATCTGTTCCTCTTCGCGCGCGGCCTGGATTCGGGCCGCGAGACGGCTGACCGCTTCCAGTTCCGCCACTCTGCGGCGCTCGGTCAGATCCTGGGTCACTTTGGCAAAGCCGCGCAACGCGCCGGACTTGTCGCGGATCGCGGTGATCACCACGTTGGCCCAGAATTGCGAGCCGTCGCGGCGAATCCGGATGCCTTCGTTTTCCGCGCGCCCGTAGGCTGCGGCGCGTGCCAGCAGCGCGCCGGGCTCGCCGGCCGCGATGTCCTCGCGTGCATGAAAGATCGAGACATGACGGCCGAGCACCTCGTCCGCGCCGTAGCCTTTCATTTTCTGCGCGCCCGCATTCCAGGTGACGACATGGCCCGACGGGTTCAGCATGAAGATCGCGTAATCGTTGACGGCGTCGACGAGCAGACGAAAGCTCTCATTGGTCTGGAAACGACGGCGCAACAGGTTCATAGCCACGGACCGGCGGCGGTCGTGTCGTTCATCATCTTCTCCAGATAGACAGCCGATTGGGACGGTAGATAAGCAGCGGGGGCGCGCGTGGACCAGCGAACCGACCCGAACTGAACGCCCGAAAGGGGCCGGCATCGGCGCTATTGTCGATGGGGGGAGGTGGAAGCAACATTGATTCGAATCAAAATTGGCCCTGCGTTAGCAAGGGCCAATTTCGAAGCGGCGCAGAACGCGCCGCGCAGGCGGGTAAAACTCGGCAAGGCTCGATAAAACCCGATCAACGGCTCAACGCGCGAGGATCATCGCGAAGTAACCGAACACCGTCAGCAGAATGCCGGACACCGCGTAGCCGACCGGAAAGCCGATCCACGGCACCGTGCTGTCGATTTCCTTGGCGGCTTCCCGCGCCGGTCCCGAGTGACTGCGCGCACCCGCCACGCCGCCCATCAGGATCGCCGGATTGATCTTGAACAGATGAAAGCCGATCGCCCAGACGATGAACGGCGGAATCGTGCAAGCCACGAAACCCAGCAGGAAAATTTTCAGCGCGATGGCGCCGTCGAGTTGCGACAGCAGATTCGCGCCGGCATTGACGCCGACAATCGCGACAAAGAAGATCAGCCCCATGTCTTCGAGAATGTTGCGCGCCGCGTTAGGCGTATTGCCGAAGAACCGCACGCGCGACACCAGCGACGACACGATGATGCCCGACACCAGCAAGCCGCCGGCATTGCCCAATCCGACCGACGAACCGAAGGCCGGCACCTGGATCAGGCCGATCAGAAAGCCGAGGATCATGCCGAGCGAGAGCGTCAACAGATCGGTCGCGGTGCTGGGTCGCGCGATGATGCCGAGCATCTCGCCGGCCTTGGCGACGGCGCTGCGCAAGCCGACCAGTTGCAGCACATCGAGCCGCTGCAATTGCGTTTCCAGCCCCACCGGCAACGGCGCGCCACCACGCTGGATGCCGATCAACTGCACCTGGCCCGCGATCGGCGAGGACGCGAATTCCTTCAATGCGCGGCCGATGACCTTGCGGTGCGTCACCACGATTTCGGCCTGATCCAGCGGAATATTGAGCACGCGCGCATCGGGCACTTCCGGGCCGATCAGCCCCATATGATCGGTCAGCGCGTCGAGACTGCCGCCCAGCGCGATCACGTCGCCCACGCGCAGCGCCAGTTCGGGATCGGCGCCGAGCAGATCCGGGCCACGCTCCACGTTCTCGATCTGATACTCGGCGAAACGCGCGCGGAACTGCGTAATCGTGATGCCGTCGAGTTCGCTGTTAGCCAGCCGGTAGGCGCGCAGATCGAACGGACGGTAGCCGCTCAAACCGGCGTCGTCGACGTTCGGCACGCCGTGCTCCTTTTCGTATTCTTTGGCCGCCTTGCGCGCGTCGACCCGCCACCAGCGCGGCAAATACTTGCAGATCAGGATGATGCCGACGGTGCCCCAGATATACGTGATGCCGTACGACAGCGCGATCATCGCGGTCGCGTCGCCCTGGGTCGTGCCGGGCGGCAGCGGCACCGCGCCGGAGGTGATGGCCTGTTCGGCCGAACCGATCGCCGCCGACATGGTTTGCGAGCCCGCGAGAATGCCGCCCGCGGAGCCGAGCGGCAATTGCAGCCATTTCGTGCCGATCACCACGATGCCGAGTCCGAGGAACGACGACACGATAGCGAGAAACGTGAACTTCAGTCCGTCGCCTTTCAGACTGTTGATGAACGATGGCCCGACGCGCAGCCCGACGCCATACATGAACAGGTAATAGAACAGGCTCTTCGTGAAGTTGTCGAGCTGGAAGTGCACGCCGTAGGCGGCGCCCCAGGTCGCCACGCCGCAGCCGACCACGATCGCCGACGCGACCGCGCCCAGGCCATAGCCTTTTACGGTCCAGCGTCCCATCCAGATGGCCAGGCCGACGACGAGAAACAGCAGCACGTACGGGTTGGTTTGCAGAAACTTCAGGAATGCAATCATCTTGCCTCGCGATCCGTGCACAGGGAAAAACGCCGCGGTGCGCCCAGGGCGGGCGTCGCGGCGCAAGGTAAGGGTGCGGGCGTGGGCGGTGACGCCCGGCCGTCGTTAGGCCCTTGTTCAGGCGTTTTTCAGCGGCACGTTCAGCGGCACCTTCAGCGGGACGACGTGCGCGCCGTGACTGAAGGTCGGCCCGGCGTCGGAATTCGGCACGGGGTTCTGCCGCAAGTAGTCGATGCCGCGCCGCAGGTCGTCGAGCAGCAGACCGATCAGATCGCGGCTCACGCCGTGGCGGATCAGCACGCGTTGCACGACCACCTGCTGACGATCGGCGGGCAGCGGATAGGAGGCGATCTGCCAGCCGCGCATCCGCACCCGTTCGGACAGGTCGTACAGCGTGAAGCCGTGCGTTTCGCCGTCCTTGAGCTTGTAGCAGACGGCGGGGAGTCCGTCCTTGCCGTCGTAGACGAGTTCCAGCGGGCCGATCTTCGCGATCTCCGCGGCGAGCCATTGCGCGGTGTCCGAGCAGGCCTGCTGGATACGCGTATAGCCTTCGCGGCCCAGCCGCAGGAAGTTGTAGTACTGCGCGATGATCTCACCGCCCGGCCGGCTGAAATTCAGCGCGAAGGTCGCCATGTTGCCGCCGAGATAGTCGACGTAGAAGATCAGGTCTTCCGGCAGATCGGCTTTCGAACGCCAGACCACCCAACCCACGCCGAGCGGCGCGAGGCCGTATTTGTGGCCGGATGCGTTGATCGACTTGACGCGGTCGATCGTGAAGTCCCAATCGAGCTCGCGCTGAATGAACGGCGCGACGAAGCCGCCGCTCGCCGCGTCGACGTGAATCGGAATATCGAGGCCGATATCGCGCTGCATGGCGTCCAGTTCGCGCGCCAGCGCCGCGACCGGTTCGTAGATGCCGGTAAACGTGACGCCCAGCGTGGCGACCACGCCGATGGTGTTTTCATCGCAGAACTCGCGCAGGTCGTGCGGCTGCAGACCGAGCGCGCCGTCGCGCAGCGGCACTTCGCGAATCTCCACGTCGAAGTAGCGGGCGAATTTCTTCCAGCAGATCTGCACCGGGCCGCAGACGAAGTTCGGTTTGTCGGTCGACAGGCCCGCCGCTTCGCGCTTTTTCTTCCAGCGCCATTTCAGCGCGAGGCCGCCGAGCATCGACGCTTCGCTCGAACCGGTGGTCGAGCAGCCGATGGTGTCCCACGACTTCGGCGCGTGCCAGAGGTCGGCGATCATGTGTACGCAGCGGTTTTCGATCTCGGCGGTTTGCGGATACTCGTCCTTGTCGATCATGTTCTTGTCGACCGCGTCCGCCATCAGCTTCTGGACTTCGGGCTCGACCCATGTCGTGCAGAAGGTCGCGAGGTTCTGCCGCGAATTGCCGTCCAGCAGCAACTCGTCGCGGACCAGGTTGTAGGCGGCGGAGGGCGCCGTCGAATGCTCGGGAAGCCGGAATTTCGGCAAACGCCGCTGCGAGGAACTGGCCGAGTAGACGTCTTCGATCGCTTCGTCGTGCGTTTCAACCGTTTGATGCAATGCCATACAGCTCTCCCTTTCCGTGGAATGGCCTGCCGCGGGGATCGGGCTCATGGGCGTGCGAGCCGGGCGGCAGTGCGAGTCATGCGTCGCCAAGAGTAGAGAGGATTCGAAATGCGCCGTTGATGTGGATCAATCGCGGACTAAAGCGGAAGAACCGGCGGCGGCTCAATGATGCGAGGGCGTGACGCGAGCGCGCTATGGCGTGCGTCCGATCGCTGCAAAGCTAATCACTTTTGCTTGTTTTCCCTTCCTTTTGAAGCGCTTTAGTATCCGTCATGCCTATCACAATCAGGATACGTATGAACGGGCAGAACGGGTCGCGAGCGCGGCACGAAGGCGCGGGTGAGCCGGTGTTGACGGCCTCGGGACTCACGAAACAGTTCGGCGCGACGCTCGCGTTATCGAACCTCGATCTGTCGATTCACGCCGGCGAAGTCGTCGCGTTGATGGGCGCCAACGGTGCGGGCAAGTCGACGCTCGTCAAGATTCTGAGCGGCGTTTACGCGCCGGATGCCGGCACGTTGACGCTGGCCGGGCAAGCTTATCGACCGGCTTCGCCCCAGGCGGCGAAGCAACTCGGCATTGCCACCGTGCATCAGTCGATTGCGGATGCGGTCGTGCCGTCGCTGTCGATCGCGGACAACCTGTTGCTCGACCGTTTGTGCGATCCGGGCTCGCCCTGGCGCGTGCCGCCGGCGGCACGTCGTGAGGCGGCGCGACCGCTGGCCGAACGGGTCGGACTGGACGTCGATCTGGCCGCGCCGCTCGACTCGCTGTCGCTCGCGAGTCAGCAACTCGTGACGCTGGCGCGCGCGTTGGCGTCGCGTCCCAAACTGCTGATACTCGACGAACCCACCGCCAGCCTGTCCGCCGCCGAAGCCGACCGTCTCTTCGCACGGCTCGCGCCGTTGCGCGACGAAGGCGTCGCGATCCTGCTGGTGTCGCATCGGCTCGGCGACTTGCGGCGCGTGGCGGACCGCGTGGCGATTGTGCGCGACGGACGTCTCGTCGCCGACCTGCAAGCGCCGATCGATTTCGATGCCGCCGTGGAGACGATGATCGGGCGGCCGCTGCCGCCCGCGCGAACCCAAACGGCACACCACGCGGCGTCGCTCGAAGCGTGCTTTAGCGCGCGCGATCTTCAGTTGACGCCGACCAGTCTGCCCTTCGACCTCGACGTTCAGCGCGGCGAGATCTTGGCGATTGCGGGTCCAGTCGGCGGCGGAAAATCGCGGCTTGCGCGGACGATCTTTGGCGCGGCACATGCCAGCGGCGGTCGGATGACGTTCGACGGCAAACCCTGGCGTCCGCGCTCTCCGGCCGACGCAATTCGCGCCGGAGTCTTTCTCGCAGGCGAGGATCGCTGGCGCAGTTCGCTGTTTCCCGACAGCGTGCCGTTCGCATCGATTGCGGGCACGCTCAGTTTTCCGTTCCTGTCGCGCTGGTTCCGGCGCGGCGTGGTGCACGAAGCGGCCGAGCGCGCTGCTGCGAGCGAAGCAATCAAGACCTTCGGCATTCGCTGCACCGGTCCCGACGATCGTTTGACGCGGCTCTCCGGCGGCAATCAGCAGAAAGTCGTGCTCGCGCGCTGGCATGTCGAACCCGCGCGGCTCTTACTGCTCGACGAACCGTTTCAAGGCGTCGACGCCGGCGCACGCGCCGATATCGTCGATACCTTGCGGCGGCACGCGCCCGAACGCGCGACCCTCGTTTTCGTCAGCGATCTTGAAGAAGCGCTGGAGATTGCCGATCGCGTCGTCTGGTTCGATCGCGCGACGCTCCAACGCTCACCCACTCACGAACTCAGCCCCCAGGTTCAGTCATGAAACCCGCCACTCCTTCTCTTGCCGGCGATACGTCGGCCGGCCGACACGCACGTCCCACGTTGCGCGGCTTACGTGGTTTGCGCGATCAGTTGGAGCGCACCGGCATTCTGCTCGTGCTCGCTTTGCTGATCGCCGTGTTTGCCATCAAGGAACCCGCGTTTCTGAACCTCGATAACCTGTTCAGTATTCTGCAAGCGGTATCGATCGTCGCGTTGCTCGGGATTGGCGTGACGATCACGCTGGCGGCGGGCGGCTTCGATCTGTCGGTGGGCAGCGTGGCCGCGTCCGCACAGATGGCGGCCAGCTACGTGCTGATCGTCTGGCACGGCAGCGCGCTCGGTGCGGTTGCCGCCTGCGTGGCGCTCGGCGTCGCGGCCGGGCTGTTCAACGGCCTGCTGATCACGCGGCTGCGCGTGCCGGATCAACTGGCGACGCTCGGCACGCTCTTTCTGTTAGCCGGTCTGCAACTGATTCCGACCGGCGGCCGCTCGCTCGCCACCGGCACCGTGCTGCCCGACGGCACGGAGGCGAGCGGGGTGTTCTCCGATGCGTTTCTGGCGCTCGGCCGTCTACGTGTTTTCGACGTGGTGCCGCTGCCGGTGCTGATTCTCGTCGCCGTCACGGTGCTGGCCTGCATCGCAATGGAAACGACGCGTTGGGGCCGCGTGATCTATGCGATCGGCGGCAATGAAACGGCGGCACGGCTGGCGGGCGCACCGACCGCGCGCTACCGGATCGCGGCCTATGTCGCGTCAGGTGCGATTGCGTCGTTGGGCGGCGTGCTGATCGCCGCGCGCGTGGGACGAGGCGACGTGAGCGCGGGTCACTCGCTGCTGCTCGATGCGGTCGCCGCCGCGTTGATGGGCTACGCGGTGTGGGGCGCAAAACGGCCCAACGTGTTCGGCACCGTGGTCGGCGCGGTGTTCGTCGGCGTGTTGCTCAATGGGTTGACCATGCTGAACGCGCCGTATTACATGCAGGATTTCATCAAGGGCGTGCTGCTGGTGCTCGCGCTGGCGTTCACCTTCAGCGTCGGGCGGCGCAGCGACTCGCGTGTGTGAGTAGCGCGGCGCGCTGCGCGAACCGTTTGCCATCCGAAGGAATATCGATTGCCGAATCGTTCAGTTTGCGCCCGCGACGCCCGCTGATAGATTGAGCGAACGGTCATTCAAACGGAGACTCCCATGGCAGAGGTTGACGAAGCGGCATCATCGAACACGCTCGACGTGAACCGGCAGGCGGTGCGTATCATCGCCGACGACGCGCAGGCGATCGCGGTCGCGCATGAACTCGCCGTTCGGCTCGCGCAAGGCGCGGCCACACGCGATAGCGAACGCCGCTTGCCGCACGAAGAGATCGACTGGTTCTCGCAATCGGGGTTATGGGCAATCACGGTGCCGAAAGCCTATGGCGGAGCGGGCGTGTCGTTCGTCACGCTGACCGAGGTCGTGAAGATCGTTGCGGCAGCGGATCCGTCGCTCGGACAGCTACCGCAGAATCATTTCGGTCTGGTCGATGTGATCGCGCTGACCGGATCGGAAGCGCAGAAGCAGTACTTTTTCGCGCAGGTGTTGAACGGCAAGCGCTTCGGCAACGGCTTTTCGGAGAAGGGCACGAAGAACGTACTCGACCTGAAAACCAGCGTAACGCGCGACGGCGACGATTACGTCGTGCAGGGCACCAAGTTTTATTCGACCGGTGCGTTATTCGCCGATTTCGTCCCGGTGCTGGGGCTCGACGCCGAACGCAAAGGCTGGCTCGCCTACATTCCGAAGGGCACGCCGGGACTGACCGTGATCGACGACTGGTCGGGTTTCGGTCAACGCACCACGGCCAGCGGCACGGTGGTGCTGGACCACGTGCGCGTGCCGGCTTCGCATGTGTTGCCGGCGCACCGCGTGTCCGATTTCCCGACGCTCAACGGGCCGGTCTCGCAGATCATCCAGGCCGCTATCGACGCCGGCATCGCAAAAGCCGCGCTCGACGATACGCTCACGTTCGTGCGTTCGCGCTCGCGGCCATGGATCGACAGCGGCGTCGAGCGCGCCAGCGACGATCCGCTGACCGTGCGCGAGATCGGCCATCTGCATATTCAACTGCACGCCGCCGAGGCCTTGCTCGAACGGGCCGCGCGCGTGATCGACGTAATCGCCGCGCAAGCTGAAACGAGCGAGGACGACGTGGCGCGCGCTTCGGTCGCGGTCGGCGAAGCCAAAGTATTGACCACGGAAGTCGCGCTGCTCGCCGGTGAAAAACTGTTCGAACTGGCCGGCACCCAATCGACGCTCGCCGAACACAATCTCGACCGCCATTGGCGTAACGCCCGCGTCCACACGTTGCACGACCCCGTGCGGTGGAAGTACCACCTCGTCGGCAACTACTACCTGAACGGCGTCAAGCCGGCGCGCCATCCGTGGAATTGACGCGGTTCCCACGTCACACCTTCAAACACACACCATCATGGCCAGAGAAATCCGCCTCAACGCGTTCGACATGAACTGCGTGGGCCATCAGTCGCCGGGCTTATGGGCGCATCCACGCGACATGTCGTGGCGTTACCGGCAACTCGACTATTGGACCGACCTCGCGAAGCTGCTTGAACGCGGCAAGTTCGACGGCCTGTTTATCGCCGACGTGCTGGGCATTTACGACGTCTTCAACGGCAATGGCGACGCCGCGATCCGCCAGGCCGCGCAAGTGCCGGTCAACGATCCGATCCTGCTGGTCTCGGCGATGGCGAACGTGACCGAGCATCTCGGCTTCGGCGTGACCTGTTCGCTGTCGTATGAGCATCCGTATCCGTTCGCGCGACGCATGTCGACGCTCGATCATCTGACCAACGGCCGGGTCGGCTGGAATATCGTCACGTCGTACCTGGATAGCGCCGCGCGCAATATCGGTCTGCCGGCGCAAGCCAGTCACGACGATCGCTATGCGCTTGCCGAAGATTACCTGGAAGTCTGCTACAAGCTGTGGGAAGCCTCGTGGGAAGACGATGCGGTCGTGCGCGATACCGCGCGGCACGTGTTCACCGAGCCGTCGAAGGTGCATCCGATCAATCATCGCGGGCCGTTTTTCGACGTACCCGGCATTCATCTCTGCGAGCCGTCGCCGCAGCGCACGCCGGTGCTTTATCAGGCCGGCGCGTCCAAACGCGGCAAGGATTTCGCCGCGCAGCACGCCGAGTGCATCTTTATCGCCGCGCCGTCGCGCACGATTCTGAAAAGCTTCGTCGCCGATATCCGCGCCCGTGTGAAGTCGTTCGGCCGCGATCCGCACGACGTGCTGATTTTTAACCTGCACACCGTGATCACCGGCAAGACTTCGGCGGAAGCGCACGCGAAACACGCCGACTATCGCCGCTATACCAGCGACGAAGGCGCGCTCGCGCTGATGTCCGGCTGGACCGGCATCGATCTGTCGAAGTACGACCTCGACGAGCCGTTGCGCTATGTCGAGAGCAATGCGGTGCAGTCGGCGGTGGAGGCGCTCTCCAGCGCGGACCCCACGCGGGTTTGGACCGTGCGCGAGATCGCCAGGTGGGGCGGCATTGGCGGACTCGGGCCGCTCTCGGTGGGCAGCCCGCAGGAGATCGCCGACGAATTGCAGTCGTGGGTCGAGGAGACCGACGTGGATGGTTTCAATCTCGCCTATGCGTTGACGCACGAGAGCTTTACGGACTTCGTCGATCTGGTCGTGCCGGAATTGCAGCGGCGCGGTGTCTACAAGACGGATTACGCCAGCGGCTCGCTGCGCGAAAAACTGCATGGCAAGGGGCCACGGCTCGCCGAACCGCATCCGGGCGCGGCCTATCGCGTGCGAACGCCTGCGCATGCCGGCTAGCATCGGCTCGTTCACAAATAAAACGTCGCTTAACCGGTTGGAGATCATTGATGAGATCGTTGCTTCGTCGCAGGCTGAATGTGAAACTCAAGTTGGCTACGCTCGCTGTTCTGGCGGCTACGGTCGCGGCGAGTGCCGCCGTTGCCGTTACCACCACCGCGCAGGCCGCGCCGCTCAAGGGCGCGCCCGCGCCGTTCGACAAAGGCGGCGTGAAGGTTGCGCTCGTCAACTATCTGTCCACGGGCGATTTCTTCCAGGCCTATGAAGCCGGCGCGCAGAAGCAGGCGAAAGCGCTCGGCATCGATCTGCGCATTTACGAAGGCCGGCAGGATGCCGCCGAACAGCGCGAACAGATCCAGCAGGCGATCAGCCTGGGCGTGTCGGCGATCATCGTGAATCACGGCTTGCCCGAGTCGCTGAAGGACGTCGTGCAGCGCGCATTGGACAAGGGCATCAAGGTCGTCGCGTTCGACGTCGATCTCGGCAATCCGAAAGTGCCGCAGATCGAACAGAGCGATCGCGATCTGGCGTCGCTGCTGCTCGATCAGGCCGTCAAGGACAATGGCGACGGCTTCGCCGCCGGCTATGTCTACGTGGCCGGCTTCGCGCCGCTCGACCGGCGCGACGCGGTGTGGCGCGACTTCAAGGCCGCGCATCCGAAGGTGCAGGAAAAAGCGCGCTGGGGCACGGTTGACAATCCGATCGCGCAATCGGTGGCGAATCAGGCGGCCGCTGCGTATCGCGCGCATCCTGACATTCGCGTGGTGTTCGCGCCTTATGACGAGTTCGCGCGCGGCGCGAAGCTTGCCGCGGACGAAGCGAACCTGTCGTCGAAATTGCGCATTTACAGCGCCGACATCTCGACCTCCGACATCGAAGCGATCCGCGCGCCGAACAGCGCCTGGGTCGCGACGGCGGCGACCAATCCGGCGGTGGTCGGCGCGGTGTCGGTGCGTGCCGCTGCGTTGTTGCTGGCGGGGCAGGAGCCCGCGCATCGGATCGTCGTCAAGCCGACGCTAATCACGCGCGACGACCTGGTGAAGAACAACATCCGAACGATTGCCGAACTGGGTGAGAAATTCCCGGCGTTCCGTTCGAGCGATGCGGCTACGGCAGGGTGGATTCCGACGGCGGAGTAAGCGTCAACGACGGCGGCTTACGCTTCAGACTGGTTCGCGTCTTTCTTGTGCGCCAGGCTGAAGCGTTCGCTCGGCGGCGTGCCGTTCAGATGAAACGCGCCGATGGCCTGCTCGCGCTGGATCGCCGGGTTATGCGACGAGATCACGCGTGCATTGCGCCAATGGCGATCGAGCCGCAGCCGCTCACTCGTCGCCGACGCGCCGCCTACTTCGAACAGCAGCGTGGTCGCTTCGAGCACTTGCGCGATCACGATCTGTTGCGCCTGGTAGGCTTCGATGTCGAGCGCGATGTAGGTCGCTTCAGTCGCGAGGCCGGCCGCGCGTGCCTGCGAGGCACGTTCCAGACTTTCCGCAAGTGCATTCACCAGGCTTGCCGCCGAATAGCTCAAGCTCGCCAGCCGGCCGATCACGCGCTGCACGAGCGGGTTGTCGCGCGGACTCGATTTGCCGGGCACGCCGAATGTGCGGGTATGCGCACGCGCGAAGGCGATCGCATCGCGCAGCGCGGCACGGGCAATGCCGGCCAGCGTCGCGAGGTGCACGTTCTGATAGAACGCGATCTGGAAAGTATCGTGCTGCGGTTCCGATAAACGATGCCGCAGCAGGATCTGTTCTTCCGGGACTTCGACGTTATCGAAACGCGTTGTGCCACTCGCGGTGAGGCGCTGGCCGAAGCCGTCCCAGTCGTCGATACGGTTCACCCCTGGCGCGTCGCCGCGCACCATCAGATTGACGTCGTATTCGCCGTCGTGCGCGTTGACGTTGATCCAGTCGGCGTACAGCGAACCGGTGCTGTAGTACTTCTCGCCGTTCAGGCGCCAGCGTTGGCTGTCGTGCGGATCGCGGGTGAGAGTGACGGAGTTGTGTGTCGACGCCGTGCGCTCCGACAACGCGGCGCCGACCAGTTCGCCGTTCGCCACGCGGGTGAGCCAACGCGCGCGGATCGCCTCGTCGCTATCTTCGAGACGGTTTTCGATGAAGCCGAAATTGAGCCGCAGAATTTGCGGCAGATTCGAGTCGGCTGCACCGAGACTGATCAGCAGACGGAAGAATTGCGGCAGCGTGACGCCGCCACCGCCATAACGTTGCGGCACGCGCAGCGCGGGGAAGCCGGCTTCGCGCAACCACTGCACGGCTTCATAAGCGAGTTCGCGATGCTGCTCGCGTGCCACGGCGCCTGCGGCGATGCGTTCGAAGACGTCGGCGAAACGGGCCTGCAAGGCGGCGTCGCGGTCGCCGTCGGCGTGCGATGCGGGGATAAGCGCGTCGAGATGCTGCTGCGGGAGGGTCGTCATGCTGAGCGAAGGAGGGTCGTGGCAACGCGTAAACATAAGCATGGCGAGCGGAATGAACAAACAACGAAACGCCATATGAATATCTCGATCCGATACGCGACGTTGATCCTCGCCGTTATCCGCGTACCTGCTAAGCATAGTTAAAACGCTCGTTTATCCGGGCGATCCGGCGTTGTTAGGATCGGAGTTTCGTCGTAGACACTGACTGGATATTCGCGCCGTGACCCTCTCCATTTTTCGTTCGCTTGCCCGCGCGGCCTTGGCCTCGCTGTTCGCCGTGAGCGTGAGCATGAGCATGAGCATGACCATGAGCGCCGCCCACGCGCAGACCGTTAAACCCATTGCCGCGCCGGTGAAACTGCGCATCGGCTATCAGAAGTCCTCGACGCTCATCACCATCCTCAAAGCGCGCGGCTCGCTCGAACAGGCATTGGCGCCGCTAGGCGTGACCATTACGTGGAACGAGTTCGCCAGCGGCTTGCCGTTGACCGAAGCGCTCAACGCCGACGCGGTCGACTTCAGCGCCGACGTGGCCGATACGGTGCCGGTGTTCGCGCAGGCCGCGCATGCCCGGTTCGTGTATGTCGCGCAGGAAGCGCCGTCGCCCGGCGCGCAGGCCATCATCGTGAAACGCGACGGGCCGCTGCATACGCTGGCGGATCTGAAGGGCCAGCGTATCGCGGTGACCAAGGCCGCAGGCAGCCACTATCTGCTACTC
This sequence comes from Burkholderia sp. 9120, assembly GCF_000745015.1. NCBI lineage: Bacteria > Pseudomonadati > Pseudomonadota > Betaproteobacteria > Burkholderiales > Burkholderiaceae > Burkholderia > Burkholderia sp. 9120. The sequence continues at coordinate 211,119 of NZ_JQNA01000002.1, read as the reverse complement.
GCCGCGCTCGCCAAAGCCGGCCTCGCACCGGCGGACGTGCGCATCAGCTATCTGACGCCGGCCGATGGACGCGCCGCGTTCGAGCGCGGCAGCGTGGACGCCTGGATCACCTGGGACCCGTATGTCGCGTCGGTCGATAAAGCGCCGGACGTCCGCATTCTCGCCAACGGCGAAGGGCTCGCTTCGTATCAACGCTACTACCTGGCGTCGAGCAGTTTCGCTGCGGCGCATCCGGACGTTGTCGCCACGGTGTTCGCGCAACTGACGGCGGCGGGCGACTGGGTGCGCGCGCATCCGGACGACGCGGCGAAACTGCTTGCGCCGATCTGGGGACTCGATGCGGCGACGATCGAGCGCGCCAACGGTCGCCGCAGCTATGCGGTACGCGCTGTGGATACAAAAAATTTCGGCGAGCAGCAGAAGATCGCCGACACGTTCTATCGCGCGGGTTTGCTGCCCGCACCGGTCGACACGGCGACGGCGTTGCGCTGGAATTTCAGCACGAAGCGGGCCGAAGCCGCTTCGGCATCGACGACGGCGACAACGGCGTCGACCAATTAGGCCGCAGCGACCAAACCGATGCTTCTTTAGAAATCACAATAAATTGGTTCGGCTGCGGCGGGGTCTCTCGCATAGTGTCTCCTGATGGCGATAGGCGGTTGCTTTCGCCGCGGCGCCGGGAACGAACGGCGCGTCCACAGGCTGCCGTGGGTTCAGGACTGAAGCGTCCTTAAGGTCCACGTCGCACTTTACGGGGAGTAATCGCTGTGGCTGTGTTTGATGTCGACGAGATCGTCCTCGCGTTGCAGACGGTCCGCCAGCAATGGCGTGAAGTGCAGAAGCGCTCGCTCGAACCCGGCGGGCGCGAATTGCCGGGGCGTGAAGCGCTCGCGCAAATCATCGATACGCTCAAGGGCGTGCTGTTTCCAATGCGGCTCGGGCCGCCCGATCTGCGCCAGGAAAGCGAGAATTTCTATGTCGGTCACGCGCTCGACGCCGCGCTGCATGGGCTGTTGAGTCAGGCAAGGCTGGAACTGCACTACCGCAGCCGTCACGACCCGCCGCCCGCAGCGGTGATCGAGGCGCAGGCCGGCGTCGCCGTGCGCGCGTTCGCGGCGCGTCTGCCGGCGATCCGTAGTCTGCTCGACAGCGACGTGCTGGCGGCCTATCACGGCGATCCCGCCGCGGGCAGCGTCGACGAAGTCCTGCTGTGCTATCCCGGCGTGCTGGCGATGATCCACCATCGGCTCGCGCATGAACTGTATGGCCTGGGCTTGCCGCTGCTGGCGCGTATCGTCGCCGAACATGCGCATGCGCAGACCGGTATCGACATTCATCCAGGCGCGCGGATCGGCGCGGGCTTCTTCATCGATCATGGAACGGGTGTGGTGATCGGCGAGACGGCCATCATCGGCGAGCGGGTGCGCTTGTATCAGGCGGTTACGCTGGGCGCGAAGCGTTTTCCACGCGACGGGCAAGGGCATCTGACGAAAGGCCACGCGCGTCATCCGATCGTCGAGGACGATGTCGTGATCTATGCGGGCGCCACCATTCTCGGCCGCGTCACGCTCGGCCGCGGCTCGGTGATCGGCGGCAATGTGTGGCTCACACAGGACGTCGCGCCGGGTTCGCATGTCACGCAGGCCGTGTCGCGCAACGAAGGCACGAGTCCAGCGGTGGTGCATGAACTCACGCCTTCCTTTGCACGTAGCGTCGTGCAAGCGGTGGCGGCCGGCGCGCCACGATGAACGGACCGCTCGTGAGACGCATGCGCGTACTGTCCGGCTGGTCGCAGACGTAACTGCCCGGGTACGCCGGGCTCAACCGGGCAGGGCGGCAACCGTTCATAACCTTATGAACTTTGCTTGGTTGCCCGGCACGGTGCGAGCCGCTAACTTCAACGATTTAGCGTCCACCTCTCTACCTGGCAAACGTATGACATCCCGCGACCCGTTCCACCCTGATACCCTGGCCCTCACCGATCTGAACGAGCTGAGCGACCCGCGTCGGCGCACGCTGCTGAAGGCCGCCGCGGCCGGCGTGGCGAGTTTCGCCGCGGGCACGCTGTTGCCCTCGCAGCAGGCGCGGGCGCAAGCGCCGTCCAATGGCAAAACCTTGCGCATCGGCTTTCAGAAATACGGCAACTTCGTGGTGCTCAAAGCGCGCGGCACGCTGGAAAAACGCCTCGCCGCGCAGGGCGTGTCGGTGCAGTGGCTCGAATTCCCCGCGGGTCCGCAGCTTCTCGAAGGCTTGAACGCGGGCGCCGTGGATGTGGGCACGGTGGGCGAAACGCCACCGATCTTCGCGCAGGCCGCCGGCGTCGACTTCGTCTACCTCGGCAATGAGCCGCCCGCGCCGAAGGCCGAGGCGATCGTCGTGCCGCACGACTCGCCGATTCGCTCGGTCGCGGCATTGCGCGGCAAGAAGGTCGCGCTGAACCGCGGCTCGAACGTACACTTTTTGCTGGTCAAGGCCCTGCAGCAAGCCGGCTTGTCGTACACCGACATTCAGCCGGTCTATCTGACGCCGGCCGACGCGCGCGCCGCCTTCGTGCAGAACAGTATCGACGCCTGGGTGATCTGGGACCCGTATCTCGCCGCAGTGGAAAAGCAGGCCAACGCGCGCGTGATCGTCAATGGCGAAGGTCTGGTGCGCAACACGCAGTACTACGTCGCCGCGCGCAAATTCGCCGATACGCAGCCGCAGTTGCTACGCGAATTGCTGGCCGAACTCGATCAGGTCGACAAGTGGAGCCGCGATCATATTCCGGCGGTGGCGAGCCAGTTGTCGCCGCTCGTCGGACTCGACGCGCCGACGCTCGAACTGGCCTTGAATCGCAGCAGTTTTGGCGTGCAACCTATCGATGCCGCGACGCTCGATTATCAGCAGCAGATTGCCGATACGTTTAGCGAGCTGAAGCTGATTCCGAAGAAGCTGATCGTGTCGGATGCGAAATGGCGTGCTGCGTGACCTGACAGCCTGACGCTGACGCGACAAACGGCGCGTGGTCTTGCGTGAAACAGCAGTCTTGCCCGACAACGCGCGTCGACACGGCGCGCCGCTAACGTCACGCGAGCACCGCGCCGTTAGCGCGCCAGCAAGCTCGGCGCAGCGCGATTACACTGGCGCGATCTTCCTCGGGTCGGTGGCGTGTGCAGATGTCGCGTCAGCTTCGCCTCTGCGCATTCATGCGTCCCTCTGTCAAAGCGCCTCAATGGAGAACACCATGAGTGAAACGGTCGTATCGAACCCGGCGCCTGCGCGTCTTGCGTGGATCGCTGGCGTGGGGGCGAGCGCCGGACTCGGCGCTGCTTTGGCCCGTCGATTTGCGCGCGAAGGTTTCAGTGTGGCGATAACGGGCCGCTCGCATGAGCGTCTGGCGATCGTCGTCGACGAGATTCGTGCGGCTGGCGGTCAAGCGCAGGCGTTTCCCGGCGACGTCACCAGCGAGCGTGATCTGAATGCGATCGCACAGCAACTCGCGGCACAAGGCACGCTCGAAGTCGCGATTTTCAACGCGGCCGGCGCGACTCGTGCGCCGACGCTCGAACTCAGCGCGGAGCAGTTCGAGGCGGCCTGGCGCGTCACGACGTTAGGCGGCTTTCTGTTTGCCCGCGCGGCCCTGGAGCCTTTGCTCGCGGCCGGTCACGGTTCGTTGCTGTTCACCGGCGCGACGGCGGCGCTGCGCGGTCGGCCGCCGTTTGCCGCATTCGCGTCCGCGAAAGCCGGTCTGCGTTCGCTCACGCAAAGTCTCGCGCGCGAGTTCGGTCCACGCAATATTCACGTGGCGCATGTGGTGGTGGACGGCGGGATCGACGGCGAACGTCTGCGTACGTCCGCGCCGCAGCGGGTGGCCGAGCGCGGCGCAGACGGCCTGCTGAACCCCGACGAGATCGCCGACGCTTATTGGCATCTGCATCAGCAGGGGCGCACGGCGTGGTCGCAGGAAATCGATCTGCGGCCGTTCAACGAATCGTTCTGAGTTGATGGGCTGTTGAGCGGGAGGCGGAGCGCGTTACGGCGCACGGATAACGACGCACCCTCACTCCGCCAGCGCCGCGAGCAACTGGTTCTTGACGATCGCGGTGGCCAGCGGCTGCCGCCCAAACTCATACCAGCCGATGTGCCGGCGCCACGCCGTGCCGGGAATCGGCCTGACCGACAACAACGGATCGTCGTCCCACGCGGCATGCCGCAGACGCGGCACGATCGACACGCCCACGTTCTGCCGCACCAGGTCGGCAATCGCGGCGATCGAATTCATTTCCAGAATCGGCTTGACGTCGGCGCGCAAGCGCCGAAGCAGACTCGTGACATGCGAGCCGGTCAGCGACGACGTCTCGAAGCCGATAAACGGCAAACGCTTGAGCAGCGCGCTCACAGTCGCGTCGGCCGGCGCGCTCGCCGGATTGACCAGCAACACCAGCGGCTCATCGTAAAGACGCTCCCATAACTCGGGCAAGGTGGTCACGCGCGGTTCGCTGACGATCACCGCCGCATCGATTTCCCCCGCCCGCACCTGGCGCCCGAGTTGGGCGCTGTCGCCGTGCGCGAGGCGCACGTTCAAACGCGGATACGAGACCTTCAGGCGGATCACGTTGGCCGCCAGAAAGCCCATTGACGACACCGTCGAGCCGATCGTGATCGAGCCTTCCACGCTGAGCTCGTCCGCGACGCCGCGCAATAGCGAGTCGTACGCGGCCACGACCGCGCGTGCCTGCTCGATGATCGAACGGCCGGCGTCGTTCAACTGGATGCTGCGCCCGCTGCGGTCGAACAGTTGACGTTCGCACACGCGCTCCAGCGTGCGCATCTGCGCACCCACCGCCGCGTGCGTGAGCGCGATGCGGTCGGCGGCGGCCGCCATCGTGCCGTGCTTCTCGATGGCGAGAAACGTGCGCAGCATTCGAATTTCACTCATGCCGAATTCTCCTCAACAGCCTTCTGGACGTGCGTTCGGCGCACGAATTTCCCTCATCGGCCTACGCTGCATGATCGCACGAAACGAAAAAAATTCTTTCCTTTCGGTAAAGAAAATAACGCTTTTTATTTTATTTACGGCTCGTGAAAATCGTTGGGTCAGCCATCCAGTCGATGTCGTCAGCGCAAGGCCGCAGGCCGCGTGGCGGCGTCGCTCGCAGCCAGGGCGAGGAGTCCCAACATGTCGCAAACCCAAGCGTTTTCGCAATTTCCTTTTATCAGCGTGTCCGGCAAGCCGCACGAGCGCGGGGTGCAATACGGCCGCGCGGCCGCGGTGCGGGTGCGCCTGAGCGCGTCCCGTTACGGTCAGACGTTGCGCAATCTCGGCTATAGCGAGGCGTCGCAGACGGCGCTGATCCGCTCGCTCGAACAGGTGATCGGCGACTTCCAGCCGGCCTATCTGGACGAGATGCGCGGCATCGCCGAAGGCGCGGACGTGCCGTTCGAAGACATCGTGATGATCAACGCCCGCACCGAGGTGCTGGCCAAAGCGCGCGCCGAAATGGCGCTGCAAGCCGACGACGAAGACGGTTGCACGGGCGTGCTGGTGCTGCCGTCGCGGTCGTCGAACGGGCAATTGATCCATGCGCAAAACTGGGACTGGAAGGCCGACTGCGTCGATACCGGCATCGTCTTGCGCGTGCGCAACGACGACGGCCCCGACTTCCTGACCTTCGTCGAAGCCGGTGGCCTCGCGCGCAGCGGGCTCAACGCGGCGGGCGTGTCGATCACCGCGAACTATCTGGAGTCCGAGCGCGATTTCATGCAGATGGGCGTGCCGCTGTCGCTGCTGCGTCGCCGCGTGCTGGAAGAACCGGTGTTTTCGAACGCGTTGCGGGTGATCGCCACCACGCCGAAATCCTGTTCCAACAACATCATGCTCGGCATGGCCGAGGGCTTCGGCATCGATTTCGAATGCGCGCCGAACGAGGCGTTTCCGATCTATCCCGGCGACGATCAGTTGATCGTGCACGCGAACCACTGGGTCAGCCCGGTGGCGCGCACCAAATTGCTGGACACCGGTTGCGAGAGCTCGCCGGACAGCTATTACCGCGACTGGCGCGTGCGTCAGTTGCTGAACGCCACGCCGATGGTGGACCGCGACGCCGTCAAGGCCGCGCTGTTCGACGCGTTCGGCACGCCGTATTCGGTGTGTCGTCCGCCGCGTCCCGGCACGCGCCACACGATGACCGCGACCGTCGCGATGATCGTCATGCAGCCGGCCGCGGGCGAAATGGATGTCGCGCCGATGCCCGCGCTCAATCGCGTTTTCACGCGCTACAGCCTGCATCACGAGCCGCTCGCCGAGGTGGCTTGAGCGGTGGCTGTGGGCGTGGCACGGCTTGAAAGCCATATTTGAAAACCACATTTGAAAACGTCAGAGAGGAATGACAGATGTTCGATGCAGAGAAGCGCTCCGCACCCGGTCATGAAAAAGCGCAGGCGCTATACGACCTGGGTTCGACCACCGTGTACGCCAGCCGCCACGACGCGCGCTTTCCTTACGTGCTGTACGTGCCGCCCGAAGTCCTGACGCCCGGCAACGACGTGCAACTCGTGGTCGCGATGCACGGCACCGGCCGCCAGTTCACGCAATACCGCGACGCGTTCGCGCCGTTCGGCCGCTGGAACCGTTGCATCGTGCTGTGTCCGCTGTTTCCGGTGGGCGTGCGTGGTGACGGCGATCGCAATGGCTTCAAGCGTTTGATCGACGGCGATATCCGTTACGACCAGGTGCTGCTCGACATGGTCGGCGAAGTGGGCGAACGTTATGGCAAACGCTTCGAGCAGTTCGCGCTGTTCGGCTATTCGGGCGGCGGGCAGTACGTGAACCGCTTTGCGTACGCGCACCCGGAGCGGCTGTGGGCCGCGTCGATCGGTGCGCCGGGCAACGTCACCGTGCTCGATCACACGAAAGACTGGTGGTTAGGCCTGGGCGGTTTCGAACGCCACTTCGGCAAGCCGTTCGATCTGGCCGCGTTGCAGCGTGTGCCGGTGCAAATGATCGTCGGCCGCGCGGATCTGGAGACCTGGGAAATCACCGTGCCCGAAGACAGCGCGATGTACCTGCCGGGTATCAACGACGCCGGCGCCACGCGTCCGGAACGGTTGCGCACGCTGCAGGCGTCGTTCGAAGCCGCCGGTGTCCGCGTGCGTTTCGATGAGCTGGCCAATATCGCCCACAACGGCATGCAGGTCGTCGACGTGGTTCAGGATTTCTTCGCACAGACGTTGCGCACGCTGCGAGCCGGAGATTAAACCCATGCACACCCCAAGCGATCCGGCCAGGCTCTGGAAAACCATCGTGTCGACCGTAATCGGCGGCACGTTCGAGTGGTTCGACTTCATGGTGTACTCGTATTTTTCGAGCATGATCGCGCGGGTGTTTTTTCCCACCGTCGATCGTAGCGGCGCCTTGCTGCTGACCTTCGCGACGTTCGCGGTCGGCTTCCTGGTGCGTCCGCTCGGCGGTGTGCTGATGGGCATGGCCGCGGACCGCGTCGGACGGGTCAAGGTGCTGTCGTGGATCATGGTCCTGATGTCGGTGGGATCGCTGATACTGGGGCTGACGCCGGGGTACGCGACGCTGGGGCTGCTCGCGCCGCTGCTGGTGGTGATCGGCCGTCTGGTGCAGGGTTTCGCGGTGGGCGCGCAGTTCGCGCTGTCGTCGGTGACGATTTACGAGGTCGCGCCGCCCGGACGCAAGATGTTTTACGGCAGCTTCAATATGTTGTCGATCGGCGTCGCGGCGATGTTGTCGTCGGGCTGCAGCTACCTGCTGTCGAAACATTTGTCGCATGCGGATCTGACGGCGTGGGGCTGGCGTGTGCCGTTCCTGATCGGCGCGCTAGTTGGGCCGATCGGCTTCTATATTCGCCACCATGTCGACGAGTCGGACGAATTTCACCGCATGCAGGCGCGGCCCGCGGCACGCGCGCCGGTGAGAGAACGGATGCGCGACTTTGTGCGCGATAACGGCGACGCCGTGGTGTGCGCGATGGGCGTGATGATCGCCGGCACCTCGCTGAACTACGTGTGGAATGCGTATCTGCCGACCTATGCGCAGATGCAGTTGCATCTGTCGCTGAGTTCCTCGCTGCAAGGGGTGTTCGTCACGAGCATCGTGATGTGCGTGCTGTCGCCGGTGTTCGGCTTGCTGGCGGATCGTGTCGGCGCGTACCGGCTGTTTTTCTTCTTTATCGCGGGCTGGCTGATCTGCGTGTTTCCGCTGTTTGCGTACCTGCTGGCCGAGCCCACCGAGAGCAGTCTGATGGTCGTGCGACTGATCGGCATTCTGTTCCTGACGCTGCAGGGCGCCGCGCATCCGGGGATGCTGGTGAAGATTTTCACCGTGCAGGGGCGCTCCACCGGCGTGGCCATTTCGTACAACACGTCGGTCATGCTGTTCGGTGGGCTGGCGCCGTTTTATATCTCGCTGGTGGCGCACTTCACGGACGCGCGCTTCATTCCGCCGAGCTACCTGTTCGGCACCGGCGTGCTGGCGATCCTGCTGGTGCTCGGTACGCGTACCGGGCGGCGGGTGTTGCAGGCGGACCGGGAGGAACGTGGGCACGGCACGGCACACGAGGCGGGCATGCAGCGCGAAAATTCAACGGGCGACGCTGTTTAAGCCTGCTTGAACCCGGTGCCTGGGGTCGCCGTTTGGGCCTGTGCTTGAACCCGCTGCTTGAACCCGCTCAAGCGCGATCGTCCGGCGCCGCGGCGCGGCGCTGCGCGATGAAAGCCTCGACGTGGGCGATCGCCTGCTCGCATTGTTCCAGCGACAGATTATGGATCGACGCCGGCAGCGGATCGAACGCGAGTTGTTCTGCCACCCAGCGGATCGCCTTCGCGCGCGCTTCGAACGGATTCACCCGGTCACGCCGGATCTTGCCCGCGACCAACGGTTCGAGCACATCGTGCAGGCGGCTTTTGGCGTCGCGCAACGCGGTGTCGGCGAGCCGCCCGAGCGGCACGTTGCGCGTGCTGCGCGCGTGAATGCCGATCCACGCCTGACACGCGGCGCAGATCCACACCGGGCCGTGATCGTCACGATACGGATAGCTCTCGTCCCCGCTGCGCGCGAGCACGGCACGCGTGCCGCAGTAATCGCAATCGGGTTGGGGAAGGGCTTTGACGGGGCGGCCTACACGCAAGACTTGGTTCTCCGGTTGAGTTGACGGGTGGGAGTTCGCGGGTTTAGGCCCGTGGGTTTAGACCTGCGAGTTTAGACCTGCATTCCCGCGATTTTAACGGGCTTGGCGCCGCCCATGCCCAGAATCCAATCTGCGGCCGGCAGCCCTGCGTGTGAGCGTGTGCGGATATGATTCAATCAATCCGCGTCGTTGGGAGGCAACGACGTCTCAAACTTTCACCCGCCTTGCAAAGCGCGTAGGGAGAAGACCTTGGTCAAAGGTACAGAAGATACAGACGGAACTGACGGGTATGAAGCACACGGCCCGGCCGTGAAGCGCGAAACCCTCGCGTCACGCAAGGGTCCATCGTCCGGCGACGTGAGCGCGCTCGGGCTCTTCCTGATTTTTACCCGCATCGGACTGACGAGTTTCGGCGGCGGCCTGAGCGGCTGGTTCCTGCGTGAGTTCGTGCAGGACCGGCAGTGGCTGACCGAAGAGGAATTTCTCGACGGCCTTGCGTTGTCGCAGGCGCTGCCGGGCGTCAACGTCAAGAATCTGGCCATCTGGATCGGCTATCGCCTGCTGGGCTGGCGCGGCGCGGTGGCCGGATTTTGCGGCATCGTGTTTCCGCCGGCGGTGACGATCGTGCTGCTCGGCGTGTTCTTCTCCGCGATCGCTTATCTGCCGCTCACGCATATCGCGCTGGCCGGCGCGGCGGCCGCGGCCATCGGGTTGTCCTTGAGCATGGCGATCACGGCGGCCCGCCGACTGCCGCGCCGGCTGTTTCCGTACCTCGTGCTGATCGCCACCTTTGCGGCGGCCGCGTTGTTCCGCGTGTCGCTCGTGTGGACCGTGCTGATCGCCGGTGCGCTGAGCGTCGGCTACGAATATCTCCGTTCGTCTCCGCAGCAGCAGTAACGAGCGTCCGCCAACTTTATCCCGCGCTATTCCGTGTCCAGAAATCTAGTCGCACTGTTCGCCGTATTCGCTCCGCTTTCGATCGTCACGGTCGGCGGCGGGCAGGGCATCATCGCCGAGGTTCAGCGGCAAGTCGTCGACGTGCATCACTGGATGACGCACGCGCAGTTCCTCAGCGACTTCGCGATCGCGCGACTCGCGCCGGGGCCGGCGTCGTTGCTGGCAACCTTGATCGGCTGGCAGGTGGGCGGTCTGGGCGGCGCACTCGTCGCGACGCTGGCCCTGTTCGGGCCGACGGCGTTCCTGATGTACGGCGTCGTGCATGTGTGGAACCGGCACGAAGGCGCGCGCTGGCTGAACGCATTGCAGGCCGGTTTGCGGCCGGTCGCCGCGGGTCTGATACTCGCGGCGGTCTACGTGCTGATGAAGGAACTCGACGGCGGCTGGATCGCCTGGCTCACCGCCGCGGGCGCCACCGTCCTCGTGATGAAGACGCGGATCAACGCGATCGTGTTGATCGCGGGCGGCGCCGCGTTGTTCGTCGCGGTGCATTACGCGGGTCTGCTGTAGTTGTCCTTGTGCTGCTTGTAGTTCGACAACCCCGCGCGTCGCTCACTCATCGGCGTCATTCCCCTCACTGACACATTTTGTGCAGCGCACCCAATGCGCGCGCAAAAAGTATCAGCGCTTTCCGCCTTTTGCAGTGGCTGGCCCCTGGCCCCGGCCACTACAGTTCTCATCACCGTACGCATGCTCTGCCGCCCAATGCAGCGCCCGTATGGCGATACCAAAGAACATTCCAAAAAGCGGAGACAAGAGTGAAATCCATTCATTGGTTGACAGCGTGCGCGGTGGTGGGCGCGAGCCTTCCCGTGCTGGCGACGGCGCAGACCTGCAACGTTCCAGTGCTCAAGGTGCTGGCGCAAAAGAGCCTCGGCCTGACGGTCATGGAGAAGTCGCTGCCCGATTATGAAAAGCGCAGCGGCACCAAGGTTGAAATCAATTACTTCGGCGAAAACGACCGGCGCTCCAAGTCGCGGCTGGATGCGTCGACCGGTGCGGGTTCCTACCAGATCTACTACGTCGACGAAGCGAACATCGCCGAGTTCGCGTCGGCCGGCTGGGTTGTCCCGCTCCTGAAGTACTACCCGAAAGACGCCGACTACGACGACTTCCTGCCGGGCCGGCGCGCGGTGGCGAGCTATCAGGGCGTCGCGTATTTTGCGCCGCTGATCGGCGGCGGCGACTTCCTGTTCTATCGTCGCGACCTGCTGGAGAAAGCGCATCTGCCGGTGCCGAAGACACTCGACGAACTCGTCGCCGACATCAAGAAGCTCAATGCGCCGCCGAACATGTATGGCTGGGTGGCGCGCGGGCAACGCGGCTCGGGCATGAACGTATGGCGCTGGGCACCGTTCATGCTCGCCGAGGGCGGCACGTGGACTGACAGGAACCAGGCGGCGGCCTTCAATTCGCCGGCCGCGGTGAAGGCCACGCTGCTGTATCGCGATCTCTTCAAATACGCGCCTCCTGGCGCGGCCACCTACGACTGGAGCAACGCGCTGGAAGCATTCCGCTCCGGCAAGGTCGCGTTCATGATCGAATCGACGCCGTTCGCCGACTGGATGGAAGACCCGACCAAATCGAGCGTGGCGGACAAGGTGGGCTACGTCAGGCCGCCCGCGCCGTTGCCGTCCGCCGCGTATGGACACGGCCTGGCGATTTCGTCGGTGGGCGCCAAGGACGAATGCACCCGCCAGGCCGCCGGCAAATTCATTGCCTGGGCGACCGGCAAGGACCAGGAGCAGGCCCGCCTGCGCGACAACGTCTTTAGCGACTACAACCGCACCAGCACGATCAAAAGCGATTACTTCCAGAAGCACGTCAAGCCGCAGATTCTCGCCGGCCTGAACGATACCAATCCGGTGACCAAGGTCACGATCTGGTCGAGCCCGCAGTGGCCCGATATCGGCGACAACCTCGGCATTGCGCTCGAGGAGATCTTCACCGGCACGCAGCCCGATGTTCAGGCCACCCTGAACGACGCCGTGCAGTACGCGCAGGACGCGATGGAGCACGGCGCGAAGAAGTAACGTGGCCGCCCCTGGCCGTGGCTTGCATGCCGCGCGCCGCTGGGGCACTGCAGATCGGATCGGGGTCGCGCGAACAGGGCTTCGTGCGTGACCTCGCTGTCGGAGACATCAATGTTCAATCGGGGCAAAACCAGCCTGCCGTTCGTATTTCTTGGACCGCCGCTTGCCGTGATGGCGGTCCTGGGTCTCGTGCCCACCATCGCCGCCATCAATCTCGCGCTGCGGAACCGCGTGCTGCGCTATCCGGACAGCGAGTACGTGTGGTTCCGCAATTTCGCGCGACTGTTTTCGGACCGGCGCTTCCTCAATTCGATCGAGGTCTCGGCGATCTGGGAAATCGTCACCGTGGTGGGCGCCGTCGCCGTCGGTGTACTGATTGCGATCTACCTGTTCGAACAGATTCACGGCCGGCTGCGCGGCGTCATTTCGCTGCTGCTGATCGTGCCGGTGCTGTTGCCGCGCGTGTCGGCGGCGTTTATCTGGAAATTCATGTATTCGCCGCTCACCGGCATTCTGAGCTGGTTGCTCGGGCTGCTCGGCATCGACAACACGGCCTTCCTGTCCGACCCGCACCTCGCGTTGTATGCGGTGGCGCTCGTCGACATCTGGCAATGGGGACTGTTTTTCGCGGTGGTCGTGCTGAAGCTGCTGGAGACGCTGCCGCCCGAACCGCTCGAAGCCGCGCGGCTCGATTACGCACGCACCTGGCAGGTCTACGCGTATATCGCGTTGCCCATGCTGAAGGTGCCGATCATGAGTCTGGTGTTCATCAAGATGGTCGAATCGCTGCGCTCGTTCGATCTGGTCTATGTGATGACCAAAGGCGGACCGGGCATCACCACGGAAACCCTCGACATGTACGCGTATTCGCAAGGAATCGGCTTGTCCGGGAAAGTGTCGTATGCGTCGAGTATGGCCGTGCTGATGATGGTGGCGACCACGCTGATTTTCACTTTCATCTGGAAGCGGGTGAACAAATGGGAAGACTGATTTCGCGCGGCGCTGCATGGTCGTTCGGCCTCGCGCTTGCGCTGGTGGCCGTGTTTCCGATCTTCTGGGCGTTCCTCAATTCGCTGAAGAACCTGCTCGACATCGTCACGCCGACGCCGCGTTTCATCTTTACGCCGACGCTCGACAACTACCGCCAGGTCGTGTCGAGCCCCGAGGTGCTGATCGGCCTGGGCAATAGTTTGTCGATCGTGGGCTTTGCGGTGCTGCTGGGAGCGTTGCTCGGTGTGCCTGCTGCTTATGTGATTGCGCGGTATCACGTGCCGGGCAAGCGCGACATTCAGTTCTTTCTGCTGTCGCTGCGGTTTTTGCCGCCGGTGGCGGTCGCGATTCCGTTGATTGCGATCTGGGTCGATCTGGGCTTGTACGACACCAAACTTTCGATGGTGGTGACGTATCTGCTGGTCACGCTGTCCACTATCACCTGGTTGTCGATCCCGGTGTTTCAGCGTCTGCCGCGTGAAGTCGAAGAGGCGGCCACGCTGGACGGCTACGGCCCGTACGGTGTGTTCTGGCGGATCGCGTTGCCGATCAGCGCGACCACGCTGATGGGCGGCATCGTGTTCAGCTTCGTGCTGGTCTGGAACGAACTGATGATCGCGCTCGCGCTGACCTCATCGAGAAGCGCGACGCTGCCGGTAGTGGCGTCCGCGTTCACGTCGCTCGGGCAGGAAGTGCCGTGGGGCGTGATCAACGCGTCCACGGTGCTGCGCGCGTTACCTCCGATTATTTTCGTCGGCGTGCTGAGCCGGCTGTTGAACTCAATGCTCAAAGGCAAGTAAGGAGAATGTTTTGAAAGCCCTCGTACTCGAAGAAGCGCGCCGGCTCGCGCTGCGCGATATCGATCTGCCGCTCGACGTCGGGCCTCGCGACGTCAGGATCAAGATTCATACGGTCGGCGTGTGCGGCAGCGACGTGCATTACTACACGCATGGGTGCATCGGTCCATTCAAGGTCGAAGCGCCGATGGTGCTCGGCCATGAAGCGTCCGGCACGGTGGTGGAAACCGGCAGCGAGGTCACGCATCTGCGGGTGGGCGACCGCGTCTGCATGGAGCCGGGCGTGCCGCAATTCGATTCGCCCGCGACGATGCGCGGTCTCTACAACCTGGACCCCGCCGTGCGCTTCTGGGCGACACCGCCGATTCACGGTTGCCTGACGCCTTATGTCGTGCATCCTGCGGCCTTCACGTTCCGGCTGCCGGACAATGTGTCGTTCGCGGAGGGCGCGATTGTCGAACCGTTGTCGATCGGCTTGCAGGCGGCGAAGAAGGCGGCCATGAAACCCGGCGACGTCGCCGTCGTGATCGGCGCTGGAACGATCGGCGCGATGACCGCACTGGCCGCGTTGGCGGGCGGCGCATCGCGCGTCATTCTCGCGGACGTGATCAAGGAAAAGCTCGCGCTGTTCGCCGGCAATCCGGCCGTGACCACCGTGAACGTACGCGAGCAGAAGCTGACCGACGTCGTTCAGGACGTCACCACAGGGTGGGGCGCCGACGTCGTGTTCGAAGCGAGCGGCAACGCGAAGGTCTACGACGACCTGTTCGATCTGCTTTGCCCGGGTGGCTGCGCGGTGCTGGTCGGCATGCCGGTGGATCGTGTGCCGCTCGACGTCGTTGCGATGCAGGCGAAAGAGGCGCGCCTCGAATCGGTGTTTCGTTACGCGAATGTGTTTCCGCGCGCGCTGGCGCTGATCAGCTCAGGCATGATCGACGTGAAGCCGTTCATCTCGCGCAAGTTCGCGTTCGCCGACGGTCTCAAGGCGTTCGAAGAGGCGGCGGCGGGGCACCCGAACGACGTCAAGATTCAGATCGAAATGGATTGAGCCATGGCTAAAATCGTTTGCAAAGGTCTGACGAAACAGTACGACGGCGGCCCGCCGGTGCTGCATCCGCTCGATATGGAAATCGACGACGGCGAGTTCGTCGTCCTGCTCGGGCCGTCCGGTTGCGGCAAGTCCACGATGCTGCGCATGATCGCGGGTCTCGAAGGCATCAGCGGCGGCGATCTGGCGATCGGCGAGACGGTCGTGAACGACTTGCCGGCGCGCGAGCGCAACGTCGCGATGGTGTTCCAGAACTACGCGCTGTATCCGCACATGACGGTGTACGACAACGTCGCGTTCGGTCTGCGCCGTCTCAAGGTGCCGGCCGCGGAGATCGATCGTCGCGTGCGTGAAGTGGCCGCGATGCTGAACCTCGACGCGTTGCTCGACCGCAAACCGCGCGCCATGTCGGGCGGCCAGCAGCAGCGCGCGGCGATCGCTCGCGCGATGATCAAAACGCCCGAGGTGTTTCTGTTCGACGAGCCGTTGTCCAATCTCGACGCAAAGTTGCGGGCGCAACTACGCGGCGATATCAAGCGTTTGCATCAGCGCCTGAAAACCACCACGGTGTACGTGACGCACGATCAACTCGAGGCCATGACGCTCGCCGACCGCGTGATCCTGATGCGCGGCGGACGGATCGAGCAGGCCGGTACGCCGTCCGATCTCTACCATTTTCCGCAGACATTGTTTGCCGCAGGCTTCATCGGCACACCGGCGATGAATCTCGTCGCTGGTGTGGTCGAACGACTCGGCGACACCTGTTTCGTCGATGTGCAGGGCGAGCGTTGGCCGCTTGCCGGTGCTCGTTTCGCCGGATTGCAGCGCGGCCAGGCGGTGAAGCTGGGGATCCGGCCGAACTATCTGAAGCTGGCGTCCGCCGAAGAAGAGGCCGGCATGCTCAGGCTGAGCGGAAACGTCGAATTGATCGAACTGCTGGGCGCGGAAGCACTCGTCACGTTCAATTTTGCCGGCGAGCGGATGGCCGCGCTGATACCGGCGAGCGACTTGCCGCAACGCGATAGCGTGGTAACGTTCGAGTTCAAAGTCGCCGACCTGCACGTTTTCGACGCCGGCACGGAGCAGAACGTTTCCTTGCCCGTTGCGCAGCGCAGCGCGCAAAAGTTCGGCGGTGCGCCGCGTCAGGATGCGGGCGTGCAGGGCGCGGCTTTGCACTGACAAAAAAGCGCGGCGTCGAGACGGCCGAGAAGGAGACACGGTATGAATCCAGACCTGGAGTTGGTGCACACGCGGCGCGACGAATCGTTTCGCGCGTGGGCGCACGATTACCCGCATACGGTGGCCAAATGGCACTTTCATCCGGAGTATGAGATTCATGTGATCCGGGCGTCGACCGGCAAGTTTTTTGTCGGCGATTTCATCGGCGATTTCGCGCCGGGCAACCTGGTGCTCACCGGACCGAATCTGCCGCATAACTGGATCAGCGAAGTGGGCGAGGGCGACGCCGTGCCGTGGCGCGACGTGGTGCTGCAGTTTTCGCGTGACGCGGTCGAGCGGATGGCGGCGGCGTTCACCGAACTGCATGCGATCGTCGGCCTGATCGACGACGCCGCGCGCGGCATTCAGTTTCCGGATGCCGTGGGTCTGGCGATTGCGCCGAAGATGCTGGAACTGGCCGTGTCGCACGGCTGCCGTCGCGTCGAACTGTTGATGTGGATCTTCGACCGCCTGTCGTCGTGCAGCGAGCGCAGGTTGCTCGCGGGGCCTTCGTACGATGTCAACGCGCATCGCTACATGCAGTCCACGATCAACCAGGTGCTCTCGTACATTCAGCAGAACCTCCCAGGCACGTTGCGCGAAGCGGATGTCGCCGAACTCGCCGGCATGAGCGTCAGCACGTTCACGCGCTTTTTCCGGCGGCACACCGGCTGCACGTTCGTGCAGTACCAGAACCGGTTGCGTATCAACGAGGCGTGTGAATTGCTGATGTGCTCCACGCTGAGCGTGACGGAGATCTGCTATCGCGTCGGCTTCAATAACCTGTCGAATTTCAATCGTCAATTCCTGGCAACGAAGGCGATGCCGCCGTCGAAATTTCGCACGCTGCATCAGCTCAACGAACACATGATCGCGGCTTGACCTTGCTCCTGTCTGCATGACATGACGGTTAGGCTGCCCAAACGAGGACGACACTCTTGACCTTCCTTGGCATCGACCTCGGCACCTCCGAGGTAAAAACACTCCTCACCGACGACGCGTCGACGACGATCGCCACCGGTAGCGCGCGACTCGAGGTCGAGCATATTCATCCGCATTGGTCCGAGCAGAGTCCGCAGGCGTGGTGGCATGCCACGCTCGATGCGATCGCACAGGTGCGGGCCGCCGATCCTGGCGCCTTTGCCGCGCTGCGCGGGATCGGTTTGTCCGGGCAGATGCATGGCGCGACCTTGCTCGATCGCGCGGGACAGGTGTTGCGTCCGGCGATTCTGTGGAACGACACCCGTGCGTTTGCCGAGTGTGTGGAACTCGAAGCGCTGGTGCCCGAATCGCGTTCGATCACCGGCAATCTGGCGATGCCGGGTTTCACCGCGCCGAAATTGCTGTGGCTGTCGAAGTACGAACCGGCCGTGTTTCGCGCCGCGCACAAGGTGCTGCTGCCGAAGGATTACGTGGCGTGGCGGCTCAGCGGCGAATTCGTCTCCGACATGTCCGATGCGTCGGGCACGCTGTGGCTCGATGTTGCGAAACGCGACTGGTCGGACCGGATGCTCGCGGCGACCGGCTTGTCGCGCGAGCATATGCCGAGGCTGGTGGAAGGCAGCGACTCGGCCGCGCAGTTGCACGACGGCTTGCGGCGCGAATGGGGCATTGCGGGTTCGGTGACGCTGTGCGGCGGGGCGGGCGATAACGCGGCGAGCGCGATCGGCATGGGCGTCGCCGAGGCGGGCAGCGCGTTTCTGTCGTTGGGGACGTCGGGCGTATTGTTCGCCGGCACCGATCGGTTTGCACCGAATCCCGCGCAGGCGGTGCATGCGTTCTGTCATTGCTTGCCGGCGCGGTGGCATCAGATGAGTGTGATTCTGTCGGCGGCGTCGAGTCTGGCGTGGTTGTCCGAGTTGCTGGGGAAGGATGTCGCCGAACTGGTCAGTTGCGCGGAGAGGGCGGATGCGCAGAACGCGCCGTTGTTCTTGCCGTATCTGAGCGGTGAACGGACGCCGCACAACGATGCGAATGCCAAGGGCGTGTTCTGGGGCTTGACGGGCGCCCATGGTGACGCCGACCTCGCGTATAGCGTGATGGAAGGCGTGGCTTTCGCGATGGCCGACGGGTATGCGGCTCTGCAGGGCGCGGGGACTTCGCTGGAGACGGCGTCGTTTATTGGCGGCGGTTCGCGTAGCCGGTTTTGGGCGACGTTGTGCGCGACCGCGACGGGGGTGGCGATGCGGCGGCATCAGGGTGGCGATGTTGGCGCGGCGTTGGGGGCTGCGAGGTTGGCGCGGCTGGCGGTGACGAAGGAGAGCGTGGGGCTGGTTTGTACGGCGCCGGAGACGGTTGAGATTTGTGAGCCGGACGCCGCAAAGCGGACTTTGGCCGAGGATCGGCTTGCGCGGTATCGGCGGATTTACGCGGCGCTTAAGGACGAATTTGCGCGGTAGGCCGTCCACAAAAACGTTCGTTGGCCGCGTAAGCGCAATCCCGCGCCGCGGCAGTTTAGCGCTTCTCAGAAGCGCTACTTTGGCTAACTATCCTTCCTGACTTTGCGCGCCAGGAGGCGAGATGAAAGGAATCGGGACACCCCATCTATTCGCGGTTCCGTTATTGATCAGCGGACTCATTGCTCCCATGACCGGTGCAAATGGCATGGATATCGCCCGCTCGCCAGTCGCTGCGGTGTTTGAGCAATTCGACTCGCAGAACTTGGATGGCATAAGCTATATCGGCGGAGCAAATTCAGGCGATATCAGAAATTTGTCGCGCATCAGAAAAATGGTTCTGGAAGAAGGGCGACGGTATTTCGTTGACCTGGGCGGCCTGAGCGAATCTCAAAAGAAAAATATAAAGCAGGGCATTCAGACTAATCTTGGGGTAAGTTTTGAGTCGGATTGGCTGTTCATTGGACGGCATAAAAATAATCTGATTTTCACTCCACTGCGTAGTCTGGATGATGCCGCGCTAAGGGTCGCGGTGAATCGTGCAGACGAACCAGCAGCGTCAACTGCGTATGGACGGAACCCAAAGTCTGAGGATCAGGCGACGCTACCTCATGTGGCATTTTATGTTGATGTCAACCGCCCGATTCATGACTGGGAATGTACCTTTCCGAACTCGCATTTCTGGGAGAAAGGCAGTCGTACATTTTGTAATAACGGCAACATCTCGCTGGTTTATCGCGTCAATTTGATGCGCTCGCTGGCATTTGGCCTGGGAGGGTCGGCAACGCCGGACGCGAAACTGGTCAGAATCTCGCTCGACGAGCAGTCTGGCGGGGCAGGCATTCAACTCAACGATAGAAAACTGAGCTGGAGGGAAGCCTACACGGATCGTACCGTGGTGGATGGATGGACTGCCAGCCACTCAACGGATGCAATCGCAAAAGATTACAGGTTCACGATCGATGCTGTTGATGTTTCCGGAAATGATCAAAAAACCGCATCGATTCTCAAAACCTATCCCGCCTCGAACTTCAATGCCAACTTTGAACATACCGAAGTTTCTGGTTTTGAAATTGGAGTTGGCAGAGGGATAAAATCGACCAGAAGCGCGCCGAAGCTAAAGCTGGAACCTCAGTTTTCTTATCGTCAGGATCTGACGTTGAGTTATAAAACAGAGGACTATCGCGTCGTGAGGTCGTCGCCGGACTCAAGCAAAATTTCATTTATATGGGAGCGGCAGCAATATCCCACGGCTGAATCGCTTCTTAACGTCTCGACCAGTCCGGCCTGGGATAATCTGTACCCGATTGACTCTGAAAAAATTAGCGCACTGAGTTACCGGGGAATTACGCCGAATTTTGACGTCATCTACAGGGCCGCGCCTGCCGCGAAAGGCGTCACACGGTTTTACATAGACTCGTCCGTCAATATATGGGCAATCTATGACGCAATTTATCAGCATTTTTACGTAGTCGGCACGCACAAGTCGTATCAGGCCAAGGAGCAATGGCAGAAGTACCGACGAGTGTCGGAAATCGTACATTTCGACGTCGACTGGGATCATCCGGTTTTTACCGGAGGTCGTCCCGTCAACATTCAACTGGGTGACCAGAACAATTCCTGCATCGCGAATGGTCCGCAGGGTAAGGTGATCATTGAAGCTTGCGACCTCAAAAGTAACGCGCAGTCGTTTATTTACGATCAGTACGGCCGGTATGTCAGCGCTGCAAACGCCGGGCAATGCCTCGACGGCAACGACTTGACCTCATTTAAACCATGTGATGCAAGTTTGACTCAACGTTGGGAATGGAAGGATCCGGCGGACATGCTGGAGAACGAATATGTGGCGGGCAGTTTCCTCGCGCATGACATGGGTAGTAATCGGATGACGCTCGCCAGTCCTGGGGCGTCGAATGTAAGTACGAGGATGCTCACGAAGTTTACGGATATCTTCAGCGAGTAGATGGGGGCGTTGGAGTGTCGTTATGGTGATCGTCCCGGATGTGGTCATGCGAGCCTGCCGCAATCAGAGCGGAAACGCCGAGCATGGCACCAGCCGCAAAACACGACATCTGTATCTTGCTGAAACACGACATTCTCATATTGCTGCTACAGACGGATTGTTGATAATTTATCTTATGTCAAATTAAGAGGCTGTGTGGCGACGGGCGGTTGTTGGCTGCGCCGCCTCTCGCGTGCCACGGACCGCACCTATCCGTGGAGAAAGACCTGCGTGCATTCAGTCCGACCAGCGCGTGTCCACGAAACTCCGGCCGATTCTGGCGACAGGCGCCCACAATGCCTGTCGCCAGACTCCCACTACGGATTACCCGCCACCCACGCCGAATAGTCCGGCGAAACGTTGAGTTGAACCGGCACACCACCACGCACGGTCCCAAGGTTCACGAGTCGCACACTTTCCAGTACATCGCCCGGATTGCCATTGCTCGTCACGGCAATGGCAATCGTATTCTGGCCGCTCGGATTCAGGACGCCATTCGGCACGACGAAAGTATGTTGAGGGCCGACGTTGGCAATGTACTGCCCCATGTTCCAGCCATTCACAAAGATCAGCGCGCGATAATTTCCACCGCTGATGGTGCCATCCACACCGCCTATCTGAATGCCGACCGAAACGTCATCCGCAGCGGGGAGTGACAACGGGAATGTCGTTCTGAACCAGGACGTGCCCGCATAAGCGCCGGTCGCCGGCAAGTTGACGGTAGGCCAACTGCTGTCGGGGAATCCCGGCAAGTACCAGCCGTTACGTTCGCCCCATAGGCCGCCATTATTCATTGGACCGCGCGCGACATCCCACAGGTTCTCTCCACCGCGATTGCCCTGTATTTTCCAGGCAATACTCGTCGCCACGGCGTTTGAGCTGGCATCGAGAAGGGAAACCGAAATGAGTCCTCTCCCCTCTTTCTGCGCATCGTTCTCGTACCAGTCTTCGTTGTGCGCGTTATTGCGGACCATGGCCGAAATGACATGCGTGCCCGGTTGCAAACTCACCGGCATCGTCAACGTGCCGCAACTGGCGCTACCGAGAACACTTTGCCCTAGATAGTTTCCATCGATCCAGACTTGCGCAAGGCCCGCCTGTCCGCCGCAGAAATTCAATGCAATCGCCGACACGGCCAAAGACGAATTCAATCGCCCTCGATACCAGACGTCGCCGTGATGGAAACCGTAATCGTCCGCGGTCAGTACCGGCTGCCCCGAGGGAGGCGGCGTCGTGCTGTTCGTCGTGGTCAGCGTCGCGTTTGTCCATGTCGAGTCGTCGAACGTGGCGAGCGCTTCGGGCGATTCCTGCGCGTACCGCCACGACTGACTACTCAATGCGGGGAACGAAACCGGGTCGGGTCCGGCTAACGCATTGCCCGCGAGGAGACTTCCGGAGGACGTCGCCTGGCTCGCTATTGCCGCACCGTTCCACGTGAGTTGCCGGATGGCGGGCGAGCTCCACACTTCCAGCAAACTACTCGCTTGCGTATCGCCGGTCATGGCGAGTGTCGTGCCATTCAAAACGGCGGTTCGAAGCAGTGCGGGACCTTGTGCGAGAACCGGGCCCGCCGCCGTCTCCTGGCGCCAGAACGTGGCCGCGGTGTTGTCGTCGGCGACGAGAAGCATAAGCGGGGTTGCGCTACCGCCGCCTGCAATGGAGATTCTGATAAGGCCATTGTGTTGATAGTTCAGGCGCAGCAGTCCGGTTGCCGGGTCCCACGTTTGAGAGACCCTACTCGCCGGATTGCCGAGTACCTGCACCGTCGGCGCGGACGAAAAGCGGAGTACCGTTTCGCCCTCTTCCGCCTGGCGGCCGTACAGCAACGCAACGTCACCGGTCGGGGTAGAAAGTTGTGTGTCGAAATCCGACGTTGAATAGACCAGATGATGCTGACCAAAAGAATAATTCGCGAGCAGCATCTTCGAGTCGGCGCCATTCAGTCTCAGCGTGCCTTGCTGCGGCACGATAAAACTCCCGTCCGGCGTATTCACGGGAAAGGTGAACGTATCATTCGAGGTTGCGTTCGACGGAGAATGAAGAACCGTGTAAAGGTTCGCGCCGGACGTGTTATCGACACCGTGCAAAATCTGGATCGATTGCGCTGAGGACGTGACGGCGCCACCAACGTCCATATGCATCACAGCAGGCACGCTCTGCACGAAATAGCCGAGTGCCTTCACCGTTGCTGCTTTGGGACGCAACTGGCGTCCTTCGTCGATGGCCGCGCCATAGTCATACGACGTATAAAGTCCGGTCGATGGCAACCATCCCCACGATGTTCCGCCGAACGCCATGTAGATATTCTGTATCGCGATCCGGTTTGCAATGTTCGAGCCGTAGAACAGCCGCTCGAAGTTCGAACCCGCGCCGGTTTGCGCCATGCACGGGTAGATACCGGACGAACCCCAACTATCGAACCATCCCCCTTCCATTTCGGCTATGAAACCCGGTGTGTACGGCGAGGCCGAAGTGCCGCCCGTCGCTCCACCGCTCGCGCTGAACATGCCGTACCACGCGGCGCCCGGATTGCCGGAGCACGTGGTCTGCGGATAGTCGTCGAATGCATATAACTGCACGGGGCCTGCCACCGTTCCGGCCACCGATGAATTCGCGGGAACGAAGTTTCCATTGGGCGACGGGTTGTTATGGAACATCGGGACCGTGATCCCGTCAGAACGCGCCCAACTGGACAGATCGTTCATGTAGTCCATCTGGCTGGTGTCCTGCATTTCATTCTCGACCTGATAGAGAATGACCGTCCCGCCTCCGTTGGTCAGCTGGTGCCGCGCGATGATCTGGTTGATCCTGCCCATCCAGTCTCTCGCGGCGGCGATGTAGTCGGGGGCACTGCTGCGCGCTTTTCCGCTTTGCGTGAGCAGCCATCCCGGCAAGCCGCCTGCATCCGTCTCCGCGTTGATATAAGGCCCCGGACGAGCGATCACATAGAGACCGGCCTGCGCGGCCATATCGAGCAGCATGTCCATGTCGCGAATCCCGGTGAAATCGTACGTGCCGGATTTCGCGGAACTGTAGCCCCAGTCAAAGTAGATGGAGACGGCGTTGAAACCGTTCGCTTTCAGTTTCTGCAGGACATCCAGCCACAAACTCGGACTCGGCAGGCGAAACGGATGAAATTCTCCGGACCAGATCGGCGTCGATTTTCCGTCGATCTTGAGGGTGTAATGATCCCAGCCGATTTTGTGAGTGACGAGTTGCGGTGTCACTCCGGGTGGCAATGCCGGCAAGGTTGTGCCGCCTCCGGCGGGTGGCGTGGTGACGGAATTGCCGGCATTTACTCCATTGCCCGACGTGGTGCCTGAATCGGGGTTGTCGCTTCCTCCGCATGCGCTAAGTAGAATAGCTCCGCATGCCGCCAGACAAAACAGGCATCTATCTTTCACTTAAGTCTCCTGATTCCATGGGCCGATTTCTTCTACACGGCCTTGAGAAAACTGAACTCGTTCTACGAGATGAAGCACCTCATGCCGAATACGCCAGCACGACCGTACCCAAACGTCTTCTACCGCTTGTCCTGCCGCGTCGAGCCAGCTCACGTAGTGCGCGATTGACTGTGTTGACGTGCAATCCCAGCACATCGGCGATCAACCGTTGCGGCGGCAACTTTTCTCCCGGTTGCAAAAGCCCTGTCGCTATTGCATCTTCTATAGCGCTTGCCACTGCCAGATAGCGTGGTCCCGGGCAGCCCGAGATCGGCAGCATCCAGGTCTGCATGGTCGTATCCGTTACTTCGAGCCTGGCGAGCTGCGGGGATTAGTTGTCGAAGAATATTTCTTCGACGTCCGGGGCATAGGTCGTGTTCTGACCGGAGACCGTTGCGCCGGAGATCGCAATACTGTTCGCGCCGGCCATCAGATTCACCGGGACGCTCACAACGCCACCGTAGTTGCCGACCGGCGGGAATGTAACGACAACCCCTGCGTTTCCGTTTGTCGTTACCGTGGCGTATCGCGGCGCGACATCGTTGTTGATGTAGCTGATGTACAGCGTTTGAGTCGTGGGGCCTTGGGAATTGATGCCACTAAACGTCACCGTTCCATTTCCCGGACCACCAAGATAATTAATGGCGCTTGCGGAGAGGAAGCATTGCGAGCAACTGTAAGATCCCGCCCCGCCGGAAAGACTCGTACCCGGCGACGCCATGTCGTAGTCCAGAGAAGACGTGCTGGATTGAAGTGCTCCGGTTGTCAGGTCGATACCGAATGTGTTGTCCCATTGCGCCAGCCTGATCGTCCCACCGTTGGCATCGAGAGGAAGCCAGACATAGGACGAATTCTGCAGATAGTTGCCATTCCAGCGATCGCCCATGTACAGGTAAGTGGTTCCACTGCTTCCGGCAATTGGGACCACGTAGGTCGCCTGAGAAGAGAACGTATTCGTGCCCGACGGTGCAAGCGTAGTGGGTCCTGTCCACGGACCTGCCGGCGTACTGGCCGCCATGAAAAAGTTGTCGTTCAGATTCCAGCCCGTCAGACCGGAGCCGATCACGAAGTAATAGCCATTGGCCTTGAACATCGTCGGTGCTTCCAGCGCGATGGACTGATTCGGTCCGCCGATCGTATAAACAAGACTGTCGACGCTCAGGTAGTCGCTAGTCAGCTTGTAGATATGGGTTCCAACGTCGCGATCTTCGCTCAGCAAATACACCGTGCCGTCATCGTCTTTGAAGAGACCCATGTCGCGACTTGAACTGCTGTTCGGCGGCATGAAGCTGCCTTGATAGGTGTACGGTCCGCAGGGTGTGCTGCTGGTCGCAACGCCGACTCGTGCGAAGGAGTACGATGTATTGTCAACGTGCATATACATGACGTACTGTTTCGACGTGCTGTTGTAGACCACCTTCGGTCGCTCGACAACCTGACTGGCGGCAATATCGCCGGTGGGTTGCGGCGAGAGGGCATTGCCTTCGAAGTGCCAGCTCTGCAGATTGGTGGAGGAATAGCATTTGACATTCTGGAACGTTCCGGAAGACGTCTCCCCTGTCTTGTCCTCGCCGACCCAATAGTAGGTGTTGTTGACCTGAAACATGCCGCCGCCGTGGGCCTGAATCGGGTTTCCCGCATCGTCGAGCCACAGCGCGGCGGGGTGAATGACGGACTGGACATCGGCAACGGGTGTCGTCGTACCGCCTGACGATCCCGTGGTGGAGCCGCCGGTGCCCGTGCTGTTGCCCGTGGTCGATCCCGAAGTGGATCCTGTACTGCTCCCGGTGGGCGAGCCATTCGTCGAGCCGGTGGGAGCGCCACCCGCAGTGACCGAACTCGCTCCTGTCGATGACACTGCGCTCTGCCCCGAGCCCGCTCCGCTGCTCGAGGGGTCATTGACTCCACCGCCGCATCCCGTCAGGACAAGCGCCGAAATCAGCGCATAACCAAGAGGATGTGCCCATGTTCTGCGATTCATAACTGTCTCCATCCGTTGTCTGTGTGTGAGATTGCACCGACAGATTTCGGTGCCTCTCCACTTATAGTGGTCCAGCAAGATCAATGACCAACAAATTCGCATGCCGAATCAATTCGCGTAAACCAGATGACTCTTCCAGATCATTCGCGACGCTACTGCTGTTATAAAAAATCCCTTCTGGCCACGACGCGAGATGAGGCGGATTCTATGAGCAAAGAAAACAAACAAGCAATAACGGTGAATCGAATCCAGGATTTGGGAGCTTCTCGATTAGCGGAATTTGTCAGTTTGAAGCAATACCCAAATAATGAATAAATCTGGATTCCTATTTATGTAAGAGCTGATTTTCACGTCGAATATTTTGCAAAAAAGCTTCTGCCGATGCGCGTCGAGGCGGGGAAATGTTCGGGGTTGTAGGGACTCTGTCGGTACGCGATCCACACGCCGTTGACCGAAGCCCCTCGGTGGACATCTTGATGTCGCGATGCGGCGGCATGTTGCATTAAAAGGCATCGTGTGTTTATTGTCAACAACCAACAAGTACAGGCAAAAAGACACTTTGTTGACAGTTGACGATCCTCATGCTACCGTCGCCAATTATTCTGAGTCCGGTCCGCCATGATTGACGAGCCCTCCGTCGGTGCAATTCAACTACTCAAAAAACACTCACTGACAACGTTGGTGCAGGATGAACTTGAGCGTCTGATTCTCAGTGGCGAATTCGCTCCTGGCGACAAATTGAACGAAGCGCAATTGGCCACGCGCCTGGGTGTCTCTCGCGGACCCGTGCGCGAAGCATTTCGCGCGCTTGAACAGGCGGGTCTGCTGCGCACCGAGAAGAATCACGGTGTGTCGGTGCGAAGCCTGTCGCTCAAGGAAGCCGAAGAAATCTATCAAGTCCGCGCCATGCTCGACGAGCATATTGGCCGGCTACTGGCCGGCGACATATCGGCTGAGCATTTAGGCGCGTTGCGCGGCATCGTCGAGTCAATGAAGCTCGCGCAGAGCAGTCACGACGGACAGACTTACGGTCATCTGAACCTGCAGTTTCATGACACGATGGCAGCCGCGGTGGGTAACCGGAAACTGCTCGACACGTATCGCCGCCTTGTCGGCGAACTAAGCCTGTTCCGGCAAGCGGTGCTGACACGTAACGTCGACGCGATCGACCAGTCCGCGCAGGAACACGAAGACATCGTCGAGGCCATTGCCGCCGGTGACGCGGATCTAACCGAGAGGTTGATCCGCAACCACCTTGCACATGGGCGCGAACGCATGCGGCAAGCGCATCAGCCCACCAATTGATCCGCTGAAACGTAGCGATAGCCAAGATCCCTGGCTACGGCTTCGTACGTGACATGACCTTCGCAAACGTTCAGGCCGGCTTTCAGATGCGGATTATCTTTTAGCGCCTGTTTCCAGCCCTTGCCTGCTAGCGCGACAGCATGACCGATCGTCGCGTTGTTGAGTGCGAAAGCTGAGGTCCGCGCCACCGCGCCGGGCATGTTCGCCACGCAGTAGTGAACGACATCGTCGACGACATAGGTCGGCTCGGCGTGAGTCGTTGCATGCGAGGTCTCGAAACAGCCGCCCTGATCGATCGCCACGTCCACGACCACCGCCCCGGACTTCATTCGCGAGATCATGCTCGCCGTGACCAGCTTCGGGGCCGCGGCGCCCGGTATCAACACACCGCCGATCACCAGGTCGGCATCCAGAACCGACTCTTCAATGCTCTGTCCGTTCGAATAGAGTGTGGCAATACGATTGCCGAACACCAGGTCGAGTTGCCGCAAGCGATCGACATTCGTATCGAGAATCGTCACCTTGGCGCCCATCCCGACCGCCACCTGCAGTGCGTTCGTGCCGACCACACCCGCGCCGATAATGACGACGTGCGCCGCGGCCACGCCCGGCACACCGCCGAGTAGCACGCCAAGACCGCCCTTCGATTTCTCCAGGTGAGCCGCGCCCGCCTGGATCGACATGCGACCAGCCACCTCGCTCATCGGCGCGAGTAGCGGCAGGCCGCCGCCCGGCCCGGTGATGGTCTCGTAGGCAATGCAGACCGCGCCGGACTTCACCAGCGCCGCGGCCTGTTCAGGATCGGGCGCCAGATGCAGATACGTGTACAGGATCTGCCCCGCGCGCAGCATCGCGCATTCGGCGGGTTGCGGTTCTTTGACCTTGACGATCATGTCCGCCCGCGAAAAGATCTCCGCCGCGCTGTCGCACAGTGTTGCGCCGGCAGCGGTATAAGCGTCGTCAGCAAGTGCAATTGCTGCGCCCGCGCCGGTCTGGACCAGTACCTGATGACCCCGTGTGGTTAGTTCACGTACGCTGGCCGGTGTCAGGCCCACACGGTACTCGTGATTCTTGATTTCCTTCGGTACGCCGATCAACATCTCTCACCTCGATCTGGATAGGTTCGCCGCGCTTCTAAAGCGCGACATGAGCAGGCCAGTATGCGCTGCAAAGCTGCCAAAACTGCCAAAACTGCCGAAGCGACTAAAGCGACCCAAGCGGCCAAAGCGCGAAACTGAAGCGCATTGACCGCCCGCCCCGTCGACTATTGCTTCTTCTCGCTTTTCGCCGAATAACGCTGACTCCATTGAGCGAGAATCTTTGCGTGATTATTCGCCGCCCAGGTGAAGTCGTTCTTGACCAGCAAGCCGGCATAATTGGCGGGGATATTGGGCAGCGGTTTGGCCGTTCCCGACACCGCCGTGATCGCGTAGCTTTTTGCGTAAAGCAGGTTGGCGTCGCGGCTCGCGGCAAAGTCGGCGAGCTTTTTCGCCGCGTCCAGCTTGGTGGTGTTCTTCATGATCGCGAACGCCTCCAGATCCCAACCCAATCCTTCAGCCGGGAACACCAGATCGATCGGTGCGCCCTGCGCTTTCAGCGTTGCCGCGCGGTATTCGAACGAGATACCGATCGGATATTCGCCGGAAGCCGCCATCGTGCACGGCGCGGAACCCGAATGGTTGTATTGCGCGATGTTCTTGTCGAGCGCATCCATGTACTGCCATCCGCCCTGCTCGCCGAATAGTTGCAGCCATGCGGTCACGTCGAAATAGCCGGTTCCCGATGAAGCCGGGTCCGCCATTACGATTTTGCCCTTGTAGACCGGCTTGGTCAGATCCTGCCAGCTCTGCGGTTTCGGCAGATGCTGCTCGGCGGCCGCCACAGTATTGAAGCAGATCGTCGCGCCCCACACGTCCATGCCGAACCAGTTCGGCGGCGACTTCGGATCGCGATAGGTCGCGCTGACGGCGGACAGGTTTTTCGGCGCATACGGCAGCAGCATGTTGTCGCTCTCGAACTTTGCGATGCTGGTCGCCGCGAGACCCCAGATCACATCCGCCTGCGGGTTGTTCTTCTCCGCGAGAATCTTGGCGGTGATCACACCGGTCGAGTCGCGCACCCATTTGATTTCGATGTCCGGATTGGCCTGCTCGAACGCATCCTGGTATGGCTTGAGCTGTTCATCTTCAAGCGCCGTATAGACGAGCAGCGTCGTCTTGGCGACTGCCGTCGCCGTACTGCCAGCCAGCAGCGCGACGGCCACAGTCGTCAGCAGCGCAATCGTACGGACGCCGTGTAAAGCGGGAACACTGTGCAGCGTGGTGCTGTTGAGCCTGAACATCTCTTTCTCCCGGTATGAGGGTCTTTCACATGAGCCGCGCTAGCGGAAAACCATCTTCGTGCGCCTACGCGGTCATCTCGCGCGACGAGATCTGCTTGACGCCCATTTCGGCGAGCGTCTCCTCGATCGCTCGGACCGCGCGCTGCATCACATCGCGATCGATATCGCCGATACAGCCGACGCGGAACGTGTCCACTTCGGTCAGCTTCCCGGGATAAAGAATGAAGCCTTTGGATTTGACCTTCTCGTAGAACGCGCGGAATTCGTAGGCCGGATCTTCCGGCGCATGAAACGTCACGATGATCGGCGCCTGGACGTGGCGCGGCAGGAACGTGCGAAAGCCGAGTTCCTCCATGCCGTTGATCAACGCGTCGCAATTGGCCTGGTAGCGTTTGCCGCGGGCGGCCTGCCCGCCTTCGGCTTTGAACAGATCGACCGCCGTGCGCAATGCGGCGACGATCGACGTCGGCGGAGTAAAACGCCATTGCGACGTCTTCTCCATATAGACCCACTGATCGTAAAGATCCATGGACAGCGAGGCCGAATGACCCTGGCACTTTTCCAGCACGGCGCGCCGTGCGATCACGAAGCCCATGCCCGGTAAACCTTCGAGACACTTGCCCGACGCTGCCACGAGTGCATCGAACGGCGTCGTGCGGACATCGATTTCGATGGCGCCGAACGAACTCATCGCATCGATAATGAGTCCCTTGCCCAGTCTCGCGCAGATTTGCGCGATCTCCTGCAGCGGATTGAGCGTGCCGGTCCCCGTTTCGCAATGCACCTGGGCGACGTGAGTAATCGCCGGATCGCGCAGCAGCGCGTCTTCGATCATGGCGCCGGTCGGCAACGTGCCTTCGGCGATCGGCAACTCGACGACAGCGCGGCCCATGTATTCGCAGATTCGCACCACGCGCTTGCAATACGCGCCGTTCTGCGGCACGAGTACTTTGCCGTCGCGCGGCACCAGCGTGCCGAGCGCGGCTTCCACGGAGAACGTGCCGCTTCCCTGCAACGGCACGCAAACGTGTGTGTCGCGCCCATTCACAATGTCCACCAGATCCGCACGCAGGCTGGCCGTGATCGAGTTGAACGCGGTGTCCCACGATCCCCAGTCGCGCAACATCGCGCTTCGGGTGATCAACGAGGTGGTCAATGGGCCCGGCGTAAGAAGAACGGGATCCTTTTCAGTATTCACGGTTGTCTCCTGATAATGGGTCAATCTGATCGAAGTTAAGCCTTGTCGGCCTTGCCGGCCGCCTGAGCAAGTCGGCTCAGCGCACGGTCGAAAAACCACGGTGTTGCGCCGGCGTCTTCCGCCCGCTCCTTGCGGCGAATGGCGTCGCGCACGACGAGCGAACCGAGGTAGCGAATCGGCTCCGGCGGAAATACGCCGCGCGGTCCGCGCACGATCGGCGAGCGCGTCCATGCGTTGTCGAGACCGAGTACGAGCGACGAAAGAATCTCGCCGCCCAGGTAGCTGGGTCCAACGCCGTTGCCCGAGTAACCGAAGCCATAGAACACGTCATGCCGGCCGTCGAGGCGGCCGAAGAATGGCAGGCCGGTCGCCGAACGATCCGACGGTCCGTTCCAGCTCGCCGTGATCGGCACTGCGGCGAGCGCCGGAAGGAAGCGACCCAGATCGTCGGTGAGCGCCGCGCGATACGGCGACGGTTGGTCGAACACGGGCAGAACGCGTCCGCCGTACGCGAAGGTATTGCCGCCCTTGCCGAGCATCAGCCGGCCGTCCGGCGTGGTGCGGTAGTAATAGACGACGGTTCTCGAATCGAGCACCGACAGACCGTCCGTCAAACCGACGCGTTCCAGAAGGTCGGGCGCGCGTTCGGTGATGATCATGTCGCTCGACACCAGCGCGATGCTGCGCTCGAACTGTTTGAAGGTTTGCGCCATCCAGGCGTTGATCGCCAGTACGACGCGCTTTGCGCGAATCGCGCCGCAGGTGGTGCGGACCAGCGGCCCGGGTTCATAAGACAGGGCTTCGAATG
Organism: Burkholderia sp. 9120; assembly: GCF_000745015.1. Classification (NCBI taxonomy): domain Bacteria; kingdom Pseudomonadati; phylum Pseudomonadota; class Betaproteobacteria; order Burkholderiales; family Burkholderiaceae; genus Burkholderia; species Burkholderia sp. 9120. The sequence continues at coordinate 179,465 of NZ_JQNA01000002.1, read as the reverse complement.
GCGTCTTCTCATACAGGCGCACGCCCATTTCCAAGGCGACGCGCCGCAATCCACGCACGAGCAACGCGGGCTGCACCGTCGCCGCTGCGGGCGAGAAATCACCGGCAAGGTGTCGCTTCGAACCCGCGCGCCGATGAACCTCGTCGACGTCGAGGCCCGAAAACGAGCTCATGCCACGTTCTTCAAGCGCCGCCACGACGGCCTCCAGGCTTCCCATCTGCGCCGCGCTCGTCGCGGTATATAAGGTGCCGTCCACCCGCATCTGTGCATCGATCCGATGCTCGCGGCAAAAATCGGCGATCTTGCCGACCGCTTGCCGCGACGCCTCCACGAGCCGCCGCGCCTCGCTCTCGCCGAACAGCCGGAGCAGCGTCAGAAAGCGGGTTTCCCACGTCAGCATGCAACCGCCGTTACGTCCGCTCGCGCCCGCTCCGCAGATATCCGCCTCGATCAGCACGACGTCCAGATGCGGATTGGCGCGCTTGAGTTGCAACGCGGTCCAGAGGCCGGTAAAACCGCCACCGACGATGCAAACATCCGCGTTCACCGTACCTTGCAACGCGGGCGCGTCCGCGGCTTCGCCGCGCAATGCCTGCTCGAGCCAGAAAGGTCTCATTGCTATTTCCTGTCGTGTCCTGTTGTTTCGTACGCGTTAGCGGCAACGCGAGGGTTGGCGCCAGCGCTGCGTATGCGCCAACAGCAAGCGGTTCACCACCGCATACAGCACGCACACGAGCGTCGAGGTGATCACGATCAAGGTGGCCATGGCCGCAGCCGGTCCGATCTGCCCCGCCTCGTCGAGATTGAGAATGGCCACGGAAGCGGGTTGCGTCCCCGGCGAATAGAGAAATGCCACCGCCGAAATCGTCGTCATACCGTTGATAAAGAAGTAGCGGCTGATCTCGAGAATCGAGGGCAGACACACCGGCACCGTCACGCGAAAAAACGTCACGTAGAAAGGCACTTTCAACGACGCGGACACGGCTTCGAATTCGTTGTCGATCTGCTTGAGCGCGGTGATCGCGGTCAGATGGCTGGACGAGTAATAGTGAATGATCGTGACGATGGCGAGCAGCGGCAACGACCCGTAAAGCACATTCAGCGGATTGGCGGGATGATTGAAGAAGAAGATATAGCCGATACCCAGCACGAGACCCGGCACACCCATCGGCAATACCGCGCACAGGTTGATGACCGGACGCAGCCAGTCCATGCCACGCGTCTTCTCGACCAGGTAGGCGCCGCAAAAAACCAGCGCGGTTCCGGCTACGGCAACCAGCGTCGCCATTTCCAGGCTGTTCTTATAGGCGCCGATGATGCCCGCGCCAACGAGTCCCATCCGGTAATGACCGAGTCCGAGCGACAGGTTGTACGGCCAGAAGCGCACGAATGAGCCGTAGATCGAGATGCCGACGATCGCCATCATCAGCAGACACACAACGCCGCAGTAAGTCAGCATCGCCATGTCGAAACCGCGCGAGGGCTTGGGCTCATACGGCACCGAGCGAGCGCCAAGCAGCGAACGCTGCTTGCGGCGCACGAAGAAATCGGTCGCGAAACTGAGCAGCGCCGGCACCAGCAACAGGATGCTCACCACCGCGCTGGTGTTGAAATCCTGCAGACCGACGATCAGCTTGTACACATCGGTGGAGAGGACGTTATACGAGCCGCCGATCACGATCGGCACGCCGAAGTCGTTCACGCAGATGGTGAACACCACCATCGTCGCGCTGATCAGCCCATACTTCGCGCCGGGCAGCGTGATCGTGAAGAACTTGCGCAGACGGCTCGTGCCCATGGCGTCCGCGGCTTCGTACAGACGCGCATCGGTCAGCGACAGCGCGGTGATCAGAATCATCAGCACGTGCGGCATCGACGCGTACACCAGGCTTGCAATGATGCCCGGCGCGCCGTAGATGCTGTGACCCACCATCCAGCGCCGCAACAACCCCGCATTGCCGAACCAGTAGATGAACGACACCGCGGAGAGCAGCGTCGGCGCAAGCAGCGGGATCAACGCGATGTTGCGCACCAGTCCCTTGAACGGCATGCAACTGCGGGTCAAGGCGTAGGCGAACGTAAAGGCCAGCGGAATCGCAATGGCCGTGACCGACACGGCGACGATCAGCGAATGCGCGACCGAATTCCACAGCGCCGGCGTCTGAAAATACGAGGTGAAATTGGCGAGGCCGACAAAGCGCCCTTCGCGGTCCACCACGCATTTCATGACGACCATCGTGAGCGGCGCGAGCAGCGCGAGCAACAGAAACGCGGTCATCAGCAGCATGCCCGCGTGGCCGATGCGGTCCTGCCAGTGAGTACGCTGGCGCACGTCGGGGAGCACGACGGTCTTTTTCGGTTCGGTAAGCGTCGCGCTCATTGAACCCTCCGCTGGTCTTCGCCGAAGATCCGCACGCGGTCGCCGAGCACGGCGAGGTTCAGCGGCGAGCCCTGCTGCAGGCCGAACTCTGTCATATCGTGATACGACAGATCGGCAAGCAGTTCAGTCCCGGCGAGACCGTCCACCTGAACGCTGACGCGACAGAACGCACCGAGAAATTCCATCTTCTCGATCCGCCCGCGCAACGTGTTGCCGGCTTGCGCGTCGACACCGCGCACCACGAAATCCTCGGGCCGCAGAAACAGCGACACGCGCGCCCCACTCTTCAGCGCGTTACGCCCGCGCACGCATTGCAAGCCGATGTCACCGACCTGGATCGCCCCGTCGTCGCGCACGGTGGCGGGCAACATATTGGCCTTGCCGACGAAATCGGCCACGAACGGTGTGGCCGGTTCGCGGTAAATCTCGCTCGGCGTGCCGATCTGCTCGATCACGCCGTGGTTCATCACCACGATCCGGTCCGCCATGGAGAGCGCTTCTTCCTGATCGTGCGTGACCATGATCGTCGTCACGCCCAGCCGCTGCTGCAATTGCCGGATTTCCTGGCGCAGGCGAACCCGCACGCGCGCGTCGAGCGCCGACAAAGGCTCGTCGAGCAACAGCAGACCGGGCGACGTCGCCAACGCTCGCGCCAACGCGATCCGCTGCTGTTGACCGCCGGACAGTTGCCCAGGATGTTTCGCGCCGCTATCCGGCAGTCCGACGAGCGTCAGCAATTCGGCCACGCGCTGACGAATCACGGCGCGGCCGGCCTTCCGGTTCGTGAGTCCATACGCGACGTTGTCGGCCACGGTGAGGTTCGGGAACAACGCGTACGACTGGAACACGATGCCGTAGTCGCGCAGCATCGGCGGCAAATTGGAAATGTCCTTGCCGGCCTGCGCGATCGTGCCGGCGCTTTGCGTCTCCAGCCCCGCGATGATCCGCAACAGCGTGGTCTTGCCACAACCCGACGGGCCCAGAAAGCAGACCATTTCACCTTTGAAGATCGTCAGATTGACGTCCTTCAGAACCGGGGTCGCGCCGAACTGCTTGTGTATCGCGTCAATGCGCAGGTATTCCGTCATCGTCATCCTCCTGGAAATTTCTGTTCCGCTGCCGTGCTCCGGCGTTGCGGATCACAGCCGACCCGCAGCGCCGCCGCAGCGCGCCTGGTATTTCGGGCAAAGGACGTTGTGGAGACGCCTTTATTTGTAGAGTGCTTTTTGTCTATTGCATGTTGTTGACAATCTACGATTCACAAAGTCTAATGTCAAGCATGCAAAAAACTATTCGACGACTGCCGTGGAAACCCTGACTCGCCCCCCGACTATCGGAATGTTGCAAAGCCATTCACTGACGCGGCTGGTGAGGAGCGAGATCGAGCGGATGATCCTGAGCGGCAAGCTGGAGGCCGGCGCCAAGCTGAGCGAACTGGCGGTCGCCGAGCATCTGGGCGTGAGCCGCGGCCCGGTGCGGGAGGCATTTCGCACGCTGGAAGAAGCCGGTCTGGTGCGGCTGACCCGCAATCGCGGCGTGTTCGTGCGGGAGATTTCAGTCGCCGAGGCCGACGACATCTTTGCCGTGCGGGCGTCGCTGGAGGAGCTGATCGGGCGCACCCTCGCCCGCTGCATCACACTGCCCCAGCTAAAAAGCCTGCACGACCTGCTGGACCGCATGGATGAAGCGGCAGCGCTCGGGCAGATGGCCGACTACGCCGCGCTTAATTTCGAATTCCACGACCAGCTCGCCGTGTTTACCGGCAACCGCAAGCTGGTCGATATGTACCGGTGCCTGGTCAAGGAACTCACGCTGTTCCGGCATCAAACGCTCGCGCATCCGCAAACGCTTGCCGTGTCGCTGGCCGAGCATCGGGCGATCGTCGACCGGATTGCCCTCGGTAACGGCGATGCCGCCGGACACGCGCTGCGCGCTCACGTCGCCGCCAGTTGCGAACGCATGCACACCACTCATCCCGAGACCCAACGCAACGCCAGTCTCAACCCTCACCTGACCACTCAAAGGGAATCCTCATGAACGCGAACACTCCGACTGTCAACGTCAATGGACGTAGTTACCGCTGGATGGACCGGCCTCTCGTCGTCGTCTGTGTCGACGGTTGCGAATACGACTATCTGACGCAAGCCGCCGAGGCTGGCGTCGCGCCGTTTCTGGCCCAGATCCTCAAAGACGGCGCGGCGCTCAAGGGCGAATGCGTCGTGCCGAGCTTCACCAACCCGAACAATCTGTCGATCGTGACGGGCGTGCCGCCCGCCGTGCACGGCATTAGCGGCAACTACTTCTACGACCGCGAGAGCGGCGCCGAAGTCCTGATGAACGACCCCAAGTACCTGCGCGCGCCGACGGTGCTGGCGGCGTTCGCCGATGCCGGCGCGAAGGTGGCGGTGGTGACCGCGAAAGACAAACTGCGCCGCCTGCTCGGCGACCAGTTGACCGGCATCTGCTTCTCGTCCGAGAAGGCCGATCAGGTGACTGAAGCAGAAAACGGCATTACGGGTGTGCTGGAACTGGTGGGCAAGCCGGTGCCGGAGGTGTACAGCTCGGAGCTGTCCGAGTTCGTGTTCGCGGCCGGCGTGCGTCTTCTGGAAACGCGGCCCATCGACCTGATGTATCTGTCGACCACGGACTACGTGCAGCACAAATGCGCGCCGGGCAGCGTCGGGGCCAACGCGTTCTACGAAATGATGGACCCGTATCTGCAACGTATGGCCGAGCTGGGCGCCACCATCGCGATCACCGCGGACCACGGCATGAACGACAAGCACGACGAAGCCGGCAAGCCGAATGTGATCTACCTGCAGGACGAACTGGACGCATGGCTCGGCTTCGCGGTGGCGCGCGTGATCCTGCCGATTACCGATCCGTATGTCGTGCACCACGGCGCACTGGGTTCGTTCGCCACGATCTATCTGCCGCCTTCCGTCGATCAGGAGCAGGTCATCGCCAGACTTCGCGAGCGCGCCGGGATCGAGCTGGCCGTCAGCGGTGCCGAGGGCTGCGAGCGCTTCGAGCTGCCGCGCGACCGCCTCGGCGACATCATCGTCGTGTCGGGCCGCCATGTGGTGCTGGGGACGAGCGAATCGCGCCATGACCTGTCCGGTCTCGACGCGCCGCTGCGCTCGCACGGTGGCCTGTCCGAACAGACCGTGCCGCTGCTTTTCAGCCGCCCGGTCGAGCGGGCCGCTTCGCAGCGGGCACGTCTGCGCAACTTCGACATTCTCGACCTCGCGCTCAACCATCTCCAGTAACCGTCCGTCACCTTCTGCCCTATCAGGAGACAGCATGAATGCCATCGTGGAACCACGACCGTCTTTGGCGGTCCGTCATGAAGCCCTTCGAATCGGCGGCGAACTGATTCGACGCGAGCAGGTCATCGAAGTGCGCAATCCGTATAACGGCGAGCTGGTCGGCACCGTGCCGAAGGCGACGCTCGCCGACGTCCGGCACGCGTTCGCTTACGCCCACGCGTACCGGGCGCGGCTCAGCCGCTACGAGCGCTCGCAGATCCTGCGGCGCGCGGCGGAAATCGTGCGCGAGCGTACCGAGGAAATCTCCGCGCTGATTACCGCCGAAGCCGGTCTGTGCAGGAAAGACTCCCTCTACGAAGCGGGCCGCGTCAGCGACGTGCTGATCTTCGGCGCCAACGAAGCGCTCAAGGACGACGGCCAGGTGTTCTCCTGCGACCTGACGCCTCATGGCAAGAAGCGGCGCGTCTACACGCTGCGGGACCCGCTGCTGGGGGTCATTTCCGCGATCACGCCGTTCAATCATCCGATGAACCAGGTCGCGCACAAGATCGTGCCGTCCATTGCAACGAACAATCGGATCGTCGTGAAGCCGTCGGAGAAAGTGCCGCTGTCCACGTACCTGCTGGCGGACATTCTGTATAGCGCCGGCTTGCCGCAGGAAATGCTGCAGGTCATTACCGGCGACCCGAAGGAAATCGCAGACGAACTGATCACCAATGAGCACGTCGATCTGATCACCTTCACCGGCGGCGTGCCGATCGGCAAATACATCGCCGGAAAAATGGGCTACCGGCGCGCGGTGCTCGAACTCGGCGGCAACGATCCCATCATCGTGATGGAAGACGCCGACCTCGACGAGGCCAGCACGCTCGCCGTGTCGGGTTCGTACAAGAACTCCGGCCAACGCTGCACGGCGATCAAACGGATGCTCGTGCATGAAGCGGTGGCGGATCGCTTCGTCGAGTTGCTGGTGGAAAAGACCCGCGCGTTGCGGTATGGCGATCCGGCGGACCCGGACACCGATATGGGCACCGTGATCGACGAAGCGGCCGCGAAGTTCTTCGAAGCACAGGTCAACGACGCGGTGAGCCGTGGTGCAAAACTGCTGTACGGCAACATCCGCGACGGCGCGCTTTATTCGCCGACCGTGGTGGATCGCGTGACGCCCGACATGCCGCTCGTCAAATACGAAACCTTCGGACCGGTGTCGCCGGTGATCCGTTTCCGCGATATCGACGACGCGATCCGCATTTCGAATTCGACCGACTATGGCCTGTCGTCTTCGGTGTGCACGAATCGCATGGACTACATCGCGCGTTTCATCGCCGAGCTGGAAGTCGGCAGTGTCAATGTGCGCGAAGTGCCGGGGTATCGGCTGGAACTCACGCCGTTCGGCGGCATCAAGGACTCCGGTCTGGGCTACAAGGAAGGCGTGCAGGAAGCGATGAAGAGTTTCACGCATGTGAAGACGTACTCGTTGCCCTGGGCTTGAGTATCGATCCTTCCCGGTGCGCTGGAACGGCGCCGGGAAGGTTTATCTTTGGTGAGGCGCCTGCCTCACCAGCCACGACTCACCCCTACTCCGAAAAACTCCCGACATGTTCTCTTCCATTCGCGCGCGCATCGTCGCCCTGTGCGTCGCTATCGTTGTGGTTGCGCTCGCCACCAACGCGGGCCTCAACTATCTCGTCGCCAGTTCGTATAACGCCGACGCGATCGAAAGCAGTCTGAGCGCCGTCGAAAGCGGTCACACGGACGGGATCGGCGACTGGATCGCCACCCATGGCCAGATGATCGACTCGCTGCAGGACGCCGTGCTGCAGCCCGATCCGCTCACCGCGTTGAAGCAGGTCGCCGCTGCCGGCAAGTTCACCAACGTGTACGTCGGGTACGCGGACAAGACCTGGAAGTTCACCGACCCGACCGGCATCCCACCCGACTACAATCCGACCGGCCGCCCCTGGTACAAGCAGGCCGCCACGGCCGGCAAGCCGGTGGTGACGCCGCCGTACGTGGATATGGGCACCGGCAAACTGGTGGTCTCGTTCGCCGCGCCGGTGGTGCGCGACGGCGTGGTGAAAGCAGTGGTCTCCGGTGACGTCGCGATGGACAGCGTGATCGCCAACGTCAAGGCGATTCATCCGACGCCCGCGAGCTTCGGCATGTTGATCGACGCGAGCGGCCATATCGTTGCGCATCCGGATTCGAAGCTGACGTTGAGGCCGGTGTCGGATCTTGTCCCCGCACTCACCGGCGAAAAACTCTCTGCCCTCTTCACCGCCGAACATCCGCTCGAAGTCGACGTGAACGGCAGCGCCAAACTGCTGCGCGCCGAAGCGATTCCCGGCACCGACTGGTATGCGGTCGTCGCGCTGGATAAAGCGGAAGCCACCGCCGGCATGCGTTCGTTGCTGACGGCTTCGCTGATCGCGCTGGTCGTAATCGCGGGGATTGCCGCAGCCGTCGTGGCGGCCGTCACCGCCGTGTCGTTCAAGCGCCTCTCGAACGTACGCGACGCGATGGACGCAATCGGCTCGGGTGACGGCGATCTGACCCATCGCCTGCCCGCCGACGGTAACGATGAAGTCGCGCAGATCGCGCGCTCGTTCAACACCTTCATCGACAAAATCAGCCATGTAATGCGCCAGATTCGCGATGCCAGCGAATCGGTGCGCGTGGCCGCGAATGAAATCGCCGCAGGCAACGTGGATCTGTCGGGCCGCACCGAATCGGCGGCAGCGAGCTTGCAGCAAACTGCGGCGTCGATGGAAGAAATCACCTCGACGGTCACGCACTCGGCAAGCGCCGCGAAGCAGGCCGACGACACTGCCGTGTCCGCGTCGAAAGTGGCTTCGCGCGGCGGCGTGGTGATCGCGGAAGTGATTACGACGATGGGCGAAATCGAACACGCGTCGGTGAAGATCGCCGAAATCATCGGCGTGATCGACGGCATCGCGTTCCAGACCAACATCCTTGCGCTAAACGCCGCAGTGGAAGCCGCACGCGCTGGTGAACAGGGGCGCGGTTTCGCGGTGGTGGCCGGCGAAGTGCGTAGTCTCGCGCAACGCAGCGCGCAGGCCGCGAAGGAAATCAAGGCGCTGATCGAATCGACGGTGGCGAGCGTCACGTCGGGGTCGGGTCAGGTGCGTCAGGCCGGCGAAACGATGACGGAGATCGTCAGCAACGTCGCCAACGTCACCACCATCATTTCCGAAATCACCCAGGCCGCGAACGAACAGACGCGCGGCATTCAGGAAGTGAATCGCGCCGTCAGCCAGCTCGACGAAATGGTTCAGCAGAACGCCGCGCTGGTCGAGCAATCGACTGCGGCGGCCGCCGCGTTGCAGAGCCAGGCGGTGAGCCTCGCGGGCGCAGTGACGCAATTCAAGCTCGACTAACGCGCACCGCGGGGACTCACGTTGCCGCTCACAGGACTAGGCCGCCGACGCTTCCAGTTCCGCAAGCCGTTTGCGCAGCAGACGATCTTCGTGGAAACGGCTGGTCTCGTCGCGAATCACGGCGACGATGCCGTTGAGTTCGTTTTGCGGCGAATGCAGCAACGCGACCGTGAAGGCAATCGACAAGGCCCGCCCGTCCTTGTGGACGGCGGGAACGCGCAGCACGTCGTTGCCGTAGCGCGTTTCACCGCTTGCCATGGTCTGGTGATAACCGTCCCAATGGCGGCCGCGTAATCGTTCCGGAATGATCAGATCGAGCGACTGTCCGATCGCCTCGTCCTGAGTAAAGCCGAACATCCGTTCGGCCGCCGGGTTCCAGAATTCGATGTGGCCGCGCGCGTCGGAAATGACGATCGCGTCGCCGATCGCATTGGCCAGCTGCTGGAAATCGATGACACTCGGCACGGCGCTTCCCCGAAGTTGAGCGTAAATATTTGAATCGAGAACTTGACATCACGACTGCAGGCCCGACTCTTCAGCCGGGCCTGCCCAACATGACTGCCGCTGAGCGCGTTAAACCGCTTTGACTTCGCGCAGATTGAAGATGTCCTGCTTGCTGTAGCCCAGGCTCGCGAGGACTTCGTCGGTATGTTCCCCAAGCAATGGCGACGCCGTCACCTCAGGTTTCATATCCGAAAACTTGATCGGGCTGCCCACGGTCAGATACGAGCCGCGCTTGCTGTGCGGCACTTCGACAATCGTGCCGCTGGCGCGCAATGAAGGATCGTTAGCCAGTTCCTTCATGGTCAGCACCGGCGCACACGGAATGTCGAACTTGCGCAAGATATCCACCGCTTCGAATTTGGTCTTGTCGGCCAGCCACTCTTCGATCGTCTTGAAGATCTCGAAGATATGCGGCTGGCGCGCTTCCGCGGTCTTGTAGGCCGGATCGTCGATCCACTCGGGTTTGCCGAGCGCCTTGCAGATCGGTTCCCACGCATGACCCTGAATCGTGAAGTAGATGTACGCATTCGGGTCCGTTTCCCAGCCTTTGCACTTGAGCACCCAACCCGGCTGACCGCCTCCACCCGCGTTGCCGCCGCGCGGCACCACGTCGCCGAATTCGCCGTGCGGGTACTGCGGATATTCTTCGAGATATCCCACCCGCTCCAGCCGCTGCTGGTCACGCAGTTTCACCCGGCACAGGTTCAGCACGCTGTCCTGCATCGACACCGCGACCTTCTGGCCTTTGCCGGTTTTGTGGCGGCCCAGCAGCGCGGTCAGAATGCCGATCGCCAGATGCATGCCGGTGTTGCTATCGCCGAGCGCCGCCGCGCTGATGGTCGGCGGACCGTCCCAGAAGCCGGTGGTGGACGCTGCGCCACCCGCGCATTGCGCGACGTTTTCATAGACTTTCAGGTCGTCGTAGTGGTGGCCGTCGCTAAAACCCTTCACCGAAGCGACGATCATCTTCGGATTCAATTCGTTCAGACGTTCCCACGAAAAGCCCATGCGGTCCAGTGCGCCGGGACCGAAGTTCTCCACGAGCACATCGGATTCGCGGATCAGTTTCTCGAGTACTTCCTTGCCTTCGGGTTTTTTCGTGTCCAGCGTCAGCGACCTCTTGTTGCTGTTGAGCATCGTGAAGTACAGCGCGTCGGCGTCGGGTATATCGCGCAACTGGTTGCGCGTCACGTCGCCGGAACCCGGCCGTTCGACCTTGATGACGTCCGCGCCGAACCAGGCGAGCAACTGCGTGCACGCGGGGCCGGCCTGAACATGCGTGAAGTCGATGATCTTGATGCCTTCGAGGGGTTTGGTCATGGTGATATCTCCTGGGTTGCCCGGATTACTTTTTCGTTGCCGCGCTTTGCGGATTCAGATTGGTCAGGCGGCCGCTTTCGGTGCCGGCCGCTTCGTCGATCACGGCGTTGATCAAGGTCGGCTTGCCCGATGCGATGGCCTCGACCAGCGCCTTCGTCAGCTCTTCCGGCGTCGTTGCGTGGTGGCCGACGCCGCCAAAGGCTTCGATCATCCGGTCGTAACGCGCGCCCTTCACGAACACGGTCGGCGCGACGTCCTTGCCGCCGGTCGGGTTCACATCGGTGCCGCGATACACGCCGTTGTTGTTGAACACGATGGTGCAAACCGGCAGGTCGTAACGGCAGATGGTTTCGAGTTCCATGCCGCTGAAACCGAACGCGCTATCGCCCTCTATCGCGACCACCGGCTTGCCGGTCGTCACCGCCGCACCGATCGCGAAGCCCATGCCGATCCCCATGATTCCCCACGTGCCCGAGTCGAAGCGCTTGCGCGGCTCAGCCATGTCGATGATGCTGCGGGCGTAGTCGAGCGTATTCGCGCCCTCGTTGACGACGTTGATGTCCGGGCGCGTCTTCAGCACATCGCGAATCGCCCGCAATGCGCTGTGAAAATTCATCGGCGACGGATTCTTGTCGAGCGTCGCGGCCATCTTCGCGAGATTCTTGTTCTTGCGCTCGGCAATCGCGGCGGTCCATTCGGTGTTCGACTTCATGAAGCTCGTATCGACGCCGGCGCGCAGCGCCGCCACGCACGAGCCGATATCGCCGATCACCGGCGCGGCAATCGCGACGTTGCTGTCGATTTCGGTCGGCGAAATATCCACCTGCACGAACTGCTTCGGCTGCGCGCCCCACGTCTTGCCTTTGCCGTGCGACAGCAGCCAGTTCAACCGCGCGCCGATCAGCACGACGACGTCGGCGTTCTCCAGCACGAACGAGCGCGCCGCGGACGCGGATTGCTCGTGCGTATCGGGCAGCAGGCCTTTGGCCATCGACATCGGCAGATACGGAATGCCGCTTTGCTCGACGAACGCGCGAATCTCCGCGTCGGCCTGCGCGTAGGCCGCGCCCTTGCCGAGCAGGATCAGCGGACGTTTGGCGTTCTTCAATACGTTGAACGCACGTTCGACCGATTCCGGCGCCGGCAACTGACGCGGCGCGGCGTCGACTACCTTCACCAGCGACTGCTGTGCTTTGACGACGTCGAGCGTTTGCGCGAGCAGCTTGGCCGGCAGATCCAGATACACGCCACCGGGCCGGCCCGACACCGCGGCACGAATTGCCCGCGCTACGCCAATGCCGATATCCTCCGCATGCAACACGCGATACGCCGCTTTCGCGTACGGTTTCGCCGCATTCAACTGATCCATTTCCTCGTAATCGCCCTGCTGCAAGTCGACGATCTCGCGCTCGCTGGAGCCGCTGATCAGGATCATCGGGAAGCAGTTGGTGGTCGCGTTGGCGAGGGCCGTGAGGCCGTTCAGAAAACCCGGCGCCGACACGGTCAGGCAAATGCCCGGCTTCTGCGTGATAAAGCCGGAAATCGCCGCCGCATTACCGGCGTGCTGCTCATGACGGAACCCGATGAAACGCATGCCTTCCGCTTGCGCGAGCCGCGCGAGGTCGGTGATGGGAATACCGACCAGGCCAAAGATGGTGTCGATGTCGTTCAGTTTCAGCGCATCGATGACGAGATGGAATCCATCGGTCGTCTCAGTGGCCTGCTGTTTCGACGTAACGTCTGCTGCGGGCTGGTCGGCTTCTGCCATGACTGCTCTCCTTGGTGGCTGATCGCTGGGTTGTTATGCGTTGGGGTGTGAGCGGCGCGGTCGTGTGGTCGTGCAGCGTGATGGTTTATTCACGCGAGCCGCCGGATAAAGGTTGCAGTCGGGCTTCGTTGATCGCCGCGCCGGCTGTCGTGCCCGAGTTGTCGATCCAGCGCTTTCTCATCGGCGCGAGGACAAACTTGGCGGAGACGGCTGCGGCGATCGAGATCACCGCCGCCGAGATGAACACCGTGCTCCAGCCGCCGTTCGCCGAGAGCAGCGAGGCAAGCGGCACCAGCATCGACGCGGTGCCCTTCGCGGTGTAAAGCGTCCCGGCGTTCGCCGCGGCGTATTTGCTGCCGAACGTGTCCGCGCAGGTGGCCGGGAAGATCGAAAAGATCTCGCCCCAGCACAGGAACACGGCCGCGGCAAAGAACATGAAGGCGTACGGGTTATGGCCGAACTGCATCAGCCCGAGCAACGCGACGCCTTCGCCGAGAAAGATCATGAACATCGTGTTTTCGCGGCCAATGCGGTCCGATAGAAAACCGCACAACGGACGGGTGAAGCCGTTGCACAGATTGTCGATCGACAGCGTCATCGTGAGCAGCGGCAACGTGATGCCCATCAGGCTGACCGGCAATTTCGCGAAGCCGTATTCCTTTGCAATCGGTCCAAGCTGCGCGGTCGCGATAATGCCGCCGGCCGCCACGAACACGAACATCAGGTAGAGCACCCAGAACAGCGGCGAGCGGATCATCTCGCCGGGCGTGTAGTCGATCTTGCTGGCAACCACACGTTTAGCCGCGATCGCGCCGACAGGCGGCTTGGGCCGCACCAGCATCGTGGCCAGCAGCAGAATGCAAACGCCCTGAAAAATGCCGAAGAACATGAACGTATGCTCGTAGCCCGAGCGCTGGATCATGTTGGCGATCGGAATCACCGTGACGGCCGCGCCGGCGCCGAAGCCCGCCGCGGTCAAACCGGCGGCGAGGCCGCGCTTGTCCGGAAACCATTTGAGCGCCATGCCGACGCAGGTGCCGTACACGCAGCCCGCACCGATACCGGCGATGACGGCCGCGACGTACAGCGCGGCGAGGCTGCTTGCATGCGCGTCGATGATCCAGCCGAGCGCCGCGCACAGCGAGCCGCCGATCACCACGGGACGCGGGCCGAACTTATCGACGAGCCAGCCTTCGACGGGCACGAGCCAGGTTTCGGTGACGATGAAGATCGTGAACGCGGTCTGGATCGCCGCCTGGCCCCAGTGGTGGGCGTTGTCCATCGGCACCACGAACAGCGTCCATGCATATTGCAGGTTCGCCACGAGTCCCATGCACACGACGCCGATCGCGAGTTGCGCCCAGCGGTGATGCCAGAAGGCGGTGCGGCCGCTCTCCCGTGAGTTGGAATGTTCCATGTCTGCGTCTCCTGCATGTTCCGTCGCGCTCGAACGGCGCGTGGGACTTACGTGATCGAATCGCTTCGCTGCCGGTCTGAGTGCAATGAAGCGCCAATGGTCGGCCAGAGGGAACTCGTTGTACGTGCAACCAGCCGGTAGCAGGCGGTTGGGGGCGTAGCGTGTCTGAGTGGATGCTGCGCGTGATGATCGATAAGTAAAAATTAAAACATTTTATGGTTTGTATTAGGTATGCCTAATACACCGGTCACCGCCCCGCTCCATGGGTCGACGGATAACGTGATGCGCTGTCGGGACGAGTGAGATCGCGTCGCGGAGGGGCTTCGGGTAAACCAACACATAAACAAAGCGCTATGGTTTTTCGAAAAAACTTTGACTGTTGTTTATCGATTCGTCCTTCTACTCTCCGTTCATGCCACCTGCCCTGAGGAGATTGACCATGAACGCCTCGCCATTCGAAGCATCCGATCCCGCACTCCATGCGGAAGTCCGGGCGCAGTTATGCGCCTACAACGCCGCGTTCGACGAACTCGGCCTGCGTTTTCGTTGGGACGTGCGCACGCTCGCGTCGCTGGCCGCGATAAACGGCGAGCGGGAGCAGATCGAGGCCTACATCGAGGCACACCATGCGCACTTGCTGAAGGCTTATAGCGCGGTGTTTTTAAGCGAGGCGATTCTTGAGAAAAAGCGCCTGCGTTATCCGGCGTGCTTGCAGATTCAGATTGAAAGCGCGTCGCCGATGAATCGCGCGTTGCCTCAGCAAACGGCGATCAGCCGCAGCGAGCGGCTTTCGTTTGAGATGGAGTTGCCGGCGCTGGCCGGTATCTAGACGCGGCGCAGCACGTTCAGGGCGTTTTTATCGCGTGTGGCGAGTGAGCCGGGGCATCCCCGGCCACTCAACCATCGCTTGCCCGGATGCCGGGCAAGCGCGCATCAGACCGGATTCAACGCAGCGCGCCCATCCAGCACGGCGGCCACGTTGTCCAGTGCCGTGAAGCCCATCTGGTCGCGCGTCTCGATCGTGGCGCTGGCCATGTGGGGCGTCAGGAACACGTTGTCGAGTCCGGCGAAGCGTTGGTCGACTTTGGGTTCGTGTTGATACACATCGAGACCCGCGCCAAACAGATGGCCCGAGGTCAGCGCGTCATACAGCGCATCTTCGTCGACCAGGCCGCCACGCGCCGCGTTGACGAATACCGCCCCCTTGCGCAGCAAGCCGAACTCTTTTTGCGCCATCAACGGCACACCGCCGCCCGGCACGTGCAGCGTGAGCACCTGGCAATGCGGCAGCATGTCGTCGAGGCTGGCGTAAAACGTCGCGCCATTCTCCACTGCCGCATCCGCGCGCCGGATGTCGGTGTAGATCACGCGCATGCCGAAACCTTGCGCACGCTTCGCGACCGCACGTCCAATGCGCCCAAAGCCGACGATGCCGAGCGTCTTGCCGTTCACGCGCGTGCCCAGCATGTCGGTCATCCCAAACGACTTACCCCAGCCGTTGCGCATGATGCGCTCGTATTCCGACGCGCGGCGGCAGGCCGCCAGCACCAGCAGCAGCGTGAAATCGGCGGTGCACTCGGTCAACGCGTCGGGTGCGTTCGTGACGGCGATGCCCCGTTCGCGGGCGGCGGCGACATCCATGTGATCGAAGCCCGCGCTTGCGTTGGCAATGATCCTGACCGTCGACGGCAGCGCGGCAATATGCTCGGCCTGCAGGCCGGACTTCTTGCCGATCAGGATGGCCGGCACGTCGTGCCGGTTGCAGAAGTCGACCACTGACGCCGAGTCCATATCGGACTCGGTCACGAACGCATGGAATTCGGCCTCGGCGCGACTCGCCACGGCGGCGGGGACTTTTCGCGCAATCAACAGACGGGTGCGGTGAGTTTGCGACATGATTTTTCCTTCGATGGAGTGACGTCGAGAGCCTACGAAACCGCCGACTCCGACGTCAATATTGATTCGATCAATCAACTCCTGCGACCCCTCCGACCCCTCCGCCCCGCTCTCGTACCGGCACGGCCCACGTCCCGCCGCTCGCCGCAATAAAACGCCTCAGGAAAACCCTGGGGCATTCCCGTCCGCCAAGCCCTTGGATGTTGATTCAATCAATCAAGCTTGCTCAACGACCAGGGCGAATGCAACTCTGTTTCCCATGTTCAATGGAATGCTCAGGAGGAGACGAAATGCCTGCATCGAAACAATTCGCCGCTGTGACGGGCGCCGGTTCCGGCATCGGCCGTGCCGCCGCCGTGGCGCTCGCCGAAGCCGGATTCACCGTCGCGCTGATCGGGCGCCGAGCCGAGCCACTGCTCGAAACGAAAGAGGTCATCGGCGTGGCCGGCGGCGAAGCGCAGGTATTTCAGGCCGACGTCAGCAACGCCACCTCGGTCGATCAGGCTTTTTCGCACATCGCTGCGGCATTCGGGCGGCTCGACGTGCTCTTCAATAACGCGGGCCGAAACGCCGGCGCCGTTCCGCTCGAAGACTACGACACCGATTTCTGGAACGACGTGGTGGCCACCAATCTGACCGGTGTGTTTCTGTGCGCGCGGGCCGCGTATCGTTTGATGAAAGCGCAGTCGCCGCAAGGTGGGCGCATCATCAACAACGGCTCGATCTCCGCGCACGCGCCGAGGCCGCATACCATTGCTTATACGGCGACCAAACATGCGGTGACGGGTATCACCAGGTCGATTGCGCTGGACGGACGCGCGTTCAATATCGCCTGCGGTCAGATCGATATCGGCAACGCAGCGACCTCGCTCACGGAACGGATGAACAAGGGCGTCCTGCAAGCGGATGGACGCATGGCGCCCGAAGCGCGAATGGACGTGACACACGTGGCCAACGCGGTCGTGCACATGGCCAGCCTCCCGCTCGAAGCCAATGTTCTGAACATGACCATCATGGCGAGCGCTATGCCGTTCGTCGGCCGCGGATAAATCGTCATTCAGCCAGATATAAAAAAATCAGCTGGCCACTGTTTGGAGACACCGATGAAAGTCGCAGAGGAACACAGCTTGCCGGCTGGCAATCCGGCTTACGCGGACACCACAAAACGCTCGAGAGTCCGCTACGTCGTGCTCTCGATGCTGCTCGTGGCGACCGTCCTCAACTACGTGGATCGCTCGGCGCTCGGCATCGTCGCACCGGGTCTCTCGAAGGGGCTGGCGCTCAACCGGATGGAAATGGGCGAGCTGTTTGCAGGATTCGGCCTCGCCTATTCCATTGCGCTGGTGCCCGGCGGCGTGCTGACCGACGTGCTCGGTTCACGCCTCGCCTATGCGCTGTCGCTGGTCGGCTGGTCGTTCGCCACGCTGACGCAGGGTCTCGCGACCGGCTATCACATGTTGCTCGGCTCGCGGCTCGCCATCGGCGCGCTGGAGGCGCCGGCGTTTCCTTCGAACGCGCGCGCCGTGACGATATGGTTTCCCGCCCGCGAGCGCGGCTTCGCGACCAGCGTCTACGTGATGGGGCAATACATCGGAACGCCGTTGTTCACCGGCCTGTTGCTGTGGATCTCCGCCACGTACGGTTGGCGTTCGGTATTTTTTGTGACGGGCGGCTTCGGCATTCTGTTCAGTTTTGTCTGGTACCGGATTTATCGCGACCCGCAGCATCATGCAAGCGTGAATGCCGCCGAACTGAACTACATCAACGAAGGCGCGACCGCCACGCGCAAGCCGCGCGAGAAGTTCAACTGGCGCCTCGCGCTCAAGCTCCTCAGCTACCGGCAGGTGATCGCCATCTGCATCGGCAAGTTCTGCAACAACACCTTGCTGGTCTTCTTCACCACGTGGTTCATGACCTATCTGATCGAAGCGCGTCACATGTCCATGATCAAGGTGGGGATTTTCCAGGCGCTGCCTTTTATCGGCGCGACGCTCGGCATTCTTATCGCCGGCTTGCTGTCGGACTTTTTTATCCGGCGCGGCGTCTCGCTGTCCACCGCACGCAAGGCGCCGCTCATCATCGGCACCCTGCTCGGCGCGTCGATCATGCTGGTCAATTTCGTCGAATCGAATGAGGGGGTGATCGCCATTCTGACGATCGCGTTCTTCGCGCAGGGCGTCGGCTCGATGTCGTGGGCCGCCGTCTCCGAAATCGCGCCACGGCAATACGTGGGCCTGACCAGCAGCATCACCAGCCTCGCGGCCAACATCGCGGCGGTCACCACGCCGCTGATGATCGGCTACATCACCCAGCACACCGGCCACTTCTACTGGGCACTCAACCTGATGGGCGGCATCTGCCTGCTGGGGACGCTCTCGTACTCCGTGCTGCTGGGGAAGCTTTCGCGCATCGAACTGTAATGCTGTCGACTATCCGGAGAAACTGAATGATCGAATTCAAGTGGGATCATCTGCAACTGTGCTCGGCGGATGCCGAAGCCACCGCCGCCTGGTTCGGGCGCTGCCTGAACGCCGATATCGTGCGTCGGCCCGGGCGAGTGGATGTGCGTATCGGCGGCATCAATCTGTTCATCACGGCGCTGCCGGGCGCGCAAAGCGGCCGGTCGCCTGAAGGCGAGAAAGCCGAGGGCATCGACCATTTCGGCGTGCTCGTGGACGACCTCGACGCCGCGTTCGATCACCTGGTGCGCTGCGACGCGGAGATCGTCGAACCGGTCAAGCAGGTTCGCGCCGGTGTTCGAGCCTGCTTCGTGCGATCGCCGGGCGATATCCTCATCGAGATTCTGGAACGCCGTCCCGCCGAGATGACTTTTACCTGAAACAAGACCAGAATCGACCCAGCATCGGCCGTGGGTGCAGGCAACCCGCGAGCCGCGTCGACCGTTCTTTGCGGCCCTTTTCTCTCGCAGCATCGCGCCTGATATCCCATGCGAAACTGGATCACGCTAACCGAAGCGGCCCGACAACTCGGCGTGCAGGCGCAGACCGTCTACGCGTACGTCAGCCGCGGCAATATCGCGGTGATGCCGGATCCGCTCGATCCGCGCAAGAGCCTCTATCGCGCCGAGGACGTCGCCGCGCTGTGCCGCAAGAAACAGGTGGGACGCAAGCGCGAGGCGCTCGCCGCCGGCACGATATTCGGTGCGGAGCCCTGCATTTACAGCGGCATTACGACCTTCTCGAAAGATCGCCCGTATTACCGGGGACGCGACAGCATCCGCCTCTCGGAAACGGCCACGCTCGAAGAGGTCGCGGCCATTCTCTGGAATGCGCGCGCACCGATTGCGTTCGACACCGGCGACCTGCCGTTACAAGGCGAGGAGCGCGGCAGGCAATGCGCGTTCACGTCGCTGGCGGCGCTCGCGGCTTGTGGGCACTCCACGCTCGGGCGTACCGACAGCGCCTTGCATGTCGAGGCCGGCCGGCTCGTGGCGCTGATCGCGCGAGCGTTCGGCGCGCGCGGCGACACGCCCGGGCAACGCACGCATGAACAGCTCGCGCTCGGCTGGGGCCAGGACCGCGCCGGCGCCGAGTTGATCCGCCGCGCGATGGTGCTCGTCGCCGACCACGAGATGACGAGTTCGGCGTTCGCCGCGCGGATTACCGCGTCCACCGGCGCCTCGTTGCCGGGCTGCCTGCTCACGGGGCTCGCCACCTTCTCCGGCCCGCTACATGGCGACGCGTCGGGTCGCGTGCGTGCCGTGTTCGACGACGTCGAGCGACTCGGCGCGGAAAACGTGGTGGCCCATCACTTACGCTCGGCCATTCCCATTCCGGGCTTCGGCCATCATCTGTATCCGGACGGCGATACGCGCGCGGCGGCCCTGCTCGACGTGCTGGATCCGCCTGCTGAGATCATGTCGTTCATCGAGCGGGTGGTGGCGCTGACCGGGCTCAAGCCGAATATCGACGTCGCGCTCGCCAGCCTCGCGGCGCAACTGGCGCTGCCTCGCGATGCGTCGTTCGCGCTATTCGCCACGGCGCGCAGCGTGGGCTTGCTCGCGCATTGCATCGAGCAACTGCGGGTGGGCAAGGTCATCCGGCCACGCGGACGTTACACCGGACGCGCGCTGGAAGACGCGAGCGCAACGAAACCCCAGGCCGATGCCGGTAAGCCGCTCGATCCGGTCACGCTCGACAGGAATCGCGTGTTCAAAACGGTGGGACGCTGAGCAGGCGCACCACCGCACGGGCTTCAATGCTGGTTGATGGTTTCGAGCGAGAGTCCCTTCGTAGCGGGCCCAAGCAGGATCATGCAGATGGCGACCAGCATGGAAACCCCGATGAAAGCCGCAACGCCCGGCACGCCGTAACCGTGCAACAGAATGCCGATGGCGAGACCGGCAAAGGCGGCCGAAATCCGGCTCCATGAATAGACAAAGCCGATTGCCCGGGCGCGTATCCGGGTCGGGAAAAGCTCCGCCTGGTAGCCGTGATAGGCATACGACATGATGTTCGCCGCCAGCGTAAACACCACGCCGAGTACGGTCAGGATCCAGGGCGTCGACACTTGCGAAAAGACCGCGATCACCACGGCCATCGTGATGAGTCCGCCGCAGATCTGGGTTTTGCGTTCGAGTTTGTCGGCGAACAACGTGCCGATGAGCGGACCAAAAGGATTGGCGATCGCGATAACGAACGCATAGCCGAGGCTTGCCGTGACGTGAATGCCCCGATGGATCAGCAGCGTCGGCACCCACGCGGCAAAGCCGTAGAAGCCGATCACCTGCGCCATATTGAAGATCGACAGAATGATCGTCCTGCGCCGATAACCGGGGGCGAAGATTTCCCGGAACGCGCCGCGCCCCTCTTTCTCGGGTTCCACCGCTTGCGGCGGCGGCAGCGTGATGCCTTTCTCGAGCGCGACGCGCCGCTCGATCTCGGCGACGATCCGTTCGGCTTCGTCGAAACGGTTATGCCGTGCGAGCCAGCGCGGACTCTCCGGAATGTTGCGCCGCAAGAACCAGACGGCAACGGCGCCGACCGAGCCGATCAGGATCACCACCCGCCAATAGTCGAGGCCGAGCGGCCTGGTGCCGTTCAACGCGTAGGCGAGAAAGGCGACCACCGGCACGACCGAGAACGTGATGAACTGGTTGACCGAATACGCACGACCGCGCTCCTGGCTCGGAATCAGTTCGGAAATATACGTGTCGATCGTCACCAGTTCGACACCAATGCCGATGCCCGCGACGAAGCGCCAGATATTGAGTGCGTACCCGGTTGTCTGGAACGCCATGATGATCGTGCAGACCATGTACCAGACCAGCGACCAGGTGAAGATCACGCGCCGCCCGAAGCGGTCCGCCACATACCCCAAGGTCAGCGCGCCGACCCACAGGCCCGCGAACGTGGCAAACACAAAGGTGCCGAACCCCGCCACGGCGAGCGGCGCGAGCGCGGCGAACGGGCCGAGCGATTCGGGCTTGAATAGCCCGGACTGCACCATCCCCGGGGCCACATAGCCGGTGAAAAACAGATCGTAAAACTCGAACACACCGCCGAGCGAGATCAGGATCACCATGGCCCAGACAGTGCGCGAAGGGGGAAGCCGGTCGAGACGTGCGGCAATTTCAGCGGCCTGCTGGTTGGACATAGTCGCCTCTTGTTTCTTGTTAGAAAGGACCGCAATGAAATGAGCGCGTTCGCCGTGGCCCTACCGGCTGAATGAAGACGACGCGGCTTCATCGTTCACCGGTAGCCAAGGCACGTTTTGCAATTTCCCATAGGATCGCCCGGTTCTGCAATACGCATGAACACTGAGGCGCTGAGGCTAGGTGCGGGACACGACACGAGCGTCGTGTGCGTTGCTTGGGTGCGGCGTCCTGATCGAGCGTAAGGCTTTCATAAGCCGATGAAATAAGTCTGCACCTCCATTTCCTCGGACCAGATCTGAACGTCGAGCATTTCGTCGAATTCGATCGGTGCGCCCTCGTACATGCAGCAAAACCCCTGCGCCGTGCGGTAGACAATCACCCATCCGCACGCGGGCGCCTCTCTCGTTGTTCGCCTCTCGCCTGACACGCTTTTCAACCCGTTGAGGTGCAACGCCTTGCCGATGCGTTTGCATGCCGCATCCAGTTCATGGGACAGTTTCACGGTTCGCTCCTTCGCAATACACCCCGCGCGGCGGCATGCTATTCGCCCCTGCCGCCTAGCCGGGGAATATCCTGATGCTACTCGCCACCGCGTCGGCGATGTGCTCTTTCGCGATGATCCCAAGCACGCGCGCGGGGCCATGCCCCTCGTGACGCCCCACCACCACCGCCATCATTGCGTGCTGTTTCCACAACTGCGTGATCACACCGAACGCCACGTCATGCTCTCGCACGACGATGAAATTCCTCTGTGCCAGCGCGCCGAGCGAGATATCCGATTCGCTCTCGCTCACCGCCCGGCGCAGCCCCGTGTTGATGCGCAAGACGCCATAGATCTCGTGCTCGCGCGTGACCACCACGTGCCGGAATGCCGGGCCCTCCGAACGGGTCAGCAAGTCACGGAACGGCACCTGGGCGTCGAGCACGAACACGTCGGTTTCCATCACCTGAGCCGCGTTCTGCACGAGAAACATGTTGGCATGCATCGCATTCGGAATCGGGTGGCCGCGCCGTACCAGTTTGAGCGTATAGATGCTTTCCGGCGACAACAGCCGGCGCGCGCCCAAACTGAACGCCACCGCGAGAATCATCGGCAGCACGATGTCGTAGTCGCGCGTCATTTCGAAGATCATCGCCACCGCGGTCATCGCGGCGCCGGTGCCGCCGCCGACCATCGCGCCCATGCCCACCATCGCGAAAGCCGGCGCGCTAACCGGCGCACCGGGCATGACCATCGCGACCAGCGACGCAAAGGCTGCGCCCAGCGTGGCGCCGATAAAGAGCGACGGCGAAAAGACGCCGCCTGACGAACCCGAGCCCAGACTGACCGATGTCGCCAGCGTCTTGCACAGCGCCAGCATCAATAGAAATGCGCCGCCCTGAAGCTGACCGTAAAGCGTCGCCTGAATCGTGGCGTAGCCCACGCCTTCCACGTAATAGTGACCCGCAAGGCGAAACAGCAGATACATCGTCATGCCGACCAGCAGCATCCCGCAGACGTGCCGCTGATAACGTCCGGGGATAAGGTCGAAGGCGTCTTCCGCCCAATGCAACGCGCGGATCAGCAGCGCTGCCGCGGCGCCCGTCAAGGTGCCGAGCAACGCGTAGAGAATCAGCGTCAACACGCTGCCCGGCTGATTCGGAATGGCGCCGAGTTGCGCCGGGACAAAGAATGCCGGGGCGTCGCCAAAGAACAGCCGCCCCAGAAACGTTGCCGTGCCGGTTGCGATCGCCACCGGTAAGAACGTGTTGACGCTGATTTCCGGCATCATCAGTTCCGTGGCGAACAGCACGCCGCCGATCGGCGTGTTGAAGGTCGCGGCGATGCCGGCTCCGGCGCCCGCCGCCACCAGCGTGATGCGTTGCCCGGCGGACATCCGCACGACCTGGCCGAGCGTCGAACCGAGCGCCGAGCCGATCTGGATAATCGGCCCCTCGCGACCCACCGCGGCGCCGGAACCAATCGCGAAAGCAGACGCGATCGACTTCACGACCGCCACGACCGGGCGAATCACACCGCGCTTGTAATAGATCGCATCCATGACCTCGGGCACGCCGTGACCTTTGGCCTCCGGCGCAAACGTGCTGACGATCCACGTGACGACGAGGCCGCCCAGCACAGGCACGAGAATCACGAACGCACCCCACGGCGATGCCGCGGTGAAATGACTGGCGTCATAAGCGAACGACAGACGGCCGAGAAAGAACGCGTTATGCACAAGCCCGATCAAGGCGCGGAACACCACCGCGCCGAAGCCCGTGACGATACCGACGACAAACGCGAGCAGGCATAGCCAACGGAGCGCAATGGGCTCAACGGCATCGTCGTCCTGATGGCTGACCGCGCGCGGCTGAAGCGGCGCCACCTTGACGTGGCGCGATTCGCTTCTTTCTGTCTGATCAGACCGATCGGCGTCGCCCGGCATCGTATGAGGTCCCCAGAGCACTGCGGGTTCGCGGGTCGAACCGTCGGCGTGGACCTCCTGCACCTCGATTCGCCGCCGACGAGTCCCTTTCCCGACAACGAACATCGCGTTACTCAAATGCCGAGCGCGGCATGACGGTATATGTCACCCTGTGATCTATCATAGTGTGCGGAAGCCGGGTTTCCCAATTTCTTTCCGGACCAGGACGGGCAAGGCGGGATTCCGCCGTCCTCCTGCTCAAGACGGCGTGCGGTCGAACGCCCATCCGAACGCCTCGATTTCCAGCTTGTGCTTCGACGCGAGTCGCGCGAGGCATTGCTCGCCTTTGAGTGTCAGGCGGACTTCGACCTGACGCCCGTCGGCCCGGCTTGCGTGGCGCGAGACCAGACCGTTTGCCTCGCAGCGCGATACCAGCGCGACGGTACCGTGCGGCGCGGCCTGAAGCCGCTCCGCCAGTTCCCCGACCGTTGCCCAGTCACGGCCCGAGAAACCGCGGACGTGCAGCATCAGTTGATATTGCAGCGGCGTGATCCCTTCGGCATGAGTCACTTCCTCCGAGAAACGAAGAAATCGACGTAGCTGATAGCGAAACAGCGACATCGCTTCGAGGTCCTGTTTGGCCGGCATGCCTACTGGAACTGCAGGTTTCCTGCGCGTCGTCATGCTATCGGCTCTCGTGATCGGAATGGGCGGGTTGATTCGCCATCATACTCACGATGCACTCCATGAAACGACGTTTTCCCACGCAGCACGCGAGCGTCCGTCAAGCGAGGACAGCGTTCAGCCAGCCGCCGCAATCGATTCGAACAACGCGAGGTTCAACCGCTTGACTTCGTTGTTCGTCGGGTCCGGCTGCGAAGAGAACTTGGCGATCACCGTCTCGCGTAACGGGTCGACGTACAACCACTGGCCATGAATGCCGATCGCGAAGCACGCGCCGCTGGCGTTGCCGACCTGATACCACTTGTTGCGATACTTGCCGTTCGGCAGCCAGTCCGAAAAACTGCCTTGGCGCCACGCTTCGGCACTGCCGCCCGTCAACGTGTCGTTCATCCAGTCGGCCGCGATCAGCCGGCGTCCGTCGACCACGCCGCCAAGACGCACCAGCTCGCCGATCCGCGCCAGATCGCGCACCGTCATGCACAGGCCGCCGCCCGAGCGCGCGGTGCCCGCGATGTCCACCGTCACGCAACCGTCCTGGCGCAGCCCCAACGGTTGCCACAAACGAGTTGACGCGAAGTCCGCATAGCGCTGGCCCGAAGCGCGCTCGATCACGAGGCCGAGCACGTCCGAATTGGGCGAGCAGTAATGAAACGGACCGCCGTGCTCCCCTGCCCCTTTGCGCAGCAACGCGAGCAGCTCGATCACCGTCTCGGCCGGCTCGCCGTCGCGCCGCGGATCCAGCAGACCGGCCCGGCGATAACGGGCGTAGATGCCGTTCGCGTTGAGATAGTCCTCGTCGAATTCGAGGCTCGTGCGCATATCCAGCACATGCCTGACACGGGCATCGCCGAAAGTCGAATGCGCGAGTTCCGGCACGTAGTGCGCGACGAGCGCCTCGGGGTCGAGAAGCCCATCGCCGACCAGCATCCCCGCGAGCAGACCCGCCACCGACTTGCTGGCCGAAAACAGAATATGGCGGCTCTGCAGCGTGAAATGCGGACCGTGAAACTCGGCGACGAACTTTCCGGCTCGCATTACCGTGAGCGCGTCGGTCGAGGTCTGCCGCAGAATCGAGGCGACCGTGCGGCGTTCGCCGTCGTGCATCAATTCGTGTGCGCTGAGCGCGTCGGCGTCGAGCTTCGGTTCTTCCGCGAGACCGGGCGTGGCCACGATGCGCGCCGTCGGAATCAGTTCGTGGACGTGGCGAAACGCCCAGACGTTCCAGGGCGCCTCGCGCCAGTTGCCGTGCCGCACACTGTCGCGGCGAAAACCGTAGTCGTTTTCGAAGCTTGAAGAGATCATCTTGACTACAAACTCCTGAGGCGGTCGATCGTGAAAACGCAAATGCATCAATGAACGTGCTGCAGGAACTCGCGAAAGCGATCCCCGGGCGGCGCAGACAGCATTTCGGCGGGCTTGCCGTCGTGCGCCACGCGGCCCGCTTCCATGAACAGCAGACGCGAACCCACGCGCTGTGCGAAGCCCATTTCGTGGGTGACGACAACCATCGTCATGCCCTCGCCGGCGAGCGTCTGCATGACCTTGAGAACTTCCTGGCGCAATTCGGGATCTAGTGCCG
Source organism: Burkholderia sp. 9120 (assembly GCF_000745015.1). Taxonomy (NCBI): domain Bacteria; kingdom Pseudomonadati; phylum Pseudomonadota; class Betaproteobacteria; order Burkholderiales; family Burkholderiaceae; genus Burkholderia; species Burkholderia sp. 9120. The sequence continues at coordinate 153,228 of NZ_JQNA01000002.1, read as the reverse complement.
AGGTCGGTTCGTCGAACAGCATCAGCTTCGGCTGGACCGCCAGCGCTCGCGCGATCGCGACGCGTTGCTGCTGACCGCCGGAAAGCTGCGACGGGTAGTGCTGCATGCGCTCGGCCAGGCCGACTTTGTGCAACAGCGCCCCGGCGATCTCGCGCGCTTCCGCCTTGGTCTGGCCGCGTGCGCGAATCGGTCCGAACATGACGTTCTGCAGCGCCGTCAGGTTCGGAAACAGGTTGAACTGCTGGAACACCATGCCGGCTTCGAGCCGGATACGTCTGACGTCGCGCGCGGCGCCCAGCACGCTGATGTCGTCCACGCGCAGATCGCCCGCGCTGATGGTTTCGAGTCCGTTGATGCAGCGTAGTAGCGTCGACTTGCCCGAGCCGGACGGGCCGACGATCACCGCGACCTCGCCGCGTTCGATAGCGAGATCGAGCGGGTGCAGCACGACGTTGTGACCGAAGCGCTTCGAGACTTGCTTGAATTCGATCATGCTCATGGCAAACGCACTCTCCGTTCGAGCACTCGCAGACTCAGCGCGAGCAGGCTGATCACGAGCAGATAAATGATCGCGACGGCGGTCCAGATTTCCACCGCCCGAAAGTTCTCGGCCATGATCTCCTGGCCGCGCCGGGTCAACTCACCCACGCCGATCACGAGAAAGATCGAGGTGTCCTTGACCAGATTGACGAACTGGTTGCCCATTGCCGGCAGCGCGCGTCGAAACGCGATCGGGCTGATGACGTGAGCCAGCACCTTGTGAAACGGCAGGCCCATCGCGAGTCCGGCCTCGCGCAGTCCGAGCGGCACGCCATCCAGCGCGCCGCGGATGATTTCCGCGTTATACGCGCCCGAGTTGACGATCAGCGTGATGATCGCGGCGCTGGTCGCGCTGATGCGGATATCCATCATGATCGGCAGCGCGAAGTAGACGAACATCACCTGCACCACGATCGGCGTGCCGCGAATCAAGGCCACGTAAACCTGCGCCGGAATGACGGCGAGCCGGCCGCCGTAGGTTAGCGCCACGCCCGCGAGGACGCCGAGCACGATGCCGCCGCCGAGCCCGGCGAGTGCGATCAGGAGCGTGAGCCGCAGACCCTGCAGCAGGTCCGGCAGCGCGGCAAACACTGCTGCCCAGTCGAAACTCATGACGCTGCCTCGCCGAACCATTTGCGGTTGAGCGCCTGGAGCCGCCCGTTGGCCCGCATGGCGGCGAGCTGAAGGTTGGCCGCGGCGACCAGCGGGCTGCCTTTCTGGAAGCCCATGCCGACATCGAGCCCTTCGAGCGGCGGCTGCACCACGCGGACCTTGCCCTTGCCGGCGGTGTTGGCGTAGTACAGCAGTTGCGGCTTGTCGTAGACGACCGCGTCGGTGCGACCCGCTTCCAGCGCGAGCAGCGCATTGTTGATGCTGGGCAGTTGTTCGAGCGTGGCGTCCTTGACGTGATCCTTGATGTAGGCAACCGCGACCGTGCCCGTTTCGGTGCCGATGTGTTTTCCGGCCAGATCGGCGGGCGTGTGGATGCTGGTGTTGTCGATGCGGGTCAGCGCGATCAGGCCGCTCTTGTAGTACGGCGTCGAGAAGTCGATCACCTGCTGGCGCTCCGGCTTGATAAAGAGCTGCGAGACGATCACGTCGAGGTTGTGCGTCTGCAGCGCCGGGATCAGCGCGCCGAACTCCATCGGTTGCAAACGCCATGTGCGGTTCAGGCCTTTGGCGACCTCGCCCCAGACTTCGACGTCGAAGCCGGAATAGGTGTCGCCCTGCTTGAACGCGAACGGCGGCGCGCCCACGTTGGAACCGACCACCAGTTCGGCATCGGCAGCCAGTACTGAGCGGGACAGCAGAATGGCGGGCCCGGCAGCCAGGCCGAGTTGCAGCAATTGACGGCGATTCATGGTTGTTACTCCACGGTAGGTGATCGTGCCCGGCACGTCGTTTTCAGCGCGACCGGATGGTGTGTCATGCGTCGGTGTCGCTACGGCTGCCGCCGCGTTTCAGCGGGAGGCGGATGCCGCTCGTGCGCTATTACCTCTTACATCAGCGCCACGGTGAGTTCGATTTCGAGCAGGCCGCTGCCCGGCAGACTGGAGACGCCGAGTGCCGATCTCGCGTGCCGGCCGTGATCGCCGAACACGTGGTGCAGCACGGCCGAGGCTTCATCCAGCACCGCGCTGTGATTCACGAAACCGGGCACGGCATTGATGAAGCCGCGCAGGAACAGGATGCGTTCGACCGCGCTCGACGCCGGCAGCGCGGCCACGAGCGCGCTCAACGCGCGCAGCACGCAGGTTTGTGCCGCGCACTGGACGACGCTGGACGGCGTGTCGCGATCCACCGGCCCGGCGATGATCCCGTCGGCGGTACGGCTCACCTGACCGCTGACGTAGGCGATACCGTTGTGAATCACGACGCCCTGATAGGCGCCGCGCGGCGTCGGCGCGGGCGGCAGCGTCATGCCCAGTTCCGCGAGCCGGGCTGGAATGTCGATCGTCATGACGGCGCTCCGCTGTGCTCGCTGCTGTGTGCCTCAAGGCGAACCGGACCGCCGAGCCAGCAGCCGTCGGGGCGGCCGGAGTCGGCGCCGGCTTCGGCGTCGAAGCTGAAGCGCACCGAGATCTGCGACGGCCGTTGCATCGCGCGTCCCTGACGGATCGTGATGGTTCGCGTGGACGCGTCCACCATGCCGTTGGCGAGCAAACCGAACGACAGCGCGGAAGCCGCGATACCCGTGGCCGCGTCTTCCGGATAACCGGAGGCGCGCGGAAACTGCCGGGCGTCGAAGATTTGCCGGCCGGCGTCGAAGGTCGCGTAGGGATAGAGGCCGGTGGAGCCGATGCGCTCACACAGGGCCTCGATTTTCTCGAAGCGCGGTTCGAGCGCGTCGAGACAGGCGGGACTGGCCAATGGAATCAGCGTCTTGACCCGGCTGGTGCAGGCGTTCTGGATTGGCAGCGGCGCCAGTTGCGCGGCGCTAATGCCGAGCGCGTCGAGGATCTCGTCGCGGCTGAGTTGCGCTTGCGGCAAGGCTTCGATCCGGCCCACGGGTTGGGAGATTTCGACCGCGGCGCCTTCCGGTGTGGCGCCGGTGATGCGTACGCCGACCCGGCCACTGCGGGTCTGGACGGTCAGCCGGTCGCGCTGCAGATGCCCGTTTCGATGCAGCAGCCAGACCGCGCCAACCGTGGCGTGGCCGCACATCGGCATTTCGTGGTTCGGGACCCAGAAGCGAAACTCGTAATCGCAATCGGAATCAGGTGGCGCCGGCAGCACGAAGCCGCTTTCGTGGCCGTAATGCCGCGCGACCTGCTGCATGTCGCTGTCGGACATGCCGGCGGCGTCGACCACGATAGGTGCTGGATTGCCGCCGCCGGGACCGGCGGCGAACACGCTGACGAGTTCGACGGTATGACGTAAAGACATGGCGGCGTGCGCCCCGCTGACCGGGGGATGTGTTTCCATCCGGCCAGATTACGGGGATCGGCGCCGCGCCGCGCGGTCGAGCGGGCCCTAAGATTTGACCGAACGGGCCACGCCGGCGCGCAACTCGGAGGGCGACTGGCCGCCGATACGGCGCATCGCGCGCGAGAGCGCCGCGCCGCTTTCGAAACCGACGCGGAACGCCACCTCGCCGACCGGCAGGTCCGTGTCGGCGAGCAAACGGCGGGCGTTCTCGTAACGCACCTGTTGCTGGAATTCGCCGATCGAGCGTCCGGTGTTTTCGCGGAACAGGCGCGTCATGTGGCGACGCGAGATGCCGAAACGCTCTTCCAGCGTGTCGAGCGGAATGTCCTGATCGGCATGACGGGTCAGGAAGGCTTCGAGGTCGGCCACGAGCGCCATGCCGTGTTCGCGCGGCGAGGTTCCGGGTTCCGTTTTACCCGCGATCACCTCGCCGATGCACTGCATCAATAGCGCCGACGAGAGCGCCTGGCGGGTCGCCGCGCTGCCGTAGGCGTCGCGGTCGTTGCGCAACGAGAGTTCCTGCAAGGTGCGGATCGCGGCGGTCCGGCGCACGAGGATCGGGTTGCGCGTGCGGCGGCGGAATTCGCCCAGCGAGCCGACCCCGACGTCGAGCTTGTGCAGCGCGTCGCCGGTCACGTAGACGGCGACGTGCGTGTGCGTGCCGCAGCCCGCGCGGGTTTGATGGGCACGGCCGGGCGGCACCACCGCGAAGCGGTCCTGCGACAACCAGGTGCCCGCGCGACGGTCTTCATGCCGCAGCTCTACCGCGCCATGGCTCGGCAGAATGAACATCAGGCAGTCGTGCCAGTGCCAAGGCATCGCGTAGGTGCCGCCGCCGGTGAGTGTTGCGTGGCCGTCGTCGGCAGCGACCAGCAGGTCCTTGTTGACCGGCTGACAGAGTTGATCGAACGAACGCAGCATGGCGGTACTCCTGGGCGATACGAAATCGGTGTCACACCGTTCGCCGGCCGCGACGACGTTTGATTCGCAAGGCGCTGGACAAGGCGTCGGCCGGGGATGAACGGGTTCCGACGCAGGATAGCAACTCAAAATAGCGGCGGGTATCGGGCTTCGCCCTGTCTTACATCCCGACAGGTAGCGCCGCTGTTGCTTCTTTCGTGTCGGAGTCGGCCGCACATTTGTTATTGACATATCAGTCCATAACAAATAATCTCCGTTCATGGTGAGACCTAGAGAGTTCGATCGGGAAGAGGCGCTGGAGCGCGCGACGCGCGTGTTCTGGGAGAAAGGCTTTGCCTCGACTTCAACGGAAGACCTGCTCGCTGCGATGAATATCGGGCGGCAGAGTCTCTACAACGCGTTCGGCGACAAGCGGAAACTCTACCTTGAAGCACTGGAACGATATCAACGGGAAAGCACGGCGGGCCATCTGGAGCGGCTGAACAGCGCGACGTCACCGCTGGGAGGATTGGAAGCGCTTCTGCTCGGTCTGATTGCCGAAGACGAGAGCGAGCGCGCACTCGGGTGCATGGGCGTCGGCGCGGTGGGTGAATTTGGCGCCGCGGACCCGGAGCTGCTGATGCTACGGAGCAAAGCCGGGCCGAAGCTGTCGCGACGCCTGGTGGAGCGCATTCGTGAGGGACAGGCCGGCGGAGAAATCGACCCGAGCCTCGACGCCCGCGAAGCCGCCGCCTTTTTGCAGATGACGATGCAAGGCATTCAACTCGGCGCGCGTGCGGGTAGCGACGCGAAAAGTCTGCGGGTACTCGCCAGGTTCGCCATCAATCGCTTTAGAGCACGTTAAGCCGCGTTAGCGCCACGTCGGGCAAGAAGCGCCCGACGTGGTTTGCGTGCGCCCCATTATGGACTGATCTGTCAAAAACGGAGATGCAAATGAATGAAATTCGCCAGCTCACAGGAAAGGTTGCCCTTGTCTTCGGCGGTTCGCGAGGCATTGGCGCGGCGGCCGCGAGACGGCTGGCCAACGAGGGCGCCGATGTCGCGGTGACCTATGTATCGGCGCCGGAACGGGCAGCCGAGACGGTCGCGGCGATCGAGTCCACCGGACGGGCCGGCCTCGCCATCGAGGCCGACAGCGCTGACCCGGCAGCGATCGCAGCGGCGGTCGCGCAGACGGTGGAGCGCTTTGGGCGACTGGATATCGCGGTGGTCAACGCGGGCATTCTGTTGCGTGGCGATGTGGCGACGGTGAGCGTGGAAGATCTCGACCGGATGTTGAACGTCAATGTGCGGGGCGTCTTTCTTGCGATTCAGGCGGCGGCCGCGCGTCTCACTGAAGGTGGCCGCATCATCACGATTGGCAGCAACACGGCGGTGCGCAGCGGACATCCGGGTTCGAGCGTTTATTCGATGACCAAGGCCGCCGTCGCGGTCATGGTGAAAGGTATCGCGGTCGATCTCGCCGACCGCGGTATCACCGTCAACAACATTCAGCCGGGGCCGACCGTCACGGACATGACGGTCGAACATATCGAACGGATCACGCCGCTCATTCCGCTCAAGCGCGCGGCCGATCCGGATGAGATCGGCGGCCTGGTGGCCTACCTCGCCAGCAAGGAGTCAGGCTATATGACGGGCTCCAGCATCACCATCGATGGCGGCATGGCGTTGTGACCGTCTCTCGCGAGCCGCTCATTCCACCTGACGAAGCGCCCGCCGCAGAATCTTGCCCACCGGAGACTTCGGCAGCGCGTCGACAAAGCGGACGATCTTCGGCACTTTATAAGCGGCCATGCTGGCGCGGCAGTGGGCGATTAGCGCCTGTTCCGTGACATCAGCATCCGGCGCCATCACCACGAAGAGCTTGAGCGCCTCGCCGGTCCGTTCGTCCGGCACGCCGACGCAGGCACATTCGGCGATGCCGGGGAACGCGGTCGCGACCGCTTCCACTTCGTTCGGATAGACGTTGAAGCCCGACACGATCACCATGTCCTTCTTGCGGTCGACAATCCTGAGGAAGCCCTCTGCGTCGAAGACGCCGATGTCGCCGGTGCGGAAATAACCCTCGTCGGTAAACGCCTTCGCATTCGCCTCCGGCTGATTCCAGTAGCCGAGCATGACTTGCGGCCCCTTGACGCAGATCTCGCCGGCCTCCCCCACGCCGACCGCCCTGTCCTGCTCGTCCAGCAGCATCACATCCGTGGACGGCACGGGGAACCCGACGGTGCCCGTGAACGCGGCAATGGCCTGCGGATTGAACGTCAGAATGGGCGACGTCTCCGACAAGCCATAACCCTCGCGAATAAAGCTGCCGGTGAGGCTTTCCCAGCGCGCCGAGACGACGTCGATCACCGCGGTGCCGCCGCCCGCGCCAAGCCTCAGACGCGACCAGTCCACCTCCGTCAGTCGCGGGTGGGCCACGAGGCTCGCATAGAGCGTGTTGACGCCGGCGAAGACGGTCGGCCGCGCCGCCTTCAGCACGTCGATGAACGCATCGCCATCGCGTGGATTGGCCACCAGCCAGTTCGCCGCGCCGACCGAGAAGAAGGTGAGGAAATTCACCATCAGCGCAAAGATGTGATACAGCGGAATCGCGGTGACGACCACCTCTTCGCCGGGGCGCTGCACATCGGGCATGAAGGCCTTGAACTGCTCGATGTTGGCGACCAGATTGCGGTGCGACAACGCGGCGCCCTTTGAAGGACCGGTCGTGCCGCCCGTGTATTGCAGGAACAGCAGGTCGTGGCCGCCCACCTCCACCGGTTCCAGTTGCAACCTCTCACCCTGAGCGATGGCGGCGGAGAACGTGATGGCATCGCTCAACGATGCATCGACGGCGGGTCCTGGAATCGCAGCACCGCCGCTGTTGCGATCGTTGTTACCCCAGTCGCCTGGGCTGACCGTGATAACCGTTCTGATACGCGTCTTGCCGATCGCCTGGGCCAGCGTGGGTGTCGAGCCGTTGTACACCACGACGACTTCGGCGCCCGCGTCGTTGAGTTGATGCTCGAGTTCGCGCGCGGTATAGAGCGGATTGACGTTGACCTGGACCCCGCCGATCTTGGCGATCGCAATGAAGGCAATCGGAAACGCCAGCAGATTGGGCAGCATCACGGCCACCCGGTCCCCCTTCCTGATGCCCGCTACTTGCTGAAGATACGTGGCAAACGCGTGCGAGCCACGGTCGACATCGGCGAAAGTCAGTGTCTGGCCCAACGCGTGGAAGGCGGGCTTCCCGGCAAACTCGCGCATGGCGCTGTCCAGCAGCGCATTCACGGATGGATAACGGTCGGCGTCGATCTCGGCGGGAATCGAGCCATACGACTGGAGCCAGTGTCTCTTGTTCATGTCGGTTTTTCGCGCAAAGGCAGAGGATCGGATGCTGCGACTATGGCGCGCGACGCCGCAACTTGCAAATGCTCTACGCGGCCAAAACCGTGATTGAAATGGACAAACGCAACGCTTGCGCGCCATGGGCAACGTGCCAGCCGGACCACAAAAGCCAGCCCCCGCGCCGACGATCAGGGTGAACCCTATGGCATCGAAGCACGGACGAGCGCAAAATCTGGCACCCACCATGGATATCGATTCGGACACAAGGCCTCACATGCAGCACAGCACGGCGACCCTGGCGCCGGCAACACGACGTCAAAGCAATCGATGGAAACACGCGTCGTCGGCCATCGTCCTGCGGGAAAAACGCTTCTCGCCGTCCAAGCTCGCGGTGCTGATTGGGGTCGCCTCGCAAGCCGGTCTGGACGCGAGCGCGGTGCTGGCCGGCACCGGTCTCGACGTCGAGGCCATCGCCGACCCGTTCACGCTGACGTCGCCGCTGCAGTTTCTCACCGCCGCGCGCAATGCGGTCAGCCAGTACGGCGAGTCGGACCTGGGGGTTCGGGTTGGGCGTCAGATGCATGCGTCGAGTTACGGCATGTACGGCTACGCGCTGCTCTGTGCCGGCACCATGGCCGGCATGTTCGACACGGCGGTCAAATACTTCGAACTGGTCAATGGCGTGCTCGATCTGTGCTGGGTCGAGCACGAAGGTGTGGCGTCATGGCTCTTTCCGCAGCGCGAAGAAGTCCTGCTGCCCGAGGTGGACGATCAGCTCTACCGCTTCCTGATCGACCTGCAAATCACCGTGCACGCAACCGTCACCAGAGATGTGATGGGCACCTGGTGTGTGCCCGCGCATGCGTCCTTCACGCAAGCGGAGCCGCCCCATGCCGCCGCGTTGGCCGAGGCGCTGGAATGTCCGCTTGCCTTCGGCCAGCCGCGCAACACGCTCAGCTATCCGGCGGCGTGGTTGTCGCGCGCGCCGCAACTCGCCAACCCGATCACGGCCGCGCAGGTGTCGACGGAGTGCGCCCGTCTGCTCGAAACATTCCGCTGGCAGGCGGGCCTCAGCCGGCGCGTGTATCAGGAGCTGATTCGCACGCCCGGCCAGTTCCCGGTGATCGAGCAGATCGCCGGGAACCTGTGCATGACCTCACGCACGCTTCGTCGCAAACTGGACGCCGAGGGCACCTCTTATAGCGAATTGCTGACCAGCGTGCGCAAAGCGCTCGCCATCGACTATCTGACGACCACCACGCTCGGCACCGAAGACATTGCCCTGACGCTGGGCTTTAGCGATGCCGTGGGTTTTCGGCATGCGTTCAAGCGGTGGACGGGCAAAACGCCCCATGAGGTCCGGCAAAACCGCACGACGGCGGCTAGCGGGTCGAACGGCGATCAGTGATTGCCGGTGCCGGCAGCGTCGATCACCGTCCACTTCCCCACTTTCGCGACTTCCCGCTCGTCGAAATTGAAGCCGAGTCCGGGCGTCTGATGCAGCACGATGCGGCCATTCTTGTGGCCAAGTTGCCGGTCGATCAACCGCCGGAAGTTCAGCACCTGATCGTCCCAGAAGTACTCGACATAGCGCGCATTCGGTGTGGCCGCAACCAACGGCGCGTGCACGTCGTGAAACCAGTGCGGGCACATCACCACGCCGTAGCTCGCGGCGGTTGCCGCGATTCGTCGCCATTCGCTGATGCCGCCGCACACCACCGCGTCCGTTTGCAGGATCGCCGCGCCGCCCTTGTCGAGCAGTTCCTTGTGATACCAACGGCCATAGCCGATCTCGCCGGTGGCGACCGGCACGCGCGTGAGCTTGGCGAGTCGCGCGTGATTGTCGATATCGTCCGGCGAGAACGGCTCTTCGACGAAGTACGGATCGTATTGCTCGATACGCCGCAAATGCTGCAACGCCTGGGTCGTGTCGGTCCAGCCGTTGTTGATGTCGATCATCAGTTCGACGTCGGGGCCGATCGCTTCGCGCGCGGCGCGCACGCGCGCTTCTTCGTCGCGCGGCGAAAGACGGCCGCCCTTCATCTTCACCGCCTTGAAACCCATCTCGACATAGCTCGCCATTTCCTCGCCGAGCATGCCCGCCGATTTGCCGTCGAGGTAATAGCCGCCGCTCGCATACGCCGGCACCGTTTCGAGTTCCACCGCGCCGAGATACTTGTGCAGCGGCACGTTGTGACTGCGCGCGTTCAGGTCCCACAGCGCCGTGTCGAGAATACTGAGCGCGCGCATTACCGTGCCGGCGCGGCCGTGCAGCAGGGCTTCCTGGTACATCGCCTGCCACAGGCCTTCCACCGCGTACGAGTCCTTGCCGATCAGCACCGGCGCGAGCAACTGCTCGACAGCCACGCGCAGCAGCTCACCGCCCGCGCTGCCCACATAACAGAAACCGATTCCTTCGACGCCATCGGTCGAACGCACTTTGACCAGGCCGTAGTGACGTGTCGTCACCGTGCGGGTAGCAAACGAAGTCACCCGATCGAGCGGCACACCCGCCGCGCAAACCGATACCGATTCAATCTTTGGCATTTCCACACTCCTCCATGTTGGCGGACCGTTCGCGTCTGATGCGCGTTCGGTGAGATCGAAGTGTGATAGCCGCGTGGCATCAAAAACAGTATCCTTTGGCTTCTTCAAAAGATAAAAATTCTATTCGATGGACTCGCGCTATCTGCAGAGCTTTGTCTATGTGGTCGAACTCGGTTCGATCGCCGAAGCCGCGCGGCGTCTCGATCTGACGCCGGCTGCGGTGGCGCAGCGCGTGAAGATGCTGGAACAGGAACTCGGCGCGAAGCTGGTGCGCCGGTCCGGCCGCACGGTCGGCACGACCGAGGCCGGCGAGCGCATTCTGGCGCGCGCCCGTGCGGTGCTGCACGACATTCGCGACCTCTCCGCCGATCTGAACGACGCGTCCGTGCTGGCGGGTCAACTGCGGCTGGGCGGCACGCCGACCATGATGACGAGCGTGATTCCGGACGTACTGGCCGCTTTGCTCGCGCGGCATCCGCAGATCGATATCTATCTGGAGCCCGGCAATTCAGTCGATCTGTACCGCAAGGTGGTGAGCGGCGATCTGGACGCGGCCATGCTGGTGCAGCCGCTGTTCGAGCTGCCGAAAAGCTGCGACTGGCACACCTTCCGCGAAGAACCGCTGGTGCTGCTGACGCCCGCATCGATGCAGGTCGGCGATCCGCACGAGGTGCTGCGGCGCGAACCATTCGTGCGTTACGACCGCAATGTCGTCGGCGGTCAGCTCGCCGACGGCTACTTGCGTCAGCACGGCATCCAGCCGCATCAGCGCTGCGAACTCGACGGCCTCGATGCGATCGCGGTGATGGTGGACCGGGGGCTGGGCGTGTCGCTGGTGCCGGACTGGCTGATGACGCGTTTCTCCGGACTCGCGCTCGCCCGATGGCCGCTGCCGCATGCGTTCCCGAAGCGCGTGGTGGGCCTGCTGTGGGGGCGTTCGTCGGCGCGTATGCGGCTGGTGCAGGCGTTTCTGAAGACCGCGCAGGAGCTCGACGCGATGCCCGCGACGAAACCGCCGCGACCCGGGACACAAAAATAATTAACGTTTGAAGCAAGCGGCTCACGCTTCTTCGCTGTTCATGGTCACGCAATACTGCTTCGGCGCCTGAATGCCGTCAAAAGGCATTCAAGGACGCGGCCACTCTGAACACCGAAGGAGACAAAAACATGAGCACGCCCTCGTCCTGCTTACCCGACACACGCGGCTTACGTGGCGTCCGTGGCTTAGGCGGCGTCCTGTCGCCGGTCCTCACGCCGTTCAATGCGGACGGCACGCCCTCGCCGGTCCGCTTCGTCAATCACTGCCGCTGGCTGCTGGACCAGGACGTCGGGCTCGCCGTGTTCGGCACCAACTCGGAAGCGAACTCGCTCACCGTCGACGAAAAGCGCGCGCTGCTTGACGCGTTGCTGGAAGCCGGCCTCCCGCCCGAGCGGATGATGCCGGGCACGGGTGCCTGCGCGCTGCCCGACGCGATCGACATGACCCGTCATGCGGTGGCCAGCGGTTGCGCCGGTGTGCTGATGCTGCCGCCGTTCTTCTACAAAGGCGTGAGCGACGAAGGCCTGTTTCGCGGCTTTGCCGAAGTGATCGACGCGGTCGCCGACAGCCGCCTGCGTCTTTACCTGTATCACATCCCACCGGTTTCGCAGGTCGGTCTCAGCTTTGGGTTGATCGAGCGATTGCTCAAGCGCTATCCGGGCGTCGTCGCGGGCATCAAGGACAGCGGCGGCGACTGGCAACACACGGCCGCGTTGATCGAGACATTCCAGAGCGAACACTTCGACGTGTTCGCCGGCACCGAAACGACCCTGCTGCCCACGCTGCAACACGGCGGCGCCGGCTGCATCACGGCGACCGGCAACGTCAACGCGGCGGCGATCGTCAGTCTCGCGCGGCACTGGCGCGACGCCGACGCCGCGGACCGGCAGCAGCGCCTGAACGACACGCGCGCGATTTTCCAGCGCTACCCGATCATCGCCGCGATGAAGGCCGCGATCGCCTGGCAATCGGGCGACGCGCAATGGACCACAATGCGCGCGCCGCTGGTCGAACTCGACGACGCACAGCAACGCGAATTGCAACAGGCGCTCACGCGCGACGGTTTCGAAATGGAAGGCGCGGTGAGGCTTGCGGCGGGTTTTCAGCCGCAGAACGGCTTTGCAAACCACAAGCCGCGTCGTCAGGAGAGCAGCACCGCCTGACCCTGACCCGTGAGGCCCGGCCCTGGAAGCGCGGCTCACGGCCCCGTACACTCTCACATCGTTCGCCCGCCACCGCACTCAAAATAACCAGTACGGCGGGCCAGGAGACAAGCCTTGCTCAGTCACACGTCCTACCCCGTCGCGCTCGACGCGACGTCCGCCGACTCATTGTTCCGCCGCGTCGCGTGGCGCTTCATGCCGCTGCTGTTCGTCGGCTACGTGGTCGCTTATCTGGACCGCGTCAATGTCGGCTTCGCGAAACTGCAAATGCTCAGCAGCCTGCATTTCAGCGAAGCGGCGTATGGTCTCGGCGCCGGTTGCTTCTTTATCGGCTATTTCCTGTTCGAGGTGCCGAGCAATCTGCTGCTGCACCGCTTCGGCGCGCGACGCTGGATCGCCCGCATCATGGTGACGTGGGCGCTGCTTTCCATGGTCACCGCGTGGGTCAGCACGCCGCTGATGTTTTACATCGTGCGCTTTCTGCTCGGCGTGGCCGAAGCCGGATTTTTCCCGGGCATGATCCTGTACCTCACGTACTGGTTTCCGTCACATCGGCGCGGCAAGATGACCGCGCTGCTGATGGCCGGCATTCCCGTCTCCGGTTTGCTCGGTGGTCCGCTGTCCGGCTATCTGATGCATGCGTTCAACGGCGCATGGGGACTCGAAGGATGGCAGTGGCTGTTCATCGTCGAGGCGTTGCCGTCCATCGTGCTGGGCGTGGTGATCTACTGCTGTCTCGACGATCGCGTAGCCGACGCCAGCTGGCTCACCGACGCGGAAAAGCGCCTGATTCAAGGCGAAATCGATGCCGATGGCGTGGTCCGCACACACGGTTCGGTGCGCGCGGTGTTCGGGTCGGCGCGGGTCTGGCTGCTGTGCCTCGTGCTGTTCGGCATCGTGATGGGCTCGTATGCGATCGGCTTCTGGCAGCCGACCATTATTCGCGGCACGGGCATCGACGATCCGCTGATGATCGGCTTGCTGACCATGATTCCGTATTCGGTCGCGCTGGTTTCGATGCTCACGGTAGGCCGCCATGCCGACCGCACGCGCGAACGCCGCTGGCATATCGTCGTGCCCGCGCTGGTGGCCGCGGCCGGTTTCAGCCTGTGCGCGGCCAACGGCCACAGCTCCGTGCTGTCGATGCTCGGCCTCACGCTGGCCGTCTCCGGCGTGGTCACCGCGCTGCCGATGTTCTGGGCGCTGCCCACCGCGTTTCTCGGCGGCAGCGGCGCGGCGGCCGGCATTGCGTTGATCAATTGCACCGGCAATCTGGCGGGCTTTATCAGTCCGACCGTGATCGGCTGGCTCAAGGGGTACACGCATACGCTGGCGTCCGGGCTGGTGCTGACGGCGTGTACGCTGACGCTCTCGGCGGTGCTGATTCTGGTGTTTATTCCGGCACGGCTGGTGAATCGCTGAGGCCAGTCCAAACCCCTTAAGCATCGTTTAATTTTTCTATGTTTTGCTCGGGGCCCGTTCCCTCCCTTTTGCGATCATGAAAACCCTCTTCCGCGCCTCGATCTTCGCCGTTACGCTGTTTGCCGGCGCGCTTTCCACTGCCCATGCATCGACGTCGGCACCGGTGGCCGGCAAGGAATACACCGTTCTCTCCACGCCGCAACCGGTGGATGCGCCCGGCAAAATCGTCGTCACGGAATTCATGTGGTACGGCTGCCCGCACTGCGCGGAGTTCGATCCGTATCTGGAAGCATGGGTGAAAAAGCAGGGTCCGGACGTGGTGTTTCAGCGAGTCCCGGTCGCCTTCCGCGACGATTTCGTGCCGCATTCGCGGATGTTTCATGCACTCGACGCGCTGGGCCTGGCATCGCGCCTGACGCCCGTGGTCTTCAACGAAATCTACGTGAAGAAAGACTATTTGCTGACGCCGGATTCGCAAGCGGCCTTCCTCGCCACCCAGGGCGTGGATAAAACCAAATACCTGCAGGCGTATAACTCGTTCTCGACGCAAAGCGCGTTGCAGCGCGACACCCGGTTGATCAAGGACTATCAGGTCAACGCGACGCCTACGTTAGCCGTGCAGGGCAAGTATTTAACCGGTCCCGCCAGCACGGAAAGCTTGCCGGGCACGATTCAGGTGCTGGATTACCTGGTGGCGTCGGTGCGGGCGAAAAAGATGTAAAGACACACGTGCTATAACAGCGGCGACCGCCTTCTAACCCACGAGGCGCGCCGCGTTCAACCTGAGGCCGCGGCTAGATTCCCCGGCCGCTTGCGCTATCCGCCCTGCAACGCGGGCAAAGCCTTCTCGAACAGATACCCCGGCGGCTCATCCTCACCGAAGTCATGCGCCGACAGCAGCGTATAGCCGTTGGTTCGATAAAGCGCGATCGCTTCAGGCTGACGCGGCCCCGTGCCAAGAAACACGCGCGTATAGCCCAGCCGCACGGCCTGCGCTTCCAGTTCGGTCAGCACACGCCGCGCGAGCCCCTGACGGCGATGCCGGCTGCTCGCCCAGATGCGTTTGAATTCGACGGTGCCGGGATCGGTATGGCGCATGAACGCACCGCCCGCAATCGCTTCGCCATTGCGCAATACCAGCACGAACGCCCCCTCCGGCGCGGCGAACGCCTCGACCGGATAGCGCTGCATTTCCTGCGCGATCTCCTGCTCGTCGATCAGGCCGGCGTAACGGCTGCCATATTCCTGAGCCAGTTCGTCGAACAGCGGACGTGCCAACGGATCGAGAACCGAAACGTAGACGAGTTGATCGTCTGTTGCGACGGAGGGAAGCACCGCTGACATACCCTATCTCCTTGCCTGCGCGTAACGAACCGGCAGTTCCGCGGGTGTGGTGAGTTGCGGTCCCGGCGCGTCGGCCGGCCGCCAGCCCAGTTCGGGGGCGACTCGCGTGACGACGTCTTCGAGGATCTGCTGATAGTTCTCGAACGGCAAATCATACGGCAACTCGAGCCGCAGTTCGCTCACCTGGTTGAGCACCGGGTCATCGAGCAAACGGCCGACGATTTCATCGGCCGATCCCACCAGATCGGGCACGAACAGCGTGCGCCGTTCGCCCTGCGGCGCCAGCGTGCGCGCGTGGCGCGGTTCGGCGAACTCGCGATAGCGCTGCCGGGTGCGAGCATCGGCGCCATCCGTTGGCACGATCACGCGACCCAGCGCAATGCGCGGCGCGCGCGTCTCGCGCCAGTGCGAACGAAAGATTTCGAGCTGGCTCACCTGCGCGTCGCGATAGTTGTCGGTGCCCTCGCCGGTCGTGATGTTGCCGATCAGCAGATTGAAGCCGTTGCGGCCGGCCCATTCGATCGAGCGCTGCGAGCCGCCGCCGTACCAGAGCCGATCCGTCAGCCCCGGTGCATACGGACTCACGCGCGGCCGCACGCGACCCGCCGCCGATTCGACAAAACTGTCTTCCTCGCCGAGCCATTCGCCCGCCAGATTGCGCCGCAAGCGCTCGACACGCGCGTGCGAAAAATCGATCAACTCGGGATTGGCATCGAACAGCCGCTCGCCGAGCAGAATGCCGTGCGCCGGCGCGCCCGCGCTCAGGCCGATATTCAGGCGGCCGTGCGACAGCACGTCGACGGTGGCCAGATCTTCGGCCAGCCGGAACGGATTCTCGTAACCCATCTGGATCACCGCCGCGCCGAGTCCGATACGCGTGGTGCGCTGGCTCGCCGCCGCCAGAAACGTCGCGGCGGACGACACCGCGCGCTCCAGATGTCGCTGACGTACCCACGCGCTGTCGTAGCCGAGCGACTCGCCGGCGCGAAACAGGTCGAGCGTGCGCTCGAAACCGGCGAGCGGCGCATCGTCGGGATAATTACCCGGCGTCAGGAAAGCGAGATGATCGATGCGAACCGCGCACATAGTGGACCTCGTTATTGTTCTGAAACTGCGTCGATGCCGCGCTTGAAACGCCCGGTGCCGACAAACCGATATCGGACAACGCCCCCCCGGTTCACGCATCCGGATACCCCGGCGGATTGGTTTCCGAATGCTCGATGGCTTGCGCCTGCACACCCCAACGCGTCAACGCCGCGCGATACTGCCCGCCGTGGATCAACTGATTGGTCGCCGCCGTCAGCGCCGACGCAAGCCCGCTATCTTTGCGCGTCGCGATCGCGACGTCGGCCTTGAGCGGCCAGCCCGCGTTGACCGTGCCGACGCGCCGGGTCTGCCCTTGCGTCGCGGCCTCGTAGGCCAGTTGCGCATCCGGATTGAAGATCGCGTCCACGCGTCGCGACAGCAGCGCGAGCCGTCCCGACGCGGGGTCGTCGTCGTAGTACTGCAGCGTGGCCGCCTTCAGGCCTTGCGCGACGTTGCGCCGGCTCCATTCGAGGAGGATGTGCTCCTGAATCGTCCCGGAGCCGGTGACGATCCGCAAACCCGCGATATCGCGCGGCTCGCGAATCGCTTTGATCGGGCTGTCGTTGCGCACATAGAAGCCGTGCAGACCGAGCCGGTAGGTGGTGAAGTCGAACTTCTTCTTGCGCCCCTCGGTCACGCCGACGTTCGAAATCACCGCGTCGTAGCGGCCCGACGTCAGACCGAGCGGCCAGTCGGCCCACGCGACCGGCACCAGTTGAAGCCGCAGGCCGAGCGCGTCGGCCAGCAGTTGAGCGTAGTCGGGATCGGCGCCCACCACGCTGTGCGCATCGGTCGCATAAGTGGCGATAGGCGGCGCGGCCGGCGCGACCGCCACGGTGAACACGCCGGGCGTGACGAAGCGGTAGCTTGCGGCGGCCTTTAGCGCTTCGGCGTCTTTCGGTGCGCGCACGCGGCCTTTCTGCTCCGCGCTGAAGTCGAAAGACTGCGCGGCGGCCTGCGCGATACCGGCATGCCACGCGAGCGGCATTGCGGCCAGCGCGGTTAGCTCAAGCAGGAACGTACGGCGTAGCTTGAGCGATGGATTCGGATTCTGCGTGTCGAGTTGTCGTTGTCGTCGTCGCATACGGTCAGAGTACCTTCGATAAAAACTCGCGCGTGCGCGGATGAGCCGGGTCGCCCAGCACGTTCGACGGCGGACCGGATTCGACGATACGTCCACCGTCCATGAACACGATCGTGTCGGCCACCTCGCGCGCAAAGCCGATTTCGTGCGTGACGATGATTAGTGTGGTGCCGGAGCGCGCGAGCTGGCGGATCACGTCGAGCACCTCGTTGACGAGTTCGGGATCGAGCGCGGAAGTCGGCTCGTCGAACAGCAGTACTTTCGGCTTCAGCGCCAGCGCGCGGGCAATCGCCACGCGTTGCTGCTGACCGCCGGACAACTGGCGCGGCCACGCGTCGGCCTTGTCGGCGAGTCCCACGCGCGCGAGCAATGCGCGCGCTTCCGCCTCGGCTTGCGCACGCGGCACGCCCGCCGCGAGCGGCGCTTCGATCACGTTGCCGAGCACGTTCAGATGCGGGAACAGATTGAAGCTCTGAAACACCATGCCGACGTCAGCGCGCCGTCGTCGCAAGATATCTTTTTCCTTGAGTTCGTAGAGCGTGCGGCCATCGCGCCGATACCCGACCAGTTCACCGTCGATATCGATAAACCCATCGTCGACGCGTTCGAGATGGTTGATCGTGCGCAGCAGCGTCGATTTGCCCGAGCCCGACTGTCCGAGGATCACCGTGACGCTTCCCGACGCGAACGACAGCGAGATGTCATCGAGCACCTTCAGCGCGCCGAAGCTCTTCGACAGGTTGTGAATGCCGACCCGGCCGCCGATTCGCCGCTGCGCCCAGCCCGCCGCTTCCACTGCCGCCGTGTCAGATGGGCATGCCGTACTCGCCGTGTTCACCGCACGCGGTTGCGCATCCCGTTGCGCCAGGCGTTCCGCCCGCGCGCTGCCGCGCGCACCGAGCCAGCGCCCAAACAGCGCGCTCAACGGCGACACCGCCACCTGGTCGCGTGTCGCGCCACGCGCGAAATACCGCTCGATATGCACCTGAATCGCCGACAGCACGGTCAGAATGATCAGATACCAGACGGTGGCGACCATCAGCAGCGGAATGACTTCCAGGTTGCGGTGATAGACGATCTGCACCGTGTAGAACAGATCCGGCATCGCGAGGATATACACGACCGACGTGCCTTTCGCGAGACCAATCACATCGTTGAACGCGGTCGGCAGGATCGCGCGCATGGCCTGCGGCAGCACGATGCGCCGCACCTGCCGTCCACCCGGCAAGCCAAGCGCGGCGGCCGCTTCACGCTGCCCGTGATCGACCGACAGCAGCCCGCCGCGAATCGCTTCGGCCGCGAACGCCGCGTGATTCAGCGTGAGCCCGAGCACGGCCGCGAAGAACGGGCTGATCAGATCGGTGGTCGACTCATTCAGCAGCGCGATATGCGTGAACGGCACGCCGATCCAGATGGTCTCGTACAGATAACCCAGGTTGTTCAGCAGTAGCAGCAGCACGATCAGCGGAATCGAGCGGAACAGCCAGATGAACGCCCACGCGCAACTGGCGAGCAACGGCGAACCGGACACACGCGCAAGCGCGAGCGGCGTCGCCAGTGCGAAGCCGAACAGCGCACCGAGCGCCGTCAGCACCAGCGTGCGTCCAAGGCCCGAGAGCACCGGTTCCGCGAAAAACCACGCCGAGAACACGCCCCAGCCCCAGCGCGGATTGCCCAGCACCGAGTTCAGGACGAGCCCGATCAGCACGATGGCCAGCACCGTGCCGGCGGTGCGCGCGTGATGCCGCGTGGGCACGATCCGGTAGTGCGCGTACTCGTGCCGCTCGGTGGTGTCCGGTAGCTGGCCCGAGTGGACGGACCCGGCAAACGGCGTGGTGGTGTCGCTCATGATGTTGCCCTCCTGCGTTGCAAACCGTCGTGGTTCATGCCGTTTCCGCGGCCGCGTAGCGGCTTTCGCGGCGCGGCAGACCCAGGTGATCGCGCAGCGTCGTGCCGGCCAAGGTGCGGCTATAGCGGCCGCGTGCCTCCAGTGCCGGAATCACGTAGCGCACGAAATCGTCGAGCCCTTCGGCCTGCACCGGAAAGCCGAGAATGAAACCGTCGGCCGCGCCGGCGTCGAACCAGCGGATCAGTTCGTCGGCGATCTGCTCGCCCGTGCCGATGAATTGCGACTTCGGCGTCGCGACTTCGAGCGCGACCTCGCGCAGCGTCGAGCCCTTGCGCTTCGCTTCGGTCTTGATGCGGTCGGTCGTCGAACGGAAACTGTTCGCGCCGAGTTCGCCCAGTTCGGGGAACGGCGCGTCGAGCTCGTATCGCGTGAAGTCGTGGTGTTCGAAGAAGCGGCCCAGATAGGCGAGCGCATCGTCCACGGTCAGCAGGTCGCGGATCACGCGATACTTCGCCTCGGCTTCCTCCACCGTCGCGCCGACGATCGGGCCGATGCCCGGGAAGATCTTCACGTCGTCCGCCGCACGGCCATGCAGGACCGCGCTTTGCCGTACCTGTTGCGCGAAAGCTTTGGTTTCCTCCAGCGACGGCGAATGCGTAAACACCGCGTCCGCGTATTTACCGGCCAGCGCGATCCCCGAATCCGACGAGCCCGCCTGGAAAATCACCGGCTGACCTTGCGGCGAGCGCTGAATATTCAGCGGCCCGGCGACCTGGAAAAAGCGCCCTTTGTAATCGAGCGTATGCAGCTTGTCGCGCTCGAAGAAACGGCCGCTGTCGCGCTCGCGCACGAACGCGTCGTCATCCCAGCTATCCCACAGGCCCTGCACGACGTCGAGATATTCGTCGGCGATCTCGTAGCGCAGTTCGTGATCGGGATGCTCGCCGCCGTAGTTCTTCGCCGACCCTTCGAGCGGCGACGTCACGACATTCCATCCGGCCCGCCCGCCGCTGATCAGATCAAGCGACGCGAATTGCCGCGCCACCGTAAACGGATGGCTGTACGACGTCGACAGCGTGCCGGCCAGCCCGATCTTCGAGGTCGCGGTCGCGAGCGCCGACAGGACCGAGATCGGCTCGAAGCGGTTCAGGAAATGCGGGATCGACTTCTCGTTGATATACAGGCCGTCGGCTACGAACGCGAACGCCACGCCGTTGGCTTCGGCCTTCTGCGCGATACCGGTGATGAAGTCGAGGTTGACGCTGGCGTCCGCGGGACCGGCGGGATGTTTCCACGAATTCATGTGGCCGCCTGCGCCGTGCAGCATGATGCCGAAAGTGAGGTTTCGCTGAGTCATGGTCGGGTCCGTCAAAGGGGGAATGGGGAGAAGCGGGATGCGATTAAACGCTGGCGGGTTGCCGCGTTGCGGCGAGTGCTTCAACCGATGCGAGCCGCAACGCGTAATCCGTCACCGGGGTGTCGATCACGAATTCCTCGATCCCGAAGCGTTCGTGCAACGCGTCGAGTTCGCCGCGGACTTCATCGGGCGTGCCGGTGATCACATGCGGCCGCAGTTCGTTGAGCCGGAAGTCGGTCACGCCGATTTGCCGCGCGAATTCCGCCGCCGCTTCCGGGCTCGGCAGGTTCACGGTCTGTCCACCGGCGAGGCGCACCTTGAACACCCGCAGTGCGCCGACCTGACGCTGTGCCTCGGCCTTCGACTCCGCCGCGAACGCATACACCGCGAGCAACGGCGTGCGGCCCGTCGCGCTGCGGTAGGCGTCGAACGAACGCTCGATGTTGGCCTCGTCGCCATTGAAATGGCCGGCGTAGCAGTACTGCCAGTCGTGCTGCGCGGCGAGCGCCGCGCTCTCGGGACTGCCGCCCAGCAACACGCGCTGCGGCGGCTCAGGCGGTGTGGGCAGCGCCACCGCGCCGGCCAGCGGATGATCTTCGGCCACGCCCCACTTCAGGAACGCGTCGAGTTCGGCGAGCTGATGCGCGAAGTCGGGCTTCTTCGCCTTGTCGTGAAACCACTGCAGCGCGCGCGTGGTCAGCGGCAGTCCACCCGGCGCCTTGCCGACGCCGAGATCGACACGCCCCGGCGCCAGCGCAGCGAGTACGCGAAACGATTCGGCCACCTTGAACGGGCTGTAATGCTGAAGCATCACGCCGCCCGAGCCGACGCGAATGCGCGATGTATGCGCGAGCAGATGCGAGACGACGATTTCCGGCGCGGAACTCGCGAGACCAGGCGCGCCGTGATGCTCGGCGATCCAGTAACGCTTGTAGCCCAACGCCTCCGCGCGCTGCGCGAGACGCACCGTGAAACGCAGCGCGTCGTGGGCCGTTTTACCGTCGGCGATGGGACTCTTGTCGAGAATCGAAAGTGAATAGGACACAGTGAGCCCTCCTGGTGTACCGCCAGGTACATGGGGATAAGTTGTGGGGAATAAGCCAAACGAAGCGCCGAACGAGCCGAACGCGGCGAACGAAACCGTTGATCCATTATGGTCATCCGCGCCCGATTCCGTTCGAGCAAATTTTTCTTTGCATATCAGCAAATCGTCAGAACAGGTAGCGGGCGCGCGCGTAATAGAACCCGCCGTTCACGCCGGTCGTCGACGCGAACGAATCGTATTGCGCGCCTTCGAGTTGCGCGACGTAAGGCAGCCTGGTCGGATACACATCGAACAGATTGTTCGCGCCCAACGCGATCTGGAATTTCTTCGTCACGTCGTAGCGGACTTCGACGTCGGTGATATAGCGCGCCGCATTCTCGAAGTGAAGGAACTGTGTCGTCGAAAATGCATTCGGCCCGACAATGTAGGTTTCCTCGCTCGACGTCGAGCCGAAACGGGTCTCGTGCAGGCTGACGCCCCACTTGTCGAGATGCCACGTACCGCCGACGATGATCTTGTTCTTCGGCGTCGACGTGCTCAGCCACGCGATCTGCTGCGCGTTGAGTTCGGGCCCGCCATTCGCACCGGTTGCGATATGCGTGACCGACGTCGTGTTGATGTTCACGCCGAGGTCCCAGTCCACCTGCCCGAACGCGCCGAAACCCGTGTGATAGGTGCCGGTCAGATCGAGCCCGCGCGTGCGGGTGTTCGCGCCGTTGGTGAAGTAGCTCGCCGACACCGCCGAGGCCGGAATTGAACTCGGCACCGACAACCCCGCGGCCTGCATCGCGGCGATCGCGGCCGCGCCCGACGCGGTCCCGCCTTCGACGATACGGTTGCGGATATCGATCTGGTACGTGTCGAGCGCCAGGTGCAGGCCCTTGACCGGCGTCAGCACGAAGCCGAGGTTGTAGTTGGTCGACTTCTCCGACTTCAGCGGCGCGGCGCCGATCAGTCGGGCCGCGCCCGAGTTGGCCGCCAGCAGGCCCTCGACCGAGGCCGGCGATTCGTTGATGTTGCTGTAGTACTCCTCGGCCAGCGACGGCGCGCGAAAACCCGTGCTGACGCTGCCGCGCACGGCGAATGCCGGCGTGAAGTCGTAGCGCGTCGAGAACTTGCCGTTGGTCGTGTTGCCCACGTCGCTGTAATGCTCGAAGCGTCCGGCCAGATCGACGGTCCATTTCGGCGTGAGATGTGTGGACAGATCGATATACGTGGCGACCACGTTGCGCGAGTTGTCGCTCGCGCTGACGGGCGCGAGACCCGGCAACGCCTGCGAGCCGCCGTCCAGATACGAAGCGGGATCGCCCGCCCCCACCGTGTACGTCTCGCGGCGCTGCTCGACGCCCCACGACACGGTCACCGGCGCCGGCAGCACCGGCAACTGGAACGCGCGCGAGAAATCGAGGTTGTTGGTCAACTGCGTGTTGCTGACCGTCGCCAGATGGAAACTGGTCGGGGTATAGCCCTGGCTTGCGAACAGCCCCGTGTTCGCCGAGTTCGTCATGCCGATAACATCGTGGTCGCCGCCGTAGGTCGAACTCAGATCCCACGACCAGCCGAACAGGTTCTGACCTTTGATACCGGTAGTCACCGAGAAGTCGTTTTCGTTGACCGTCTCGGTCGGCACGAAACCGTTCGGGTAGATTTGCGGCAGCACGCCAGGCGGACGGTAGTTCTGATACGCCTGCGCATTGCGGTGCGCGTAGGTGCCGAAGCCGTACAACTCGACGTCGTCGCCGACGTAGTAGCCGGCGTTGTAGCCGACCGCTTCGCGCGTGCTGGCCGGGTCGCCTTCAATCGGGTTGTAGTAGCCGTGCCCCGGCTTGAACGAGCCGAAATAGTCGTCGGGGCCGGTGCGTACCGTATGGTTCTGACGGTTGTAGTCCGCGCTCAGATCCAGAAAGCCGTTACCGCCGAGATTCAGGCCAATGGTGGCCGTTTCGCCGTTTTTGAAGCCGTCGCCCGCGTAGGTCTGGCCGTTGGTGGTCTGCAACTCGCCGCCATGCGAACTCCGCTTCAGGATGACGTTGATGACGCCCGCGATCGCGTCCGAGCCGTATTGCGCCGCCGCGCCGTCGCGCAGCACTTCGATGTGATCGATCAGCCCGACCGGAATCATGTCGATATCGACGCCGGTCGAGCCCTGGTTGAGGCCACCGTCGAGCGCGATATTCGCCGTGGTGTGGCGGCGCTTGCCGTTCACCAGCACGAGCACGTGGTCGGGGCTCAGGCCGTGCAGCGTCAGCGCGTCGGTGAGCAACGCGGCGTCGCCTGCGTAGGTTTCGCGCGAGATCGACGGCGACAACTGGACCAGCGCGTCGCGCAGATTGTTCTGGCCGGTGGAGCGCAATTGCGCGCCGCTGATCACGTCGACCGGCGTCAGGCTTTGGCTCGCTTTGGTATCGGTGCGCGTGCCGGTGACGACGACCGTGTCCTGCTGCACGGTGTTGACGCTGTTGGCCACGGCGCCCGACGCAGGCGCACCCTGCGCCCATGCCGTGCCGTTGCAGGCGACCGCCAGCACGGCCATCGACAGCATGGTCCTGCGAACCTCCATGACGGGCTGAGTCGCCCGATGCTTGCTGTTTGTCCCGCGCATCGACTGTTCCGTTTTGTATGGACGAAGGGCGCCGGCACACCGGCTGATCGCAGCCGTGCGCAAGGCAGTAACGTGGTGATGAAAACGATGGAAAGCGAATTCCCGCCAGGCAGCGATCGCTGCCCTCACGGTCCAGCTAGTGTTCCAACTGCCGTTTCCAGCTCTTGGGCAAGCCGGGAGTCTCGCGCTACGACCGTTGACCGAGCGGCTCGGCGCGGCGCAGATCGCTGAGCGATTCGAGGCGGCCCGGCGCCAGCAAGTCCTTGCCGAACGGCAGCCGGAAATGAATCTCCGGCGCGATCGAGCGATCGAACAGCGCTTCGTAGCCCGTGCTCGCATAGAGCCCAGCCGCTTCCGGCTGCCTGAAACCCGTGGTCAGGTAAACGCGGCGATAGCCCTGGCGTAACGCGCGCTTTTCGAGTTCCTCCACGACGCGGCGAGCGAGTCCCTGGCGACGTTCGCTCTCGTGGGTCCAGATCCGCTTGAGTTCCGCCGTGTCCGTGTCGTAGCGCTTGAACGCACCGCCGCCGACCGTCCGCCCGTCGCGCTGGATCACGATAAAGGCGCCCTCCGGCGGCGCGAACAGTTCGGCCGGATAACGCAACATCTCTTCACTCACCGACGCGGCGCTGTCTTTGCGGAACTCGCGATAACGCGTCGTGTATTCGATCTCCAACGCGGCCAATAGCGGTTGGGCGATGGGATCGAGCGGTGTGGTATCGATAATCTCGTAGGTCATGATAGATGCGGGGATGGCGCGGACGCCGGTCGATTGTCCGGTGGATCTTTATCCTGTCCGACTTCGAATGCTGTCGAACTGGAAACAAGATAACAGGCCGGTAATGCGGAATGAACCAAACATTTAGCGAATGGTTATTCCATGATTAATGGAGTTTTATTGGCGTCGTTATTCGCGCTATAGCGGCGAGATTTAGCCATTAGAGAAAGATGGGAATTCAGAAATCGCGCGTTCGGATGCCGGTTATTGCAAATGAAACGCGCGTTTCTCCAGGATAACGCCGGTGAACGAATGTCTGCCCGGCTTCAAACCGGTTCGGCGAGATGGAACAGACAGTCGCCGCGCTCCACCGCGGCGGGCACGCGTTTGCAGACCACCTGCCCGGCTCCCGCAAAAAACGTCGTGACGGGTTCGCGCAACGGCGTGTCGGGGAAATGAATACGTGCCGCGGGCTGCCCTGCCACGACCTGATCGCCGAGTTCGACGAGCGGCTCATAGACACCGCGATCGTAGGCGTAGACATAATGGCGCGAGCCGGACACGCTGAAGAAACGCGTTTGCGACGGCGGCGCGTCCGGTACGAGCGGCCCGCTCAGCAGACCGATAAAGCCGAGCAGATGCAGCAGCCCTTGCCGTGCTTCGCGCAACAGTCTCGCCTGCACGGTGCCGCCACCGCCGAGTTCCGCGAGGATCGACAGCGCGCCCTGCCGCCGTGCCGCGCTGGCCGAATGAACCGGATTCGGCCGATGCAGAAACGCCCGCGGCAACCCGAACGCGGCGAGCAAGGCTTTGAGGCGTTGCTCTTCTTCGGGGTCACGCGGTTCGATCGCAAGCATATTCGCGCCGTCGTAGAGCAGCGAACTGCCGCCCGAATGCAGGTCGATCAGATACTGCGCGCGAGTCAGCAACGTGTTCTCGATGTAGTCGGCGATCGCTGCCGTCGGCGTGCCTTGCGGATCGCCGGGGAAACTGCGGTTCAGATTGCCGCCGTCGAGCGGCGAGGTTCTCAGACCCGCCGCTGCGGCGGGGAAATTCGCCATCGGCAGGAAGATCAGTTGGCCGCGCACCCACTGTGGCTCGATGTCGCGAATCAGGCTGGAGACTAAAACCTGACCTTCGTATTCATCGCCGTGATTGCCGCCCATCAGCAGCACGACGGGGCCTTCGCCGTTGCGCACCGAGGCGATCGGAATCGGGATCCAGCCGTACGCGGAACGGTGCACCGAATGCGGCAGGCGCAGATAGCCGACGTGACGTCCATCGGCATCCAGATCGATTTCGTTGTGCAAGGTAGTCATCGGGGCTCCATGAACGACCGGGAGTGGGACACGTTACCGGAATCCCGACTATCCGTGAACCTGGCATTGCGCATTTGGATTCCCATCAGCGCATCGGAAAGGAACGCGCGCGCCGCTTGCACGATTGCGCAGATCGATAGCAGAAATAGTTGGTTTGATCCGCCCAATCCGCTCACTAGACTGCGACTCATCTTGTCATAACAAGTTGAACCATGACGAACTCGCTGTCTAGCCCGCTCCCCCAGTTTGCTTCGCCCTCGCCTCTGCCGCTCTACGCGCAGATCAAGGAAACGCTACGCACACGCATCCTCGACGGCAGTTACGCGCCGCATAGCCAGATGCCGTCCGAACACGAGCTCTGCGCGATGTTCGGCGTGAGCCGCATCACCGTGCGCCAGGCGCTCGGCGATCTGCAGAAAGAAGGCTTGCTGTTCAAGCTGCATGGCAAAGGCACCTTCGTTTCCAAGCCCAGGGCGTTTCAGAACGTGAGTTCGCTGCAAGGCTTCGCCGAAGCGATGTCGTCGATGGGCCACGAGATCGTCAACCGGTTGCGCAGCTTTCGTGTGGTCGAGGCCAATCGCCAGGTCGCCGCGCGGCTGAAGCTCGACGAAGGCGCGCCGGTTGTCGAAATTCATCGCGTGCGTTTGCTCGATCGGGAGCCGGTGTCGCTCGAACTGACGTGGCTGCCGGAAGCACTCGGCAAGCGCCTCGCGAACGCGGACCTGGTCACGCGCGACATCTTCCTGATCCTCGAAAACGACTGCGGCATGCCGCTCGGTCATGCCGACATCGCGATCGACGCGATGCTCGCCGACGACGAAATCGCCGACGCGTTACGTGTTGAACCAGGTGGGCCCGTGTTGCGCATCGACCGTCTGACCCACGACGCCGACGGCGCGCCGATTGACTACGAGCACCTCTACTTTCGCGGCGACGCGTTCCAGTACCGGCTGCGGGTCGACCGGGACAGGACGGCCGGCGCCGACCACACGGTCAAACCCGACGCAACCAGGACAGCACCATGATTACCCATGTACTCGACTACGACATCGTGATCGTCGGCGGCGGCACGGCGGGCCCGATGGCCGCCGTCAAGGCGAAGGAAGCGAATCCCGGCCTCAAGGTGCTGCTGCTGGAAAAAGCACACGTCAAGCGCAGCGGCGCGATTTCGATGGGCATGGACGGCCTGAACAACGCGGTGATTCCCGGCCACGCGACGCCCGAGCAATACACACGCGAAATCACGATCGCCAACGACGGTATCGTCGATCAGGAAGCGGTCTATGCGTACGCGAAACACAGCTTCAAGACCATCGAGGAACTGGATCGCTGGGGCGTGAAGTTCGAGAAGGACGGCACCGGCGACTATGCGGTGAAGAAAGTGCATCACATGGGATCGTACGTGCTGCCCATGCCCGAAGGCCACGACATCAAGAAGGTGCTGTACCGGCAATTGAAGCGCGCGCGGGTGGCGATCACGAACCGTATCGTCGCCACGCGTCTGCTCAAGGACGCGCAGGGCAACGTGTGCGGCGTGCTCGGTTTCGACTGCCGTACCGCGGATTTCTACGTGGTGCGCGCCAAGGCGGTGATCCTGTCGTGCGGCGCGGCCGGACGACTCGGCCTGCCCGCGTCCGGCTATCTGATGGGCACTTATGAAAACCCCACCAATGCCGGCGACGGCTATGCGATGGCCTATCACGCGGGCGCCGCGCTCGCGAACCTCGAATGCTTCCAGATCAACCCGTTGATCAAGGACTATAACGGCCCTGCGTGTGCTTACGTGACCGGCCCGCTGGGTGGGTTCACGGCCAACGGCAAGGGCGAACGCTTCATTGAATGCGACTACTGGAGCGGTCAGATGATGTGGGAGTTTTACCAGGAACTGCAAAGCGGCAACGGCCCCGTGTTCCTGAAACTCGATCACCTCGCCGAAGAAACCATTCAGACCATCGAGCAGATCCTGCACACGAACGAGCGCCCCAGTCGCGGACGTTTCCATGCGGGACGCGGCACCGATTACCGTCAACAGATGGTCGAGATGCATATCTCGGAGATTGGTTTCTGCAGCGGCCACAGCGCCTCGGGCGTGTATGTGAACGCGCGCGCGGAGACGACCGTGCCGGGCCTTTACGCTGCCGGCGATATGGCCGCCGTGCCGCATAACTACATGCTCGGCGCTTTCACGTACGGCTGGTTCGCGGGACAGAACGCGGCGGCGTATGCAGCGGGTCGCGAGCATGCTGCGTTGGATCAGGAACAGATCGACGCCGAACGCGCGCGCATCTATGCGCCGCTCGAACGCGACAACGGTCTCGCACCTTCGCAGGTGGAATACAAGCTGCGCCGCATGGTCAACGATTATCTGCAACCGCCCAAGGTCACGCGCAAGATGGAAATCGGCCTGCAACGCTTCGCGGAAATCGCCGACGACATCGCCGCGATCAAGGCCAACCATCCGCACGAGCTGATGCGCGCCGCCGAAGTCCGCGCGATTCGCGACTGCGCGGAAATGGCCGCGCGGGCGTCGCTGTTTCGTACCGAGAGCCGCTGGGGGCTGTATCACCATCGGGTCGACTATCCGCAGCGCAACGACGCCGACTGGTTCTGCCACACGCATCTGCGCAAGGACGACGCGGGCCGCATGGTCAGCGAGAAGCGCGCGGTCGAACCGTATGTCGTGGCGCTCACCGAGACCGAACTCGACTCGTACCGCAAGCTGCGCATCCCCGAAGCGGAGAGCCGCCCGCTCGCCGATGCCACTGCCTGAAAGAAAGAACGTAAGAACGCCAGAACGAAAGGAAGGAAGCCCCGCGATGTCCTATACGCCCCACGAGATTTTCCAGCGCAGTAGCGCGCCCGTCACGATCGATGAAAACAAATGCATCGCGGACAAGGGCTGCACCGTCTGCGTCGACGTCTGCCCGCTCGACCTGCTCGCGATCGACGTGAGCAAAGGCAAGGCCTACATGCAGTTCGACGAATGCTGGTACTGCATGCCGTGCGAGCAGGATTGCCCGACCGGCGCGGTGAAGGTCGAGATTCCCTATCTGCTTCGCTAGCCGCCCCGTTCATGACCGATTCCACTTTACTGACGCACGATCCCGACACGCTGGCGCCCGAAGCCGCTGCGCTGCTGCCGCGTCTCGCCGATACCGATCCCGTCGTGCGCCGGATCGCGCTGCTCGAACTGGCCGATCTCGAAGAACCGGATACCCTGCCGCTGATCGCGCACGCGCTGGCCCATGATGTATCGGCCGAGGTCAGGCGCGAAGCGGCGCGCGTGCTCGGTTCGTGGGAAGAAGCGTGGATTGTCGACGCGCTCTGCCACGCGTTGCTCGACGCCGATCACGACGTGCGTACGGCCGCCGCGCAGAGTCTGTCCGCCTTGAAGGACGACGCGTGCGGTCCAGTGCTGCACCGCTGGACGGATCACGCCGAACCGTTCGTACAGGCCGCCGTGTTGCGCGGCTTGCGCGAGCTGCGTTACGCCGACGCGCTGGAACCCGCGTTGCGAGCGCTCGACCATACCGACGACAGCGTGCGCACTGAAGCCGTCGTGCTGCTCGGCTGGTTGAAGGACACGCGCGCCTTGGCGCCGCTCGCCGACACCGTCACCGGCGACACCAACGCGGATATCCGTCGCGCGGCAGTCGGCGCGCTGGGCTTCGCACCGGCCACGCACACGGCGACGCTGACCGCATTGCTGCAAGCGCTGAGCGATCCGGTCTGGCAAGTCCGCGAAGAAACCGCGACGACGCTCGGCAAACTGCGCGCGAACGCCGCGCATGACGTGCATGACGTGCATGACGTGCATAAGGTGCATAAGGTGCATGACGCACTGATCGCCGCACTCGCCGACGACTACTGGCAAGTCCGCCTGCGCGCGGTCCGTGCACTGGGACACATGGGCGAACGCGCCGCCGCGTTGCCTATCGCCGCGTTGTTGTCGAATCCGATCAGCAATCTGCGCAAGGAAGCCGCGCTCGCGCTGGGCGAATTGCGCGAACCCGCGACGCTGCCCGCACTGCGCGACGCGTTGAACGACGCGGACCCCGACGTGCGTAAAGCGGTGCGAATCGCGCTTCAGCAGATCGAGGACGCCAGCCGATGAACATACCGAAGCGCGTCGAACTGAGTGCCGACGCCGTGATTTTGCATTGGCCCGGCGCGGCCGCGCAGCGGATCGCACACCGCACGTTGCGCGACGCGTGTCCGTGTGCGGGATGCCGTCGTCTGCGTAGGGAGGCCGGTGAAACTGTGCACGCGCAAGATGTGGTCGTAAGCACAGTCCAGCCGATGGGTTACGGCGTGCAGCTGGTCTTCAGCGACGGACACGATCGCGGCATTTTTCCCTGGCCGTATCTCCAGGCTCTGCCGGAGATCGCAAGCACAGTCACCGCCACTGCGCTCACAGCCTGAAACCGTCGACCGCGATCAGCGCCAGCGAAAGCGTGCCGACCAGCACAAGGCTCACGGCCCAGACCGTATCCAGATTGAACCAGCTCCGCGACACGAATTTCAGGCCGAGGTAGCGGTAAACCAGCCACGCCAGCAGACCACCGCCCGCCATCATCGCGGCGGCATGCACGGCGGAAACCAGCAAGGCCATCTGGAGATTCGCATCGATCAGCGTCTGCGCGGCCCGATGCGCGTGATCCATGCCGTACGAGCGGCACAGTCCGAGATAAACCGGCACGAGCATCAACCCCGCGCCGTGCGCGATGGCCACGGAGAACGACCACAGCGCCAGCCGCGACGGAGGAATCCTCGCGAGCAAGCGCGGATGCCGTCGCTGGATCAGCAGCCACACGCCGAAGCCGATCACAAGTACGCTTGCCCCGGCCTGGATCTCACGCTGCCACGCGAGCAGAACCGCCAGCATCGCGAACGGCATCATCACCGCGAGCATGGCCAGCACGTGTCCTGCCGCGAGATAAAGCAGCGCGCCGGCGAGTGCCCGCGCGCGTCGTTGCATCAATCCGCTCGACACCGCGAGCGGCCATCCCATAGCGGGGTTGAGCCCGTGATAGAGGCCGCTCGCGAGCACCGCCAGCCACAGGCCGGTCTGCGACCAACCTGCGCCGATCAACTGCCCACCGACGGATAACAGAACGAATCGGTCGAGCAGTCACCGCCTTCCAGCCGGATCTGATGCGACCGGTAGCCGTCGGGGAACGTGACCCAGAACTCCTTGTCCAGCGTGAGACCGCCGCCCGGCTCCACATGCGCCATGACCTTGGCTGCGGGTACGCCCTCCGGATAGAACTGGTCGTCCCACGTGGAATATAGCGAGTTGGTCCAGTAGACGCGCTTGCCGTCGCGGCTGATCTCGATCATCTGCGGGCCGCCGCCGAACGTCTTGCCGTTCGCATGCGGCGTGCGCCGCACGATGCCGCCGATATGCACCGAGCCGGTCAGCTTCGGCTTGCGCGGCTCGGTCACGTCGTACTGGCGCAATTCGCCGGTGCCCCAGCAGGCGACGTAAAGGAATTTGTCGTCGATCGACAGATCGATGTCGGTGACGAGCGGCGGCACCGCGCCGAAACCTTGCAGCAGCGGCGGCAACAATTCCGCGGCAGCGGGCTCGGCCGGAATGGTCGCGGTCTTTTCAATGTGGAACTGCCCGCCTTCGCGCCACCAGGTCCAGATCGAACCTTCCAGATTGGTCGTGTCGACCACCACGCCGAGGAAGCCGTATTCGCGGCTGGGATCATGCGCAGGCCGCACTTCGAGCGCCATCTGATGATTCGCGCCGAGGTCGAGCGTCTGCACGTTGCGCCGGGCGCGCAGATCCCAGAAGTGGACCCGGTGCCCGTATTGATTGGAAAGCAGATCTTCGGGGACGATCCCGTTCTCGAACTGCGGCGGCAACGCCCACTCGCTCGACACCATGTAGTCGCGCGGCAGATTCCACCAGAAGTCGTAGTGCTTCGCCTGCATGTCGCGATCGATTTCCCAGCGGCCGAGCACCTCGAAGGTTTCGCAATCCATGATGAAAATGCCCGGCGGCCCGTCGGTGCCGTCTTTGCCCGCGCCACCCAGCGTGCTGATGTAAATCCCTTCCGGTCCGCAATGCACCGTATGCGGACGCGAGTACCCCGTTTTGCGGAAAATTTCCTCGGGCTCGATGATTTTGTGAATGCGCGCCTGCGTGGGATGCGGCTTGGTATCGACAATGTAGATGCGCGAAGAACGCAGCCCCGGAATGATCAGATAGCGCCGTTCGAGAAACGCATGTCCGGTTAGCGGCGACAACGACGACGAACACGCATTCCAGCCGAAGTGATGGAATTCGTCGCCGGTGTTGGGCATGGTCACCGTGTGCACCACCTGGCTGTAGGTGGGTGAGCCGGGTTTCACGTCGATCACGGCGAGCGCGTCGGGTTGCGAGAAATCGGGGCTCAGCAGCAACGTGTACGCGTAATCTTCCGGCGGCGCCTCCATCGCGAGTTTCGGCGATGCGTGGAACGTGGGATCGGGGCGCATACCCATGACGGGAGTCTCCTGGTTTGTCTGATTCGGAAGGTTGGATACCGGATGATCTTGACCGTGCGCGCCACGCCATGCACGCGCTCCGGTTTAGATTTGTAGTGCACGGCGGCGACGAGAGCAACCGGAAGTTTTGCCGATTCCGGCAAAGACTGTGACGATACGTGCCACGCCACGTATCGGACACTAGCAAAACGGATAGGTCGCCGAGGTCGCCTTAAGCCGTGCTACGCGGTCACCATCCACGACTGGTTCGCGACAAGCCGCGCATAGGCACCGCGCGCGGCCAGCAACTCGTCATGACTGCCGGCCTCAACCACACGGCCCGCGTCCATCACGAGAATCGTATCGGCGTTCTGAATCGTCGACAGACGATGCGCGATGATGATCGACGTCCGTTGCGACATCAATTCCTCCAATGCCGCGCGAATCTGCTGTTCGCTGATCGTGTCGAGATGCGAGGTCGCTTCGTCCATGATGAGGATCGGCGCGTCCTTGAGAAACGCGCGCGCGATCGCCACCCGCTGACGTTGCCCGCCGGACAACTGCACGCCGCGTTCGCCCACGCGTGTGGCCAGGCCTTCCGGCAGACTGTCCACGAAGTCGCTCAGCGCGGCGCGTTGCAGCGCCCGGCGCACATCGGCATCGGACACGTCGCGGCCGGCGAGACGGATGTTGGCCTCCAGCGTGTCGTTGAACAGATACGTGTCTTGTGCGACCAGCGCGATGTGGCGGCGCAAGCCGTCCGAGTGCAAGTCACGCAGATCGACGCCGCCCAGCGTGATGCGCCCTTGCTGCGGGTCCCAGAAACGCAGCAACAGATTCGCCACCGTCGATTTCCCCGCGCCCGACGCGCCGACCAGCGCCACCGTACTACCAGGACGCACCGCGAAGCTCACCTCGTCCAGTGCGCCTGCGCTGCGGCCCGGATAAGCGAAGCTCACCGTGTCGAAACGCACCGATGGGTTCGACGGCACCGGCTGATCGCCATCCACGATCGGTTCAGGCTCGGACTCCACGACATGCAGTCGGCGTGTCGACGCAATCGTATCGGCCAACTGGCGCGCCACCTGACCGATCTCCGCCACCGGCATGAAGGCCGCCACCGAAACCAGCACCAGCAACGGCAGCCATTCATGCGCGAACCAGCCGCGCGCGGCCAGCACCGCGCCAAGCAACGCCACGGCGAGACCGCCCAGGCCGGTCGCGATTTCTAGCGCGGCGCTCTGGCGCGACAGATCGTCCTGCAAGGCCGAGCGCTGCGCCTGGTAAGTGGCGAGATCATCGAGAAAAACCGCGCGGCGACGCCCCGTCGCCTGAAACGCGATCAGTTCGGCGAGCCCCTGGATCGTCTCCGTGAGATGCGCGCCGACCTGTCCCAACGCGGCGCGCGCACGACCACCCAGACGGTCGATCTTGCCGCGCGCGAGGATCGGCGTTAAACCGGCCGACGCGAGAAACGGCAGCAACACCAGCGCGAGCGGCCAGGCGGTCCACGCGAGCAGCGCCAGCACGGCGGCGGGTACCAGCAGCGCGACGAACGCCGGCGCCACGGTGTGCGCGTAGAAATACTCGACGGTCTCGACGTCCTGGGTGGCCAGCGCCACCAGATCGCCGGAGCGACGGCGCAACAGATACGCGGGCGCGAGCCGTTCGAGCTTCGCGAACAGCGCGATCCGCATCTCGGACAGCAGACGGTACGCCATGGCATGCGCCATCCACGACTCCAGCCAGTGCAGCGTTGCCGCGACCGGTGCGCTGATCAGCAGCGCAATGGTCAGCGTCGTGACCGGCCGGCCCGACGCAATGCCCGCGACCACCAGCGCGCCCAGCACACCGACGCCGATAAACGCCAGCACCCGGCCGATGCCGCATAGCACCGTCAGCGTCAATTGGGTTCGCCACGGCCGCACGAAGCGCAGCAAACTGCGCAGCGTGTCGACCCAGCCGATCTCGGCGGCGTCGACGGCGAGCGCGCGTTCCTCGGGCCCCGACGCACGCGACGCGGCACGGGCCGGCGCGGCTAGCGTGGAACGCTCGACGGGTGCGGCGACCTGCGGCCCCATCAACTGCCGATAGACCCCTGAACGCGCGATCAACTCGGCGTGTTTGCCGCTCTCGACCACGCGCCCCTGGTCCAGCACGAGAATCCGATCGGCGCCGATCACGCTCGACAGACGGTGCGCCAGAATCAAGGTCGTGCGGCCGCGCATCAGCCGGTCCAGCGCCTGCTGGATCACGGCTTCGTTCTCGGCGTCGACGGCCGACAGCGCTTCGTCGAGCACGAGGATCGGCGCGTCGCGCAACAGCGCGCGGGCAATCGCAATCCGTTGGCGTTGGCCGCCGGACAGCGTCGCGCCGCGTTCGCCGATGCGGGTGGCGTAACCGTCGGGCAGCGCCTTGATGAAATCGTGGATATTGGCGGCTTTGGCTGCGGCGATCACGTCCGCTTCGGCGGCGTCGTGCCGCCCGAGCCGCAGATTGTCTGCAATGGTGCCGTCGAACAGCGTGGTGTCCTGCGCGACGATCGCGATCATGCCGCGAATCTGGTCGGGGTCGAGCGTGCGGATGTCCTGTCCGCCGATCCGGATCGTGCCGGCCTGCACATCGTGCTGGCGCAACAGCAGACGCAGAATCGTCGACTTTCCCGCGCCACTCGGCCCCACGATGCCGACGGTTTCGCCCGCGGCGATCTCGAAGCTCAGACCGGTATGCGCGACCGCGCGACGTCCTGGATAGCTGAAGCCGACCTGCTCGAACGTGATGCGTGGGCTGAGATCCGGCACTTGCCCGGCGCCCGTGGCGGGGGCGTCGCTGCGCGCCTCCAGCAGCGTATGAATCGCGGTCGCCGCCGATTGGCCGATCATCCCCTGATGCAGCACGTTACGCAGATCGCGCAACGGACGAAACACCTCGGTGCCCGCCATCAGAACGATCAGCAGGGCTTCGAGGCTCATCTCGCCATGGCTGACCCGCCACGCGCCGACGGCAATCGCCGCGGCCGCGCCGAGTCCCGTGCCGAGGTCGGTGAAGAAGCGCGTCAGCAAGCCGAGCGCGAGCACCCAGAAGGTGCTGCTGGATAACGCCCGCGCCCGTTCGGCGAGCTTCTGCGCGAACGCGCCGCTCTGGCCGAACGCCTTCAGCGTGGGCAGGCCCTGGACCGCGTCGAGAAACTCCTCGCCGAACGCCTTGAACGCACGCGCCCTTGCAATGGCCGCCTGCTTGTCGGCGTTGTGGACCAGCATCGGCAAGCCGAGCGTGGCCAGCGCGGCGACCAGCAGCACGGCGGCGGTCGGTACGCCCCACCAGGCCAGCACCGCGAAGATCATCAGCGGTGCGCAGGCGGCGATGATCAACTGCGGCACGTACGCGCCGAAGAAGGTCTGCAACTGCTCGACACCGTCGATCACCGCCAGCATCACGCCGCCGGTCCGCTCCGCGCCGAACCAGGCTGGGCCGAGTTCGACGATCCGGTCGAACAGCCGCGCCCGCAGCACCGATTGCACGCGCCCTGCCGTGTGCTGCGCGACCACCACGCGACGATGATCGAGCGCGGCGCGCAACAGCACGCAAACCGCAACGCCCGCCGCGGCCAGCGCGATCTGGCGCACCGGCGCGCCCTGCAGCGCGAGCGCCAGCATCCGGCCAAGGAACACGAAACGCAACACACCGAACACCATGGCGATCAGACCCAGCCCGACTGCCGCTGCCACGCGTAGTCTCAGCCCGGCCAGCATCGCCCATAACCTGCCGTCGAAATACATGCCTGCCCCCTTTGATTGCTTGTCGTATTGGATGGATGCGACGTTACAGGGGCGCGCGAAGCGAGGCAAAAGATGGTTTTTCAACGGGTGTTGAGTATCCTACAATACCCCGCATGACCCTCAAGTCTCCCACGTCCCCCAAGTCGCATATCCCGCCGCTGGCCTCGCTGCGCGCTTTCGAAGCGACCGTGCGGCTCGGCGGCTTCGCCCGCGCCGCGACCGAACTGAGTGTGTCGACCAGCGCGGTCAGCCATCAGATTCGCGGCCTCGAAGACCTGCTCGGCGCGCGGCTGCTCGAACGCAGCACGGGCCTCGGCGGCATTGGCCTCACCGAGGCGGGCGCGAGCCTGCTGCCCGCCGTGAGCCACGCGCTGTCGCTGCTGGAAGAGGCCTGCTCGCAGGTCAAGGGCGTACCGAAGAAACTGACCGTGGCGGCCAACGGTTCGTTTTCGTCGATGTGGCTCGCGCGCCGTCTCGCCGAATTTTCGGCGCGCTATCCCGAGACGCCGTTGAGCGCGATCACGCTGGATGGCGAGCCGGAGTTCGCCCGTCATGAGGTCGATGTCGCCATCGTGCATATTCATGTGGACAAGGTGCGTGCCGACGATCTCGTGCTGTTTCGCGAGGAGGTCTTCCCGGTCTGCGCGCCGGAACTGCATCCGTTCGCGTCGAAGGCGGTGTGCCGCTGCCGTCTGCTGCAGGAAACCCATGAGAACGCGCCCGAATTCGAATGGCGCAACTGGAAGGGGCAGTTCGGCTTGCCCAGCGACTTCGAAACCAAGATCGTCCGTTATAGCGGCTTTAGCCAGGTGCTCGGCGCGGCGATCGGCGGCGCTGGAATCGCGCTCGGACGCTTGCCGCTGATCGAAGCGGATCTGCGCAGCGGCCGTCTGATGCGGCTTTTTCCGGACCTGTCGCGGCCGGCGTCGTGGTGCTTCGTGCTGCGCACGGCGCCGGAACGCCGGCATAAGCTGCTCGAACCGTTGATCGAGTTTCTGCGTCTGGAGGCGGCGTTGCCGGCGGCGCAGGCGAGTTCGTCGACGGTGGCGGCGGGCGTGTAAACACTCAGGCTAAACGCTCAATGAGCGCTCAATAAGCGCTCAGGCGTGCGATTCGCCGGGTCCTGCCCTGGCCCCGCGGATAGTTGCAGCAGGCACGCCCCGGCGATGGCATCATAACGGCCTCGCGTCTTCATTCTTCAAAGCTTTCCGAACATGTCCAACCTGATCGTCCACGGCGGCCTGCCGTTACGCGGCGAAATCACGCCGTCCGCCAACAAGAACGCTGTTCTGCCGATTCTCTGCGCTACCCTCCTCACCGATCAACCGGTACGCCTGATCGGCGTGCCCGAGATCACCGACGTCAAGAAAATCCTCGACATCTTCCGCGCGCTGGGCAGCGATGTGTCGGTGGACTTCTCGACCGGCCTGCTCGATCTGCATCACCACGCCACCACCTTCGATCCGGTCACAAACAAGCTGCCCGAGGAGATGCGTTCGTCGATCATGCTGGTGCCGCCGCTGCTCGCGCGTTTCAACGTGGCGCGGCTGGAAAGCGACGTGAAAGGCTGCACGCTCGGCGTGCGCGAGATCGACCCGCACGTCGAGGTGTTCGAGCGTTTCGGCGCTCGCGTCAAGCGCACCGACGAGTCGTTGATCGTGCG
Organism: Burkholderia sp. 9120; assembly: GCF_000745015.1. NCBI lineage: Bacteria > Pseudomonadati > Pseudomonadota > Betaproteobacteria > Burkholderiales > Burkholderiaceae > Burkholderia > Burkholderia sp. 9120. The sequence goes on along the minus strand of NZ_JQNA01000002.1, from coordinate 115,012 downwards.
TACCGAGCGGCGCATGGCCGCCAACGATCACTGGCTCGACTATGCGTCGGTGACCACCACCGAAAACTTCGCACTGTGCGCGGCGGCGGCCGACGGCACCTCCACGCTCACCAACGCGGCGTCCGAGCCGCACGTGCAGGAGTTCTGCCGCTTTCTCGCGATGCTCGGCGTAGGCATCGACGGTATCGGCACCTCGCGGCTCAGCGTGACGGGCGGCAAGCGGCTCGGCGGCGGCGAGTTCCGCTTCAGCGAAGACTTCCACGAAATCGCCACGTTTCTCGCGCTGGGCGCGATCACCGGCGGCGACATCGTGGTCAGGAACTCGGCGCCCGAGCAGTTCCCGCTGATCGACCGCACCTTCGCGAAGTTCGGTGTCGACGTGGTGCATCGCGATGGCTGGTCGCGCGCGCATAGCAACGGCGCGCTGCAGGTGCGCCGGCCGTTCACCCAGAACATTCTCACCAAGGTCGAAGCCGCGCCGTGGCCGTATGTGCCGGTCGATCTGCTGCCGATCTTCGTCGCGCTCGGCGTGAAGGCCGAGGGCAGCGCAATGTTCTGGAACAAGGTTTATGACGGCGCGATGGGCTGGACCAGCGAACTGTCCAAGTTCGGCGCGCACGTGTTCCTGTCCGATCCGCACCGGCTGATCACGTTCGGCGGGCTGACGCTGAGCCCGGCGCGCGTCGAGAGCCCGTACATCATTCGCGTGGCGATTGCGTTGCTGATGGTCGCGGCCAGTATTGAAGGACGCTCGGAGATCATGAATGCACTGCCGATCCGCCGCGCGCATCCGCGTTTCGTCGAGAATTTGCGTTCGGTGGGCGCGAACGTGGAGTGGACCAGCAGCGAATAAAAGCCGCTGAAAACAGGTTGCTTTATGCGCGCTGGCTACCCCGCCCAGCCGCGCGCTCACCACCCTCATCTTCTGACACAATAGCCACCTCGTTGGCCACCTCTATTAGCCACAACGCATTCCGGACCGGCGGCCCGCTTCTGCTGATTTCCATGGCACAGCGCGCCGCCCCCCGCTCTACCACCAGCCGATAAGCGATCATTTGCAAGATGCGGTCTTCAAACTCGATTAACGTCAGAGGCGCGCTGAAATCGGCGGGTGCCGAGCTCGTCCGGTCCATGCACTTGCCGTCGGGCATCGTGGTGTCGGAATGGACCGGCCGCAATACGCTCACCGAGTATCAAAGCTCGAACGAAAACGTGCTGAGCGTGTATCTGTCGGGCGGGGAAAACTGCAACCAGGTGCTGGGCCGGCAGATTTTGCGGCGCGGCTTCAAGAACGCGGTCTGCCTGTTCCCTATTGGCGAAGGCCAGTCGCAGTGGCAGATCACCGAGCGGCTGAATTTCCTGCACGTGTATTTCGATCCGCGCAACTTCGAGGAAAGCCTGCTGCAGTCGCTGCGCCAGCCGCCGGAGAGTTATTCGTTCCGCGAGGTGTTCCAGGAGGCGTCGCCGGTCATTAGCGCAGCGGCCGCGAGCATCGCGCTCGCCGATTGGGACGACAAGTCGCTGCTGCTCGGCGTAGACGGTCTGATGAGCTGGATTCTGCTCAACACGATCCGCTCGTATGCCGCCACGGATCTGGACGCGCCGAATACGCGCGGCCGTTTCTCGGCCCAGCAGACCAAACTGCTGCGCGACTATCTGAGCGACAACCTCGGCGAACCGGTGCGGCTCGAAGATCTGGCGAGCCTGGTGAGTCTCAGCCGGTATCACTTTCTGCGTAAATTCAAGACCACCTTCGGCCACTCGCCGCATGCGTTTCTGACCCACGCGAGAATGAGCCGTGCGCACAACCTGTTGAAGAACAGTCCGCAGAAGATCACCACCATCGCGCTCGAATGCGGCTACGCGCAGCATAGCCAGTTCACGACCGCGTTCAAGAAGCACTTCGGCTATCCGCCGAGAGCGCTTCGAGGGCTTTGATCGGCCACGTCCATCACGCATCACGATTCGACGCGGGCGTCGCGAATCAGACCGGCTATGTCGTCCGATCGCAGTTTGCGGTGCGAGAACGCCGGCACGCCAAGCTCGCTGGCAAGCAATTGCACCTGATGTTTGTAGCTGCTTTTCAGATTGTCGTGGAACGCAATCGCGTCCACGCCGCCTTTGATCGAGCGGGCGCAGGCCAGCAGATCAGGCAGCCGCGCCGACGATTCATAACGATGCGCAACCAGCCAGTGATTCGGCAGCAGATGCGAAAACGCGAGCCCTTGCGATTCGCCGTAGTCGCGCAGCAGTTGCGTGAAGCCCGCTTCGAAATGCGTGCCGCCGATCCCGAGGAGCGAAATCGCCGGTTTCCGCGGTGACTCGAACGCCGTGAGCAGCGCCCGCGCGAGCACCGCGGCGGCGGCCGGATACGACCACGCGCGCGGCGTGCTGCCGATCTCCAGATCGATCACCGAGGGCTTCACGAGGTTGACCAGCTTGCCCGACGCGGCGCCGTACAGTGGCCCGGACCAGTGCGTCGCCTCCATCCACGTCGAGAATTGCCCGAGGCCGGCCTTTTGCCGCTGCGCTTCCACCGCGAGGAACAGCGCGCGCGTCACGGTGGGATCGACGGGGCTGAAGGTGCCGGTTTCGATGTCGCCCGTGGTTTGCACGGTGAAGATTGGATCGGGCGCGTTCTTGCCTTCGTGCCAGTTGACGATGATGACCGCGTCGGCGGTGCCGAACCCGTCGTTGAGGATCGGCGCGTAGCGGGGATAGTCGTGGCTCAGCACGTCGTCGAGTTGCAGCAGATCGCAGCGCACGCTGCCCAGTTGCGCACGCAACACGGGGTGGCCGTCGACGCTGTCGTCGGTCGGCGTGAAAGCGCCCGAGGCCAGCAGTCGCGCGAGCACATGCGACGAAACAGGATCTTTTGCCGGGTCGATGCAAAAAGCTAGCACGATGTGGTTCATGGCCGTCCTTGATAGAAATGCGCGCAAGCCGTGACGTCGCGGCGAATTAGCCAACTCAAAACAGCACGAAAAAGACCGACGACGCGGTCATCAACCCCATGGTCCGGTAAAACGCCCGGCCGCGCATGACCCCGCGCATCACGAGTCCGAACAGCGCCCAGATCGAGTTGCACGGAAAGAAGATCGCGCCGAGCGTGAGCGACAGCAGAATCGCGTCGACATGCACGTTGCCGGTCAGGGGGAGAAACGTGGAACAGGCCGTTGCCGCGAGCAGCCAGATCTTCGGATTCAACACCTGCAGCAAGGCCGCCTGAACGAAAGTGATCGGCCGTTCGGTCGATTTCTTCTGCGCGCTCGACGAATGCGACGTGAACAGCAGATACGACAGATACAGAATGTACGCGGAACCCACCACTTTCAGTGCGAGATGCAGTTGCGGATAGCGGGCCAGCACGCCGCCGAGACCCAGCGCCACCACCATGAACAGCACGAACACGCCGAGCGAAATGCCGACCAGCGAAGGCAGCGTGCGCCGGAAACCGAACTGGGCGCAATTGGTGGTCATCATCAGATTGTTCGGCCCCGGCGAAATGGTCAGCGGGATCGAAAACAGCGCGACCTGCGAAAGCTGGGCAATCAGGGCGCTGTTCATCGAGCCTGATTCCCTTTCCGGCGCACGGCCGACACCGCATGCAGGTGGCGCAACAGTGCGAAGCGGTGCGCGATTTCGAGCAGCGGGCCGCGATCGCGCATCCGGTAAGTCGCGCCCGCGTCGGGTTGCGGTTCGCTGTCCCAGCGCGTGACATCCGGGTCCATCTTGAGGCGGGCGACGAGGTTGTCCACGGCCCGTTTTTCGGCGCGCGAATAGAGCGTTTCCGAATTGTCGCCTTGCTGGAATTGCACCGTGTGGTGCGAGACGATCTCGCCGGTATCGAGACCGGACGCCACGCGGTGCAGCGTTGTGCTCAGCTTGTCGAATTCGCCGTGATGCAGCGCGAAGAAGAAGCAGTGATTGCCCTTGTAGTGAGGCAGATGACCGCCGTGCAGATTGAGAATCCGGTCCGGCGGAATCTGCGCGAGCACGGCCTCGCCGATCTTCTTGGTGCCCATCACGATATACGCGTCGGCGCCCTCTTCCTGCAAGGTTTCGACGACGCAGGGATCGTTGATCCACGGCGTTTCGATCAGCCGAACGCGGGCGTCGCGGAGCAGCGCGTCCCAGGTGAGCGGCGCTTCGCCTTGCGTGAAATAGCGCTGACGGTACGCGTCGTAGCCGAACAGGCTGCGCCGCCATTGGTGATAACGCGTCCAGCCATACGCGCGGTATTGGCGGTTACGCCACAAACGCGACACCTGAGCGTGGCCGGGTTCGACGATGAGGCGCACCTTGCCGAAGGTCTTCAGGATTTCGCCCGCCAGATACAGATGATGCGGCCCGTCCGAGCACAGCACGGTGATGGCCGGCATCGACGGGCTGGATGGGGTGGACGGGGGCGATTGGGGCGATGGGGTCAAGCTGTTCACAGGGTTCTCCTGAAGCGGCGATCGAGTTCGCGCGCGAGCGCGGCGGCACGCGCGTCGCGCGCCAGATGATGTCGGCGGGCGTCGCGGAGTTGCGCGTCGAGGGCTTTCCATGCCGCGCGCGTGTTATCCGCCGATGGGCCGCCGCCGCCGCTGAGCCGCTCGAATACGTGGCCGGTGGTCAGTTCGTCGTTGATGCTGGCGAGCAAAGCTCGCGCGCTTGCGTCGCCGGATGTGGGCGCTGTGGTCATGGCGGCCGGCGCGAGTGCGCGGCCCACCCGCGAGTGGGCATCGCGGAACGACGCCTCGTGCTGCTGCACCAGCCGTTCCGCCGCGAGCGTCGCGCAACCGTTACCCGCTTCAAGCGCGCGACGTGCGGCGTCGGCATCGAAACGCGCGCCGTCGATCGCATAGGTCAGCACGGTCAGCATATCCACGATCTGCACGGTCGATTCGACCAGCGTTTCGATAGCCGTGCGGCTCGCCTGATAGGAGTTGCCGGTCGGCAGATGCGACAGCGACGATACGGCCATCGTCAAGCGGGCGGCGTTGCGTTCGTGGCCGAGACGCAGCCATTCGAGCAGGTACGGGTTGCGCTTTTGCGGCATGTTGGACGAGCCGCCATACATCGCGTCCGGCAATGCGACGAGCGCCAGCTCGCGCATGGTCCACAGTTGCAGGTCGCTGGCGATCCGGTTCAGGTTGCCGCTCAGTTCGGTCAGCAGATACACGCCGCGCTGCGCATGATTCTTGTCGCTGATCGCCCGCAACGAATTCGACGGGCCGCTCGCGAAGCCGAGCAAGGCCGCGGTGCTGTGCGTGTCGGTGGCGAACGTCGTCCCCGCGCCCGCGCAGGCGCCGAGCGGCGACACGCTCAGGCTGTCATGCAAAGCCGATAACGCACCCAGCGTATCCAGCAGGATCTGGCATTGCGCGACCAGATAGTGACCGGCCGAACCCGGCATGGCCGTTTGATACTGGCTGTAAATCGGCAACAGTATGTCGGCGGTTTCGTTGGCACGGCGCGCCAGCACGGCGGCCAGATCGACGGTGCGTGAACTCACCCGCGACAGCGCCTCGCGCAAGGTCAGCGACAGATGCGTGCTGTTGATGTCGTTGCGCGAGCGAGCCGCCTGGATCATGCCGCCCGTTTCGCGTCCGCACCGGTCGATCACGTAGTTTTCGTAATCGAAGTAATCGCCGCGGCCGGAGTTGTGATTGCGTAGCAGACCCGGATCGGCTTCCAGCGCGAGCACGGCCTGTTTCAACGCCTCGAACTGGGGAGCGCTGAGCATGCGTTGCTGACGCAGCATCGTCAGGTGAGCTTTTTCGATCACGAGCAGCGTGTCGGTCAGTGCGCCGAAGCTCGGCCCGTTTTTGCGGTAGACGATCTCGTGAATCGTCTGCGCGTCGGGCGGCGGTTCGCGCCGGTCGTCATAGAGCACAGCAGAACGCATACGCAGCGACAGGCTTTGCCGCAGCGCCGACATTGCGCTACGGCCAACCGAAATCACATAACCCGCGCGGTCGGAAAAGTCGAACTTGCCCGCGTTGACGCCTTCGCTGCGAAACATGCCGGCGTCGGCGCAATCGCTCGGAAAGTCGATGCCGACATAGCGACGCCCTACCTCCGGCACCACGAACGCAACGGCGCTGTAGAGCGCGGGCGTCGGCACCACGAACTGGCTGCGGCCGGCCAGATAGCTGCGTATATACAGCTCCGCCATCGACCAGCCGAACGAGCGCTCCATCAGCGTCGGAATCATGCCGCCGGCGAGCCGCGCGTTGATTTCGATGATCGATACCGCGCCGTCGTGTACCTTCACCTCGGTATGCGCGGGGCCGAAGCTGTAGCCGACCGCGTCGAGCGCGCGCCGCACCGTATCGACGATCCGCGAGCGAATCGCGGTGTCGAGGTCGGCCGGAAACACGTGGGCCAGTTCGAGGAAGTGCGGCGGCTTGGTGACGAACTTGCGCGTGACGCCGAGAATCTGATGGCCGTCGGCGTCGCTGAACGATTCGACCGAAAACTCCGTGCCCGGAATGAAGCGCTGGCAGATCATGTCGTCGTCGAATTGATCCGGAAAGTCCTGCGCGCTTTCAACCAGCCGAACGCCGATGCTGCCCGTGCCTTGCCTCGGCTTGACGATCACCGGAAAGCTCAGGCGCGCCACGGCGTCGGCGGAGCGGATCGTGGTGGTGTGCGGATACGCGACGCCGCTGTCGCGCAGCACGTCCTGCAAGCGCAGCTTGTCGCGGCATAGCGCAATGGCCGCGGCGGAGTTGGTCGGCAAACCGAGTTCGTCGGACAGCCGCGCGGCGATGTCGATGAACGCATCGCTCGTCGACACGACATAGCGGATCGCGTCGATCTGCGCACACGCCTCGCGAAGCGCGTCGACTGAACGCGTATCGCAACGTACGACATTCACCCCGGCCGGCAACTGGTCCAGAAAGGCATAGCGCGCCGGGTCGCTAATGAAGAAATGGACACTGTCATACAGACACGACACCTCCAGCAAGCGGTGCCCAAAGCCCGTGGTGTTCGATTCGACGTAAATGATCGCCATGGCTTAACGGTATTGTTGAATATCGGCGCGTTGCCAGTTCATCCATGCCCAGTCGGCGTCAGGCGCGTACGCGGTCGGCTGCGCGATCTGTTGCGGTGCGAGCGTGTCGTAGGTGGCGTTGGCGGGGTCGGCGGCGTAGGTCGTGTCGACGTAGCGCGAACCGTCGTCCGGACTCAGGAACACCACGGGCGTCGCTGCATAGCGCTCGCGGACGAAGCGCGCCACCGCGAAAGCCGCGCCGGTGGTCGGTCCGCGAAAATGTCCAGTGGACGAATACAGCTTGCGCGTGAAATGCTCGGCGAAGTCCGAGCCGACCCAATGCACGTCGTCGAACAGGGTTTGCCTGAGGTTCTTCGGCATCACCGTGTTGCCGAGGCCGCGCAGTTTGCGCGGTCCGTCCGGCTGGCCGAACAGAATGCTGTTGAACGTATCGACGCCCACTAGCGTGCAGTCCGCGCCGGCCGCGCGCAATGCACTGGCGATCCCGCAGCTCGAACCGCCCGAGCCGACCGGCGCGACCAGCACCAACTGCTGGCCCACGGCGGCGAGCAACTCGCGGCCTAGCTCGCCATACGCGTTCGCGTTGTCCTCGTTGTCGTATTGGCGGCACCAGAACGAGCCGGGTTCGTCGTCGAGAATTTCATGCAGACGGTCCAGGCGCGCTTTCTGATAACCCTGACTGCCCTTTTTTTCCGTGATGATTTCGACCTGGCCGCCCAGCATTTCCAACTGGCGCTGGTAGGACGGCTCGATAGCCGGATCGCCGATCGCGACGAAACGATGCTTCAGGCGGTTGCAGACAATCGCCATGCCGAGCGCGAAATTACCACTCGACGTTTCCACGACCGTGCCGCCCGGTTTCAGATCGCCGCGCGCGATTGCCTTCTGGATGATGAAGTTCGCGGGCACGATTTTCATCGCCTTGAACGACACCATGTGCAGCGCATCGTCAATCGGAAACAGCGTGGCGTCCCGCATCGCGTCCAGCGAGGATTCATATCTGAGCATCTGGATTCCTATACCGTCGTGTATTGACTCGATTCAATCTGTAGCGCGCGCAGCGACGCCTGAACGTGCGCCGTTTTGGCGTGACGCTCGGGGTCCTCGGTGTCGTAAAGCAGGCCGATGCAGGTGCCGGAATGGGCCGCCACGAGGCCGAGCGCGTCGGTCCCGGCACGCAGTTCGCGCATCAGGTCGATGTGCGGATGCGGATTGAACGCTTGCGACAGATCGCAACTGCGCGTCGCGATGGCGCCGATGGTGCGCAGGTCGGACGCGCGGATCGCCTCTTTCATGCCGGCCAGCATGTCCCGGTATTCGTGGCGTACCGCGCTGGGCATCTCGTGTTTGCGGCGGTTGAATTCGACGGTGTCACATTCGCCGCCGCGATCGGCGGACACGATGGCGAGGCCCGGCGTGGCGCCGAGCTGTTCGTCGAGTTTGACTTCGCGGTGATAGAACGACACGACGCCGTCGTACATCACGCCGTCGGTCGGTTCGATGAAGCGCAGCACCGATTCGATCGTTTCCGGCGCGGGCGTCTGGCCGTAATGGCCGGCTGCCGCGCGGATTGCCGCGACCATGTCGGCAGAGGAACTCGCCAGCCCTTTGCCGACCGGGAACGTCGATCTGAAATTCAGCAGGCCGCCGGGCGGCAGGTCCGCGAGGCGCAAATAGTCTTCGACGGCGCGACACGCCTTGGTCTTGCGGCTGACGTCGGCGCCCACCCGGTCGGTGCGCGCGGCGCTGAATTCGATCACGCTCTTCAGGTTGATCGGCAGCGTGACGAGAATATGCCGGTTGTCCGGCAATACGCCTTGCATCAATTCGCCGAACGTTCCATGGCACTGACCCGTCGATGCCCGCGGTGCGGAATCGTGACGCTGAAGCACCTCGTCCAGCTCATCGTGCCCGAATAGAACAACCATATATCTCCTCGTAAAAGACGCGACGATTTGATAAAGCCGAGCCCGGAGCATAGCGACGGTTGGCCGGTCAGTTCTTAGGGGAAATTGCGCAGTGCTATCTGAAAATTGCTGTCTGGCGGCGAGTGGGCTTCGCCTTTGCTTGATCGGCCGTTGAGGCGATGGGAATCGATGCGCGGGACATGAGTTGCTGCGCGATCAAGGCAATAAGCGCAGTGGATTACGCGGTGTATGAACGACGCCTGATTGCCGCGTTCTGCGACGCGCGTCGTGTTTATGAGTCTTGAATCGTTATGAAGATTGAATCATAAACGCGGAAACGTTTGCGTGAGAAGTCGGCGCGTAAAACTTCATGCGCCGATTTGTGTTTCGTACCGGCGAGGACCCGACGACAGCGCTTGCTAGTCGCCCTCACCCGCGACGGCCGCGCCGTCGATATGGTGCCGCGCCAACGACGCCTTCACGAAGCCCGACGCCTTCATCTCCTCAACGAAGCGCGCGAGATACGCGGCCGCGTCCTCGCCTCTCGCCTTAGGCACACCCATCGCCTGACGGATCACCATGAAGCGCTGATTGAGTATGCGTAATCCACCTGTGTGGGCAGCGTCTTTCTGAAGTTGTTGTTTGACGCCCGCGGCCACGTCCAGATGCTGATCCAGAAAACCCTGCACCACTGCCGGCGACGTCGGAATGCGCACCAGCGTGGCGTGCTGAAGTTCGCGCGTCAGGAACAGGTCGTAGGCGCTGCCCTTGCCGACCGCGACCGTCACGCCCGGTTGATCGACCTGCGCGTTGCTGCTGATCGGCGACGCGTCGCGCACCAGATAGAAGCCCTCAATCAGCACGTACGGCTTCGTGAACGCGATCTCTTCGCCCCGTTTCGGATCGACGGCGAAGAAGCCGATGTCGGCTTTGCCCTGATTGACGTTGTCGACCGATAGACCCGCCGATTTGACCGGCACCAGTTGCAGCGGCACGCCGAGGCGTTTGGCGAATTCGGCGGCAAGATCGACGGATACGCCGACCGGTTGACCGGTGGCCGGATCGAGACTGGCCAGCACCGGATTGCCGAGATTGATCGACGCGCGGAGCGTGCCGTGCGGCGCGAATACGGAGGTCATGGCGGGCCCTGGTCGGTTGAGGGGGTTTGTCGGAGCCGCCGGTTGCGAGGCGCTTGCGTTTTGGGTTTGTGCGAATGCGGATGGGGCTGCGGACAGGAGCGCGATAGGCAAGAGCACGCTCGTTGCCAGTAAGACAGCAGCGGCCCGCGTTTTGATTTTGAACGCGGCGCGGTGGGATTTCATTATTGAAAGCTTGTTCATCTTCGGCTGCCTTGGGTTAGCGAACCAGAGCGACATTATGCGGGTGGTCGCTGGAATACTTCACCCCGGGCGGCGCAACGCGGCGGCGTGTGTCGCTTTTCCTGGGTCAGGGAACGGCGACGGCCTCGCTCACAGCCAGGCTGCAGCCCTCGTCGAGCCATCCCGTGATCCCGCCAATCATGACCTTCACCGGCCGGCCCAGTTGCGCAAGCCGTATCGCGCCGCGTGTCGCCCCGTTGCAATGCGGACCCGCACAGTACGTGACGAAAAGCGTATCGGACGGATAGTTCACCAGCTTCGACTCGACTATTTTGCCGTGCGGCAGATTGAGCGCGCCCGGCACATGGCCCTTCGCGAACAGCGCCGGACCGCGCACATCGAGCAGGACGAAACCGGGCGCGCCGCTGGCGAGCGCGCCGGCGATATCGGAGCAATCGGTTTCGAATTGCAAAGTCGCGCGGAAGTGCGCAAGCGCGGCCGCGCTGTCGGCGGCGGGAACGGCGGTGACGGCGTTGGTAGTCGACATGTTTGAATCCTGCATGAGTGGTCCGGTGAACATGGGCCTGGAAAAGTGATCCAGGAGCCTCATTCTGGCGTCGAGTCGCGAACCGGATAAGTGGCGTAATCGTCAATCTCCGGTAACATCGCGCCATGGACAAGCATCTCGTCGTCGCGCTGGTTTACGACCGGCTCTGTACTTTCGAATTCGGCTGCGTGACCGAACTGTTCGCGCTCGAACGTCCGGAGCTGGGCGTCGACTGGTATCGGTTCGCGGTTTGCGCGGGCGAGCCCGGCCCGCTCCGCGCCGCAGGCGGCATCACGGTCGCCGCACCCTACACGCTCAAGCTGCTCGATCGCGCGGATACGATCGTGGTGCCCGGCTGGCGCGATGCGGACGAATTGCCGCCCGACGCGCTGCTAAAGAAGATCCGCGCCGCCTACCAGCGGGGCGCGCGTCTTTGCTCGATCTGCTCCGGCGTGTTCGTGCTGGCAGCGGCCGGCGTGCTCGACGGCAAGACCGTGACGACCCACTGGCGATACGCGACGAAACTGCAACAGCGCTACCCACTAGTGCGCGTGCAGTCCGACGCGCTGTATGTCGACGAAGGACAGATCATCACGTCGGCGGGATCGGCAGCGGGGCTGGACATGCTGCTCCATCTGGTGCGACGCGATTACGGTGGCGCGGTGGCGAATCGGGTCGCACAGCGGCTCGTGGTGGCGCCCCATCGGGAGGGTGGTCAGGCGCAGTTTGTGCCGCGTCCCATGCCGCGGGACGAAAGCGGACGTCTGGCGAAGTTGATGGACTGGGTGCGCCAGCATCCTGCTTTGCCGCACACGCTGCGCTCGCTGGCAGAACGGGCTGCGATGAGCCCGCGCACGTTGCAACGGCAATTTCATGACGCCACCGGCATGGCACCGTACGAATGGCTTGTGCGTGAACGCGTGGCGGTGGCCCGTGAGATGCTCGAAGCGCAAACGCCATTGCCGATTGGCCGCATCGCCGAGCTGGCGGGGTTCGGCTCGGAGGAGTCGATGCGCAGGCACTTCCGACGTATCGCGCTCACGAGTCCGGCAGCATACCGGGAGAAGTTCGGCCATGGCGCGAGGGCTCAGAAATTCGATTCCGGAATCGAGCGGCGGTCGCGGGGAACGCGGGGTGATACTCAGCCTGGCTGATCACGATGCGATGCGTGACAAGGGTGGCCTCGGTCATTGACTCCTGATTACGCTTCTACCGGCGAAATATCACAATGGACACGGGCGTCGGTCCCGCCTGCACGGCCGGGCCGCTCATGGTCGTGAGCGCGCCGTCAAGACCTATCGTGTACTGCACAACCGTGCCGTAGGGCGAGGTTGCCGTATAGGCGAAGCGACCTGAAGGATCAACCGCGAAGGTTGTTGGAGAGTCTTCGGTCGAGATGGTCGTGGGACTTATGGCCGTGAGCGCACCGTCAACACCTATCGTGTACTGCGAAACTGTGTCGTCGGTGCCGTTTGCCACGTAGGCGAAGCGGCCAGACGGATCGATGGTAATGGATTGTGGACCGAGTCCCGCTGGCACGGTCGGGGCACTCATGGCCGTGAGCGCGCCGTCAGCACCTATCGTGTACTGCGAAACCGAGTTGCTGTCCCTGTTTGGCACATAGGCGAAACGGCCTGAAGGATCGAGGGCGATGGATTCTGGAAGGCTTCCCGTAGGCACGCTTGGCGAACTCATGGCCGTGAGCACACCGTTCGTGCCAATCGTGAACTGCCAGACCGAGTTGTCCTGGCAGGGCACATAGGCGAAGCGACCCGTGCGATCGGTGATGATGAACTCCGAATAACGTCCCGTCGTCACAGTCGGCGAACTCACGGCCATCAGCGCGCCGTTAGTGCCTATCGCGTACTGATAAATCGTAGTTCCCTGTGCCACGTAGACGAAGCGACCTGAAGGTTCGACCGTGACGGACATTATGAAGCCGCCAATCGATGGGCTCGATACGCTCGTGGAACTCGCGGCGGTGAGCGCACCGTCAGCGCCAATCGTGTACTGCGAAACCGTGCCGTCGATTGAGTTTGTCACATAGGCGAAGCGAGCCGAAGGATCGATGGCGATGGAATCTGGTTCCTCTCCCGTCCGCACAGACGGGACAGCCATGGGGGTGAGCGCCCCGTTAGCGCCTATGGCGTACTGCGAAACCGAGTTGCCGAGTATGTTCACTACATAGGCGAATTCCGGGCCGATTACGCAGTTGATTCCCACACTGGCGACATTGGCCGTCACGCCCGACCCGGAGCCGTTCGACAACGTGCAGGTTTGTCCTGCGGGCTGAGCGCCGATGGTGACGGCGTAAGCGCCATTGAGCGGCACCGGGGTAGCGAAGGTGAACCCGCCATTCGCACTCACAGTAAGCGGATCACCGGCATTGTCATTCAGCGTGAGCGTGGTGCCGGTGGCCAGCCCCGATACGGTGCCGCCCACGGTGAAAGTCGGGGGCCCCGCTGGCGGCTGCGGCGGATTTGCTGGCGCCGACGATCCGCCGCAGCCCGCTAGCGCGAGCGCGGTGCACAGCGAAACACCAGCCAAACGCCGGAACAGGTCTGGCACACCCCTTTCTTGACCCCGTGACATAAATGCGCTCCCGACTTTTATGTAGGTTTGGCTGAATTACCCACGATGATCATTGCCCATCTATTTTGAATTGTTTAAGGGGAGTTATCACGCGATGATTGGCAAAATTCGGCTAATCACTGCCTCCTGCAGTAAGCATATATCACCCCAACTCCGCAAGGTAGCGATCGGCAGCCGCCGCCCTCAGCTGACGTTCAGTTTTCCTCGATGCGGACGCTCACGAACCGAACATGGGCCACCTACCGGCACCTCCACCGAGTTAGCCCAGTCGCACCCGGTGCACCTATCGCACCGCCGCCTCGCTTAAACCCCGATCACCCCAACGGTTGCACGTTGTTTGCCGTGACGACGCTTCGCCAGTTTCGCCTCATACATCATCGCGTCGGCCCGTGAGACCAGTTGCTCGAACGATTCGTCCCCGGTCGGATCGCGGCTCGCTTCACCGGCGCTATAGCTGATCGGATAAAACCTGCCGCCGTTTCGATTCATGGCCGCAGCGCTCTCATCCATCCGCGCCATGGCAATTTTGGCCTTTGCGCTACCGTCGTGTATCACCACGGCGAATTCATCACCACCGATCCGCGCGACGATATCCGAGCCGCGAAAAGTGTTCCGAAGCAACGTTGCAACATCCACGAGAAATCGCGATCCTGCTTCGTGGCCAAAACTATCGTTGACCTGCTTCAAGCCGTCGAGGTCGAAGAACAGCACCGTCAGAGGGGACTCGTCCCGTCGCGCCTGCAGCACCGCCTGCTCGCCGAGCAGATTAAATCCGCGGCGATTCAATATTCCAGTCAGATCGTCGGTGAGCGACATGTCGCGCAGATCCCGTTCGAGCTCGTTGATCCGCCCGGCCATCAGAACGACCAGGCCGAACAACGCGACAGAGATAACGGACGCGCTCAGTGCCGCTGCGTACGACGCGGACAGCCAGCCCTGTCGGGTCGTATAAGCGCTGCCGCTCACCATCAGGAACGGCAAGAGCAGCGCGAATGGCAGAACGCTCCGTGCAATCCGGCTGCCGATGCCGATGCCCAGCAGAACGGAAAAATGGCCGCTCTCGGCCCGGCGGCCGATTTCCACGAACACCAGTAGCGCCATGCAAACGAGGGTATGGGGCGAGGTCCGCGTGTCGGACGATTCGCCAAACAGCCTGGCTGCCCCAAAGCAATATCCGGAGAGCACCACCAGCGTCAGAATTACCATCGCCAGCGTCAGCGCGTCGGCCATGTTTGAAAGTGGGCTTTTGCGCGAGCGGACAAACAGCAATGTCACGCCAAGCAGAAGAAAAAACACCGACGTCTGCAGGGCCATGCGTCCTGGCCTGCTCGATGTCGGATCGGCGGCCAGCAGGATATCGAAACCGCTCGCCGTTCCGGTCAAATGCTCAAGCAACACAGATCCGGCGATGAGCAGCAGCGCCCCGGCGAGAACGCGGCTTACCATCAGCTGACGGGCGGTTTGCCTGTTTCGGGACAATGCCAGACTGCCCGTTCCGAGCAGCAGGCACAACGCGGTGTTGACCTTCATCAGCGACCAGCCATGCGGAAGCAGCGTCGCTAGAGCAGGCATCAGCCAGGCGCACAGGACAATTCCCGCCGTGAGTGCGACGAGCGCGAGCGACACCATCTGCAGGGAGGCAAGCCGGGCGATGACCTTCAAGTCAGGCCGACTGGACAATAGTTTTAACGGATCGGCAATGGACATTGGAGCGACATCGTAATGCGTGACTTTCCTCTGGACGAGAGAGCGAAGTGTAGCGTTTCCGATGCCGGAGCTCGCCAGCATTTTCACGACGTTACAGTTTCCTCCTGGCTGAACGCCGGCTGAGACAGATCGATGGCACGCCTGCCTGAACCATTCGATGGAACGTCGTCAGAACTATCGTCGCGAGCCGGGTTGCGGTCCCGCGTGCCAACGTCGCCGCACGTCACGTGTCGACCACGCGATGCAGGCAAGCAGCGCGACCTGAAGCGGCAGGCGAAGTGTCAGCGCCCAGTAGGGAATCGACGGGAATTGGCTCGCTTGCTGCCACATGTAGATATTCGCGGGCGTCACCGCGATGGTCAGCAGCATGAGCCCATACCCGGCTGCCTGCCGGGTGCGTGGTATCAGCACACCGATCGCGCCGAGCAATTCGAACACGCCGCTCACCAGAACCAGAAGCCTGGGTTCTGGCAGCCATGGCGGCACAATGCGCATCTCCAGATCGGTCGCGGCAAAATGCGCAATCCCCCCTATGAAGAACCATAAAAACACGAAACCCAAGCCCAGCTTTCGCCCGATACCGCTTGTCTGCTGTTCGATGGCGCGTCTCCTAGGCAGATTCTTTCTCACGATCAAAGTCGAGGCGAGCTGCGGTGACCGCGGCATGATTCCCGTCGGCCCACATAATCAAAACGTTCAACGCGTCGAACATCGAACGACCAAGTTCGGTCAGGCTGTATTCAACGCCGGGCGGCTTTGTCGGGAAGACCTTGCGATGCACATAACCATCGCGCTGTAGCTCATGCAGTGTCTGCGTGAGCATTCGCTGCGAAATGTCCGGCACCAACCGGCGCAGTTCGCCGAACCGATGCGGATGCTCGGCTAACGCCATCATCAACAATGAACTCCATCGCCCGCTAATGACGTCAATGACATCGCGCACCGGGCAATTCGTCAAAGGACCGTATTGGGCCCGGGCCGCCTCCAGCCTCGTTTTGAGGGCGCCTGGCGATGCGTTGGTGGTTCCCATCGGGTAACTATCTCCTGAAAAACTGCCTTCTTTACGAAAGCCTGCCAAAGCTCGATGATCTGCTCGCTCTCAAAACGAGAGTAACACTCAAAACGAGGCCAGGCCATGAGCGATACGATTTTCGTCACCGGTGCATCCGGTCAACTCGGTCAACTTGTTGTCAAGCATCTGCTTGCGCGCGGCGTGGCACACAGCCGCATCATCGCCGGCACCCGCAGCCCCGGGAAACTTGCCGGCTTCGCTGCGGCGGGCATCGAGGTTCGCAAGACGGACTTCGAAGATCCGACGAGCCTGACCGAGGCGTTCAAAGGCGCGGGAACGGTCCTTATCATTTCAACCGATGCGCTGGATGGCGCGGACACACGCCTGAAGCAGCATCGCCATGCGGTCATGGCAGCCGTCGCCGCGGGCGTCGAGCGTCTTGCCTATACATCGCAGCCCAATCCGGACAGTTCGCTGCTGACCTTCGCGCCGGATCATCTGGAAACCGAGCGGGCCATCAAGGCCACCGGTCTGCCGCACGTGATTTTCCGGAACGGCTGGTATCGGGAGAATCTGCTCAGGTCGCTCCCCAATGCGCTGAAGAGCGGGCAATGGCATTCGGCGGCTGAAGGCGGCAGAACGTCATACGCCGCAAGAGAGGAAATCGCTGAAGCGATTGCCGCAGCGCTGGTTACGTCAACTCCCGATAACCGGACCTACACGCTCACGGGCCCCGAGGCGCTGTCGAACGAAGAGATCGCCGAGCTTGCTCGCCAGGCGACAGGCAAGCCCCTTGCCGTCGTCCCTGTGACCGACCAGCAACTCGCCACGGGGTTGAAAGCGGCGGGTGTGCCTGACGTGTTTATTGCTGTCCTGGTGTCGATTGAAGCAGAGGTTCGGGCCGGCAATCTTTCTATCGTGACGGACCATCTTGAATCGCTTATCGGCCGTGCTTCGAAGCGGCTTGCCGATTATCTGGAAGAGGCTCAGTCCAGCTATGCGGGGTGATTGTCTTTGCTACGGGATCGGAAAAATATCGAGCGGATGACGCGGTTCGGCTTTCCTTGTCGAACACATAAGAGAATTTGCGAATCTCAGGCTCAAGCGATGTATTGGACACGCTCTCATAAGGCTACAACAGACAACGAGGCAGCCTCCCCTCTCCATCAGAGGGCAGTCCAACATCACTGCATGGAGACTTTCAAGAGCGCCCGATTTATTTCGGCAATTTACGGAATATTCTGTAACCTGATAATTTCGCAAGCAACCCGAATATTCGGTAATCGAATCCCTCCGCCAGCGAGCCGTTTTCCGTCCTGTTTCGCCGACTCAGCGCCCGGTCCGCTGCTATGATGGTTCAAGCTATTCAGCCCATCAACCTGACCACGGTTTCCGCACCTCTTTCGCTTCTGCGTTGGGTCGTCCTCGGCCTATGCATGACTGTGTTAAGCGTCTCGCGGCTCGAACCGCCTGATGACTCGCATTAATGCGCTACTAGGGCATATCGTGACGGAAGTCTATTCGCATTCCTATCCCTCTTTAGAAAATGACCTCCCCGCTGTCAATCGTTCACATACTGAATCGACGCTCATTGTCGTCTTAGGCATGCACCGAGGCGGAACTAGCGCCATTACTCGGGCCATGGAGACAATAGGCGCCGATTTCGGCACCAACCTTGGGAGTCCTGTCGCAGGAGAAAACGACAAGGGCTTTTTCGAAGATCTCGATATTCACCGCATCAACGCCGAACTGCTGCACGCTGCCGGCGCGAGTTGGGACTCATTGGCCCCCATCGATCTCGATCGGATCGCACCCGCAATGCTCGATGTCTTTCGCGAGCGCGCGACTTCGGTGCTGCGCGAGAAGTGTCGAACGGGAATCTTCGCGCTCAAGGACCCTCGCCTGTCGCGATTGCTGCCGTTCTGGATGCCGGTGTTCGAGCGCACCGGGATACGCATTGCCTACGTCATTGCAATCAGAAATCCGCTCAGCGTGGCCCGTTCGCTGAAACGTCGGGACCGCTTCAGCATTGAGAAATCGTGCCGCTTGTGGCTCGCTCACATGGTGCCCGCGATTCGCGCAACAGACGGGCAACGGCGGGTACTCGTCGACTACGATACGCTTATCGATGCGCCGATCGCGGAGCTCACGCGTGTCTCGACGTGCCTGGGACTTGCGTTGAACGCTCAGCGAGTCGCCGTCTACGCGCAAGAGTTCCTCGATAATCGCCTTCGGCATTGGCAATTTACCCCTGAGGAGTTCGACGCCGCGCACGCCGCGCCGCAACTGGCACAGCGCCTGTTCCAGGCACTGCGCGCCATGCTTTCACACAAGGAAGAAGAGTCCAGATCCGCGCTCGTCCTGGCGCTCAGAGACGCCGAGCATTACGCCTTGTCTCAACAGGAACCGACGCGAACGCCCGCGGCGGTTCAGTCGATCTCGAGAATGGTCTCGGCTGCGGTGCGAGCCCTGCGCGCGGTTCGCTTGTCCTAGCCGAAATTTGACGAGTCACGCATTCGCCATGCCCTCTTTAGCGCACGATTCTCGCGGCCCCATCAACGTCCGGAAAACGTTGTTTTCATTCGTTGTCGACCGGCACCCCAAGTTCGCCTCCATGGGGTATCAGTTGGCGCTGTCTCTGCGTCGGCATAGCTGCGACGACCCGGCCGATATTCACGTCCAGTTTACGGAGAGCGTGCCGGATGAAGCCAGGCGTATCTTCGAAGAGCTGGGCTGCACGACGCACCAGATCAAGCCGTTCGGCGACGGTCGTTACTGCAATAAGCTGGCGCAGCTGGGCAATCTGAAAGACCTCGACTTTTCGATTGTTGTCCTGCTCGATACCGACATGATCGCTCTTGATGATCTACGCCCTCATCTCAGCAACGCGGAGCTGACGGCCAAGGTCGTCGACGGTCCGAACCCGCCGCTGTCCGTATTGCGACAGGTCGCCCGCCTTGCTGGAATGCGCGAGGAACCGCAGCTGATTGAAGTCGATGCTTCGAGCGGATTGGGGCTCGTGGCGAGTAGCGATGGAGGCAAGCGCGCCGCTCACGAGTCTTCGGACAAACAGGCTGGCCACGCGTCCAGGCCGGCGATGATTCATCTGTTGCGAAAGCCGCTAATAGCGCTGCGAGAACTGGTGGGGTCCACCAGGAAGCATGCCGAGCAGGATCTGACGTTCGTGGGGAATTGCAACGGTGGTATGTACGGCATCCCCAAACATCTGGTCGAGCAAGTGGACACGGCTTGGCGATATTGGGCGCTCTGGCTGTTGCAGAACATCGAACCGCTAAAAAGAGCCCGCAAGCAAACGCACGTCGACCAGGTGGCGATGTGGCTGGCTATTCACGTCGGGCAGATTCCGTTCCGACACGCACCTTCGAACGCCAACTACTACTTGCATTTTGCAGGACGGCACAGGTGGTTCGATGAACGCACCGGTATCGCGCTGCTTCACTACCATGACTCGGCGGTGGATACGACGACGGGACGCCTCAAGGCACCGCCGGGAGCATCCGCCATGGAGCAAGCCGCCATATCGGCAGCCAACGCTCAGATAGATCGGTCGGGACGGTCTGCTGCGTGGGTTTAAGCGACGTTCGAACGCCTCGTCATGCATGGAGCTGCCGAGTCCACGTCCGTTAAAACCATTCCGCACACACAGTCAAGGCACATAACCGGCGATCGGTTCTTGAGGTCCCCAGTGCCTTTCGCCGTCCAGATCGAGCGACAACGTTCCGACCGACGCGCCATCCCGTTCAACGACGTACACTTCTGTCTGAGCCGCCTGCCACGCGGATGAATATGTCTGCCATCGATCATTCCTTTTGATCGCTACGTGAGAGCGAATGTTAGCAACGTGCCGTTGCGTTGATACAGCCAGTTTTCAGGCTGTCAGAGATCGCGGATACGCGGTTGAAAGTCAAGCTTGTGGCAGAGCGCCGCTCAAGACAATCAGCATATCTGATGCGTGATACGCTAAGCCATTCGATTTTCTAGAGATGCCTGCGACAGGCGATGAATGATAGTTTCGACGGCCTGTTCAGCCGAAACGCTAGCGGTGTCGACCACAAGATGCTCTGATTCCCATGCATCATATTGACGTTCAAGCACGCTCTGCCATGTCGGCAGTTCATGGCCGGTGATATCGGCCCTTCGTCCCTCGACTCTAAGACGGTGTGCCGTCGTATCGGAACAAATCAACTCAATTTCGAAGAAGCCCACGGCGGCTTCAAGTGCCACATTTCTCCAGGCGCTACGCGTCACGTGCAACGAATTGACGGAGTCCGCAATGACGGTCAACCCAAGGCGCAAATTATCCTTCGCAACGCCGTAGCCTGCCAGATATCCGGCAGGTCCAATTTGGGTCGCGCTGCTCCCGGACGCGATAAATGCCTGTTCCAATGTATCGATACGCAGATAAACTGCGGCGAGCTTGCGAGCCAGTGTTTGCGCTATCGTTGTTTTCCCGGTGCCCGGCAGTCCGGCTAAGGCAATCAACATTTTCGACGCTCCCTGCTTATCGAATTTGGTCCGATTGTCGCGGATTTCTGCCGTGAACTCCAGTGGCCGGAGTTGACCGGGCTCAGAGTTGATGAGCGATTCAGTTCGACCGAGGCTGTGTGAAAACGCAAAAGTACTCGGTTTTCGGGTGTCGCGTTACCCTTCCCGAGTTGCTACCAAGCCAATACAGCGCCATCTAAAGAGTCGATTTTTTAGAAGGCCCTTTCCAACACGCGTTTTCACACAGCCTCGGCCGACTAGGGAAGTACATGACGCAGGGAAGCTTCCTCAGATTCGAGCAAAATTGGGCCAAAGCCGTCACTCTACGGTCTTGTTCAGAGCGGCATCGCAGGGAGTCGGTCGGTAAGGAAGTCGCGAAATGTACTTGCTCAATACGGCATCGTCCGGGAACACGCTTTGCTCGGTCAGGGGCTTTACGACATGCCAGACAATCGAGCCCTTGCGACGGGTCATCGTTGCGATGCCAACAGCGCCGTTCCACGCGCTGCGGAACCGCACGGTCGCAGTATCGCCTGAGACAGCGCCATATATTGAAGGACCGCCACCGTCCAGGTCTCCTTCGTCTACCTTGTTCTGTACATAACCTGTGGCGACGTGATATCCGCAAACACGATTCCCGCTTTCGGTCAGATTGATCAGCGTGAACGAGTCTCCCTCTCCACGGCGGCACCGGTCGGCAAACACACCTGTCGTCCCATTACACGAGTACTTGAATATCCAGTTTCCGTCGAACGCACCCGATGCCTCAGCAGGGCGCGTAGTACCCAAAGCGATAAACAGTACGGAGCTAAGGAAAACAAATGTTTGAAATATGCGGTTCTCGTGCATCTAGGTGAACAGAACGGAGAAAGGCCCCAATTGTCACCAATCTGGCAGGTTAAGTCCACCGGCCGTTCCTGGCAGAACTGCCGCCTCATGCGTTTTGGCTAAGCTCGACCCGTTGCGGACTATCGAGGCAACCGAAAGCAGCCATCCGCACACGATGCAAAACTCAAATCGTCAGGCCGTCGCAGACCCTGGCAAAGTGGGCCTACGTTTCACACCGTTGAGGAGAAGTAGCGCCACGCCAAGCGTAATTCCAACATCTGCAACGTTGAACACACCCGTTCGCAAGTGCCCGATGCCCATGTTCAGGAAATCGAAAACCCGGCCATCATAGACACAGCGATCGAGCAGATTGCTAATTCCGCCGCCCAGAATGCAAGCTATCGCAGCGACTTCGACACCACCGAGCTTTGGCGACCGCACCAGCCATGCGAGCAAGCTAACAAGAAGCACAAGAACGCCGTATATGAAAACGATATTGCGAGTCGCGTCAGACATGTCAGCCCCAAAGCCGAGGAACGCGCCGTGGTTATAGGTGGGAAGAACCAGAAGGCTTCCGGCCAAAAGCGATACGACCTCGCCAGGCGTCAATAGATGCTTGAATAATGCCTTTGTCAGCTGGTCGATGATTATCCAGACAACCGCGCCAAGCAGCGCAGTGGCAAGTCTCTTTTTCGTTGTCATCTGAGAAATGGTCTGTAGACGGCCAGGATCACATTTTAGCCGTGTCACGCGAGATTGTGGACGATCGCCCCGGGGTGTCGAACGTCCCTTCCTGCCCGATATTTGACGATGCCGTAGCGGCAACCGTTCTGTTTGCGAAGTCTTGCCTTTGACGGTCTGATTTCGTTAAAAAATAAAACGTTGCTGCAATCGCAACGCACCCGATGCCCAAATAAATCTGGAACGTCTTCAGCATCATCGCGTGCGCAACAGGGTTCCATGGCCAGCAAGGACCTTCAAGACGACGTCCTTTTCAGTAGGCAGCATACGACCAGTCATCGACCGTCATGGGACTCAGGCAAGAGCCCCACGCAATGGATAGCCGTGACGTCAGATATCGCACGACCGCGCGATGTGCAAACACCGTTCAAAACTACTGAGAAGGGGTATTCCCGTGAACAAGATAAGCAGCCTCATCGCCGCACTTCTCGCCGCCAGCGTCAGCTTCAACGCATCCGCCGCGCCTATTTCCGCAGACACCGCTATGGCACCTGCCTCGACTGCGGCGGATGGTTTCCGTCATCACCCTGACAATACCAATCCCACGGTGATCTTTGTCCATGGGGCTTTCGCCGACTCATCCAGTTGGAACGTGGAGATCAGTGTGCTACGCAGTGCCGGGTATCGCGTCATTGCCTATGCGAATCCACTCCGCGGCATTACCAATGACGCCGCTGGCCTGGACGCGCTGGTCAAGTCCGTCGACGGCCCCGTGGTGCTGGTGGGTCACTCCTACGCGGGCATGGTGGTCAGCCAGGTCGCCGCCCTGGAGCCGTCGGTGAAAGCGATCGTATACGTTGCCGCGCTGATCCCCGTGGTGGGCGAGAGCACTAATGACCTGGTCACGAAGTTTCCGGGATCCGAACTTGTCTCCGCGAACCTGCATTCCGTCGCTGCCGCTGGCGGGCAGACCGACGTGTACATCAACCAGGACAAATACGGCACCGTCTATGCCGGTGGACTCAGCCAGCCCGAGATAAGCGTCGCTGCGGCTGGCGAACGCCCACTTGCCGCGGCGGCCTTCGCGGAAGCGGCCACGCTAGCGGCGCCTGCGTCTGTTCCCAAATGGGAAATCGTCGCGACTCAGGACCATGCAATTCCTACTCAGGTGCAGGAATTCATGGCAAACCGGGCCGGCGCCAAGATTGTCAGAACGAAGTCGGGTCATGATGTTCCGGCGGCCCAGCCCTTCGTGGTGGCCGAGGTGGTCGAGCAGGCTATTGCCGCGGCCGGCAAGTAAATCCGACTTTGACATAGCGGCGGTCGTTGGCGCGAATTCCCTGGGACGCCGCCGTTACTGTCACGTTGTTGGGCGAGGTTCAAAGCAGCGTACACACGAGGTGGGTCGTGGCGATGCCGTCCGGATAACCAATGTCCACGCCTTGATGATATCCAGAGCCTCGCTGAGCGAGCATGGATTAACTTGATGTTGCTGAGGGGCCGACTTCGCCTTGCCGGATACTGAGCCCGATCAAGGCATCATAGAGTTCTTGCTGCCCAGCTGGCAGAACAGGGAGCAACGTCGCACGGCGCTTGTCGACATCGAACCAGGATTCAACCAACCATCCCACCAGATAAAGCGCCGAAAGGCATCCGCCAGCGGTTGCAACGTTCCCTTGCCATACAAGAGGCTGGTCCACGGGCTCAAGTCCCAGAGCTTGCAAGCTCGACCGTGCGTCCGGATGTGTCGTTGCCTGGCCGCTGAGCAGCCCAAGCCGTGCGAGAATGAACGCGCCGGCGCATATGGAGCCGATTCGCTGGCGTCTGGGGTCGAGTTCAAACGACGGCAGGAAATCTGGGGCGGCAAGTGCAGCGGGTATCCCTTCCTTGCCGCTGACGAACAATACCGCGTCGGCACTATTGGCCTCGGAAAGCGGACCGTGCACCGAAACAGGTAGGCCGTGTGCCGATCGCACGATAGAGCTGGAACCCACTATTCGGACGTGCCAGTCCTCAGTATTGCGGCCTAAAATGTCCCACATCAGGAACAGGTCGATATCAGTGAATTGGTCGAAAGCAACCAGAACGATTTTCTTCAAGGCGAGCTCCATGAAAAGTGCTGGCGTGCAAAACGCAATGGCCATCTTTGCTGGTGTTCGCAGCGTATCAATCGGTTGCGCACCATACACAGTCTGTATGGCGCTAAATATGGAGTGAAATAACTGGTGAGAAAACTAACTCGTGACCATTGGATCGCGGCTGGTTTTGAAGCCCTCGACCAAATAGGGCATATTGGCGTTTCGGCCGAGAGTCTATCGCGCCGATTGAATGTGACCCGCGGATCGTTCTATCACCATTTCCGCAGTCGCGAAGACTTTGTCCGCACCTTGCTGGCCGCCTGGGAAGAAGACTACACGGAGCGCATGCTCGCTTATGCGGCGCAGGGTCACAGCGCGGGCGAAACCTTGAAACGCTATTTGAGTATTGCCGCTGAGAAACAACCAGGGCGAGAAGTTTCCATCCGAGCCTGGTCGCTGCACGATCCGTTAGTAGGCGAGTTTCAGCAGCGCGTTGACACAAAACGACTGGACTTCGCGATACGGACGTGCCGCCGCTTGGTCCCTATGCCAGGCGAAGCTGAAGTGATTGGTTAGGTGGCCCATCTGTGCCTGATTGGTGGTCAACAGGCAGGGCTGCGGCGTGATGCCGCTCGCTTCAACAGCTTCCTACATCGAGCTTTTTCACTTTTCGAAGGGGCTCTTCCACCGTGGCGAGCCTAAGTCATGAGCTAACATCGAGCATTTTTTTAAAGCACGCAAAAAATCCAACCTCAGCGGCAGCTAAATTCTCGGCAGCACTCAATTCCTTCACCGAATGGCTGCTTGAACGCCATTCCCTTCAAGTTAAGCCGCCTGGCTAACGCGATCTACAAATCTCCAGTTCTAGTGCACGCCATTGGTTTCCTAGGGCTAGCGTCCATGCCACTGGCCTACGGTTGAACGCCGCTTGTCGCGACCGACCGCCGTCGCCCCACTAAGGCCTCTCGGTTGTGCGAACCGTCGCGTCAGCAGATGACGTCGCGCGCGATGATCTCGACCAATTCAAAATGCAGCGTTACCAGTTCGAAACGGTCATGCAGGTCCTCGTGTGGCATGCATCGAATATGAACCTCCCGGAACTCCTCAGCGCTGGAGAATGTTTCACCACGCCAGACCTCGTCCGGGATGTTCCCAAACTTGATCGTGTCTACCTTCGTGGCTTTGATGATGCAGCGAAGCCTCTGCTTTAAATCGTAGACCTCGATGATATCGCCCGGTGCATAACTGCCGTCGCCATATTCGCCGGACTGTTTGTAATACTCTGCGACCGTATCGGCAGTGACAGTTTTTCGACCATCCATGACCGCACGCGGCAAACTGTCATCGTCTTCGTCCGCGCCCCAAAAGGTCAATCGTTTTCGTCTGTTCATGCGCATCCGTTCGCGTTGCATTTCATCGTGAGTTACCCGGGTTTCATTGTCGACGATTTGGGTGATCGCATCGACCGTCTCTTGTTGACCGATTTTCACTTCATGCAAATAGCATCGAAGCCTTGACCTTGCAAGGCTGCGACTGATCTCCAGTCTTTCATGAAAAAAATCTTCTAAAGTTTTCCGCCATGCCGCCGACATTTCATTACGGGAAGAAGATGCACAGGCCAATAACATTACAAATAGCCTTCCATGAAAGACGAAAAACTGATTTGCTTCTACGTTTCCACGGGGACTTAATGAACAGGTTTGGAATGATTTGCCTTGGTGCAGCGCTGGTCGGCGCGCTAAGCGGTTGTGCGGGTACGAACTTTGTACGTCCGGATGATATGGCCTTGCAAAATGGCAAAACCACCATCGCTGAGGCACGGACAACCTACGGCAGCCCGTTTCGCGAGAGCAAGGTCACCAAGAACGATGAGGATATAACGCTGTTGTCTTATGCGTATGCATCGACAGGCGGCACACCACTTGAAGCCGGCGTGATACCGGCTCGCTCTTTGGAACTTGCCTTCTGGAAGGACAGGCTGGTGTCTAACGTCTTTATCTCTTCGTTCAAGGACGATGCCAGTACCTTCGACGAATCGACGCGCAGTGCAATCGTCAAAGGCAAGACGACACGCGAAGAAGTTGTCAAGTTACTGGGCAGGCCTGCCGGCTATGCTATCTACCCGGTCACCAAGGAAAAGAATGAACAGGCATTGGTGTACTCATACCACACGACTAGTGGCTCAGCCTTTAATTTGAAGTTCTCGAAGCGGGATCTGACCGTAACAGTCGATCCGAATGGAATCGTCACTGATGTGAGTTATGTTTCTTCTGGTATGCAATAGCAGCGAAATTTGCCAGAACGGTAGCGACCATAGAAACCCGGCCTGAGTGCCGGGTTTGTCTTTTTACGACGTCGCAACAGTTCGTGGCGCTGTCGCCCGATTACGGCAATGAGTCGGCGATCTTGCGCTGAGATTGCTAGCGCTAACCTAACACCCGGCGAGCGGACATTGGTGGCGCGGCCACGACCAGCCGCTTCTGGCCGCCGGCCGCCACCCCATGCAATCGGCATGAATCGTTGCTCGCGCGACGAGATGCATGAATCGCCGCTGCTTTAGTTTCCCGACTAGAATCACTGGCCGGCAATGGCCCCGTCGCGGGTTCCTGCAATACAGTCCGCATTTTGACGCTTCACTCTCCACTCAAAGGAAATTCGATGCTGAGCGATTCGCGTGATTTGGATTTGGGAAATGTCGATGAGTACATGCAAGCCTTAATACGTGACTGGCATGCGCCGGGAGTCGGCGTGAGCGTTGTCAGAAACGATCAGATCGTGCTGACGCGCGGCTACGGTTATCGCGACGCCGCAAACTTACTTTCGTTTACGCCCTCGACGCTCTTTCCTATCGCGTCCAACACCAAACTGTTCACTGCCATCGCCGCAGGTTTGCTGGTCGAACGTGGCCTGCTGAGTTTCGATGAGCCGATTCGCAATGCAGTACCCAGTCTGCGGTTTTACGACCCATCGCTCGATGCCGCGGTGACGTTGCGCGACATGCTCGGACACAGAACGGGTGTGCCGCGCTACGACATGATCTGGGACGACTCGGATTATTCGACAAAAGAGCTGTTCGAGCGTATCCGCTTCATGAAGCCGGTGGCGCCACTCCGTTCGCGGATGATCTACAACAACATGATGTACGAAGCGGTTGGCCATATTATCGAGTTGATGAGCGGCAAGCCGTGGGATCAATTCGTGCGCGACGAGATTTTGGCACCGCTTGGCATGCAACGAACCCTGTTCACGTATGGTGATGCCAAGGCCAAAGGTGACTACGCATTACCCTTCTCCGAACGACGCGATAGCGACGAATTCTGGCAACCGCCTGCACCCAAGGACGACGAGAGAAGCCCCGCAGGCAGCATCGTCACGAGTCTGGAGGACATCGCGCGCTGGTCGATCATGCTGATGAACGACGGTGTGATCGACGGCAAGCAGCTGATTCCCGCGAGCGTTCTGAAAGCGACGCTCGTTCCCGGCTTGGCATGGCCAAACGGCATGAGCGACCTGCTCGGTTTCGACACCGAATTGAACAGTATTTACGGCATGGGACGCATGACGTCGGTGTTTCGCGGCCATCTGTTGGCGAGTCACGGCGGCAATCTGCGCGCATTTCATTCGCAGGTTTCCTATCTGCCGAACGAAAAGATCGGCGTATCGGTGTTCGTGATCGGCGACCATTGCGCACCGCTGTGCAACGCGATTGGCTTCGACATCTATAGTCGCGCGCTTGGCCTGGAGGCGACCGACTGGACGGCGCGATTCCGCGACCTTTGCTTAAAGGCCAAGGCCACGATGCGCGAGGCGCGAGAACGCTCCGGGTCGCGAGCGGTTCCGAATACGCGCCCGTCGCACGATCTCGCCGACTACGTTGGCTCGTACGAGCATCCGGCGTACGGCAAAATGAATATCACCATGGACGGCACGCAGCTTCTGTTCGGTTTCCGACATACCGACCTGCCTCTGATCCATTTCCATTACGACCGCTTCGACACCCCTGACGACGAAGCAAAAGGTGCATGGTCGGTTTCGTTCCTGACGAGCACGCTCGGCGACATCGACCGTGCGGTAATACAGCTTGACCAGATCGAAGCGGTGTTTGTCCGTCTGGCTATACGCCCTGAAGCAAACGTGCTCGCAAAGCTGGTCGGGACATACGAGACGCCTCTCGGCACGAAGATCGGCGTCAGACTGAATCGGGACGGCGATATCGTGCTCTCCGCCCCGGGCGATCCTGCCGAGGTTCTCAAGCCGCTCAAAGGCCTGCAATTTCGTAGCGACGATTTTCCTGACGTCACGTTCGAATTCGTCTTCCATGAGGAGCGCGTAACGGCGCTGCGTCACTGGGACGCACACGTGGAGATCGTGTGGCCTCGCATTGGCGACGCCGTCCCCGCGGACACGCTCGAGGACAACGCGTTACTCAGGAGTTAGCGTGTCTTGCCGGGCGACGGGAACGGTGTGGCTGAAAGAGCCCAGCACGCCGCGTGGAAATTGACGACAACGTATTCCGGGTGCGTGGCCTGAATCGATAGAATTCCACGAACTGTGGGCCGCCAAAAATCATATCCAACCGATATCGAAGACCAGATGCAATCCACGCCGAACGTACTTCCCTTAAAAAATACCCCAGATGAGATGGCGTGCAGTCTCGCAATGGGTCATCTTCTAATAAACCTTCAGCCGCGATTGAAGGGCAATCGCCGTGTCCACGCCGAAACCTATATTTCGGCGGTCGGGGCAATTGCGGGCTACGCTGCGCAGCGCACGCTATTCGCCGAGACGCCACCGGTTGTCGGGCGCAACATCCATTGCGTAGGCGCGAAGTCTGGGCAACAGTACGGGTATGGCGATGCACTGAACAACATGCTCCTACCCAAAACTGAAGCCGACGGGAATCGCTGTATTGGGTCATTGGCGGCTGGCGGCTGGCGGCGCACTGGGCGCGGGCTTGCAACCTCGGAAAATGCCCAGTCTGGATGCGATGTTTAAGCACGTCACATCGACAATTGGCGGAGCAAATGAAGGTAGATCTTCAGTTCCGGCCCAACATCAAGCTCACCTTGCGGCACGCGACCTGCTGAAAATAGTGTGGCAAGTGTTGGCCCCCAATATCGCGCTGACGTTGTTTATGGAGTCCGCAATATCTTGCAGCAAACTTGACCAATCGAGTATCGAGTAGCTCCGTCGACAGTCCCTTTCTGGCCGAACCGAGACGAACAACGGCCCTCCCGTTTCGACCCTGAGGTGATGTTCGCTCTTCCCGGAAACGGCCGCTCCCGGGCCGAACATGCGCCACCCGCACAGTGCGTGCGAAACAACGGGATGACTTCAATCCTCGAGCGGAGTAGGGCGAACTACTCCCAAATCGTAACGATGCACCTGTCCGAATAGCTCGACTTCCTTGCCATCGACGACGATCCCCGAACCATCCGGGCAAGCATAGAGTTCCGGGATCGTACAGGACAACTTCGACTGCTCCTGAGTCACACATTCGGCATTGAAGTGCGGCCAGAAGTTGAAATCAACAAGGCCGAGTCCTGCTTCATTCGTCAACGGTTCGTCCCGAACGTCGCCACACAGCAATGCGGAATTCACACTCGGCGTCATCAAGATAGCGCCCGCGCTTACACCGATCAGCACCCCTCCTTCGGAAACGTACCGAGCCAGAAGCGGCAGTACGCTTTGTCGCTGCAACCAGGATAAGAATGAAAACGTATTCCCGCCAGAGAGGTGGATCGCGTCGCATGTCAGCAGAGACGACCAATCCGCTTCCGATGTGTCTTGAGTCGGGTCTACGTACACGGCCAAATTCGCGCCAATCCCGGCGTAGTACTCGGCTTTGCGCCGAAAATAGATGCGCTCGGGATCGCTTGTCGCGGGAATATAACCAATCCTCGGCTGCGCTCGCCCGATCAGCCGTAGAAGACGCGCATCCATTTCTTCATTGGCAGGCATCTCCTGGTCACTATATAACGCCAGTTTTCGATAGAAGGCCATGTTGCTTTTAAATTCGCCCTGGTTGGATGTCTCTGCTGGTTATGTGGCACACCTCGTAACCACGAATTATCGTCATTTCAGAACCTTTGGTCGACCGTCCGAAACTGGCCGAACCAACACGGACTCGAGACCGTCCGCCACTCCGCCCGAGCACTCGGAAGGTTTAACGCATCTGTGCCAGGAGAGAATCTCCGACAAAAGCCCCCAAAGATCCCTACCGGCAAAGGCAAACAAATCAATCCAACAGCACCGCCCTCAGACCAACACCCCGCCGCCGTCCACCACGACCGTCTGCCCAGTCGCATAACGGTTGGTCATCAGATAAACATAAGCGCCCGCCAGATCGTCGGCCTCGCCGACATACCCCACCGGCAACGCTTCCCCACTGGCAGCAAATAGCGCCTCACGGTCGGCATCGGGCAAATTGGCCCACAGCGGCGTGCGTACCAGCCCCGGGCTCACCAGATTGACGCGAACCGGCGCCAACTCCACCGCCAGGGCCCGCACGAGGCCTTCCATGGCGCTACAGGCACTGGCAAGCGCCACCCAACCCCGCTGCGGCCGCAGGCTGGCGACACCGCCCGTCAGTACCACGGAGCCGCCGGGACGCAGATACGGCGTGGCATGTTTTACGGCGGCAATGGCACCGAATACACGCACATCGAAAACCCGCCGCACCGTGTCGAGATCCATCCCGGCGAGCGGCCCGGTTTGCAGCGCATCGCCTGCGCTGTAGACCAGATGATCGAACGGCCCGAGTTGTTCGAACAAAGCGCGCACGTCGGACTGATCACTCAAATCGACCGCGTATCCGGAGGCCCGCTCGCCAAGCTCGCTCACGGCGTCGGCAACACGTTTAGCGCTCGACGAAACCACGATCACCGAGGCCCCCATGGCCAGCGCGGCACGAGCCGTGGCGAGGCCGATGCCCGAGGTGCCGCCCAACAGGACGACGCGTTGATTCCGAAGCTTCATGTCTGCCGTAGTCATTGAAAATTCCTTGCAAGCGAGTTGTGAGTGAAGCAAGGACGCCAGTATTATTCTTTAACTAAAGTTGATAAACCCGACTTATCTTCGAGCACCTCTTAACAGGACTTGCGAATGGATCGATTTAGCAGCATGACCATTTTTGCGCGCGTGGTCGAATGCGGCAGCTTTACCGCGGCGGCCGAAGGCAGCGGCATGACGCCGACCATGGTCGGCAACCACATCCGCGAGTTGGAGCGGCGCCTCAAAGGCCGGCTGCTGAATCGCACCACGCGGCGTCAGAGTCTGACCGAACTCGGCAAGCGCTATCACGCGCGGTGCCTCGAAATCCTGGCGCTGGTGGACTCCGCCGAACTGGACGCGCGCGAGATGCAGAGCAAACCGCGTGGCCGGCTGCGGGTGAGCTGTCCTGTGATCTACGGCACGCGTGTGCTCGTCCCGGCGCTTGCCGCTTACCTCGATCGCTATCCGGAGGTGCAGGTCGAGTTGTCGCTCAACGACCGCTTTGTCGATCTGGCGGAAGACGGCTTCGACGCCGCCATTCGCGCCGGCGTGCTGCCCGACTCGGGTTTGATTGCACGGCCGCTGGCCTGTTCGCCGCGCATTGCCTGCGCATCGCCGACCTATTTGGCGCGCCATGGGCATCCACAAGTGCCCGCCGATCTCGCCCAGCACAACTGCCTGGCCTTTATGGTCGCGACCGGTCCCGAACGCGAATGGAGTTTTCGACGCCCCGACGGCAAGGGCGTGGAGCAGATCCCGGTGCGAGGCCGCCTCGACGTGAATGGCGGTCTGGCGCTTCGCGAGGCCGCGCTCGCGGGATTGGGGATAATTTTCCAACCTCAGATGATGCTGCAGGAAGATCTGGACACGGGCCGGCTCGTTCGTCTGTTTCCCGACTGGCCTGCGCAAACCTGGCCTATCCATCTGGTGCATCTGCCCGACGCGCACCTGCCACCGAAGCTGGTGACGTTCATTGCCTTTCTCCAGGAATCTTTCGGGCACGGCAGCGCGCCGCGGAACCCGCTTATTGGAGAACCCCGGCCAGGATCGTCCCGGCGGCGCAGCAAGACTTCGTAGCTGCTAGCCACATCCTGCGTCTTAACGGGCATGATGCCGTTTTCCGACGCCACTTCAAGGAGCCCTCCATGAGCCATCCCGCCACCCACCCTTCCCGCCCCGCCATTCGTCGCGTCGCGTTTCTCGGCCTCGGCGTGATGGGTTATCCGATGGCCGGCCATCTCGCGAAGGCTGGCCTCGACGTGACCGTGTACAACCGCACCGCGTCGAAAGCGGATCAATGGGTCGCCGAATACGGCGGCCGCGCGGCACGCACGCCGCGTGAAGCCGCCGACGGCGCGGAGCTGATCCTCGCCTGCGTCGGCAACGACGACGATCTGCGCAGCGTCGTACTCGGCGAGCACGGCGCGTTTGCCGGCATGGCGGCGAATACCGCGTTCGTCGATCACACGACCGCGTCGGCGAACGTCGCGCGTGAACTCGCGGCACTGGCGAGCGGTCAAGGCCTGCATTTCATCGATGCACCCGTCTCCGGCGGCGAGGCCGGCGCGCAGAACGGCAAGCTGACGATCATGTGCGGCGGCGAAGCGGAGGTGTTCGACGAGGCATCGCCCGTGCTCGCGCATTACGCGGCGGCCGTCACGCTGATCGGCCCCGCCGGCGCGGGTCAGCTCGCGAAAATGGTCAACCAGATTTGCGTTGCGGGCATGGTGCAGGGACTGGCGGAGGCGATCAACTTCGGCCAGATCGCGGGCCTCGATATGCCGCTGGTGCTGCAGGTGATCGGCAAAGGCGCGGCGGCGAGCTGGCAGATGGACAACCGCGGCAAGACCATGATCGACGGCAAGTTCGATTACGGTTTTGCCGTCGACTGGATGCGCAAGGATCTGGGCGTCTGTCTGGATGAAGCGAAACGCAATGGCGCGTCGCTGCCGGTGACCGCGCTCGTCGACCAGTTTTACGCCGACGTGCAGGCGCTGGGCGGCAACCGGTTCGACAC
The DNA here is from genome assembly GCF_000745015.1 of Burkholderia sp. 9120. Taxonomy (NCBI): domain Bacteria; kingdom Pseudomonadati; phylum Pseudomonadota; class Betaproteobacteria; order Burkholderiales; family Burkholderiaceae; genus Burkholderia; species Burkholderia sp. 9120. The sequence goes on along the minus strand of NZ_JQNA01000002.1, from coordinate 81,819 downwards.
GTCGAGTCTGATCTGGCGTTTGCGGGCGCTTAAACCGGCTGTTGAGTAAGCGCGCGCCCGGCCCTCACTTCCACCACCGCAACGGCCGGCGCAAGTGGTGCCGCTCCAGCCGCACCGCCGGCCCCGCATGCAGAAACGCGGGCATTCCATCGAGCGGCGCACCGATGGCGCGTTCGCGTTCCTCGTCGGCCTCGACGGTCTTGCTGGTGTCGATGAACAACGCAGCCAGCACGCCGACCGCGAGCAGCCCCGCCGAAATCGTGAACGGCACGTTGTAGCTGCCGGTCTTCTCGATCAGATAGCCGAACACGACCGGCGAAATCATCCCCGCCACGCCGAAGCCGGTATTCATCATGCCGCCGGCCGTGCCCGCGTACTTACCGGCAATATCCAGCGGCAAAGTCCAGAGCACCGGATTGGTAATTTCGAGGAAGAAGAACGACGCCGACAGATACCACACGGCGGTGAGCGGATTCGTGGCGGACACCATCGGCACCAGAAATACCAGCGATCCGCCCATGCCGACCACCAGCACCGCGCAGCGCGCAAAGCGCAGGCGTCCGGTGATCTTGAACAGCTTGTCCGACACCACGCCGCCGAGCGTATCGCCCACCACGCCCGCCAGCAGCGGCAACGCGGTGAACAGCGCCAGTTGCTTGAGATCGAAGCCGCGCGATTCGCGCAGATACGACGGCAGCCAGGTCAGATACACCCACAACAGCCAGCCATAACAGAAGTCGACGAAGGTCACGAGCCACATGCGCCGAATCAGTTTGCGCCACGGCGTCGCCGCGTGTTTCGCGCGGTCGCAATCGCCGGTGTGGTAGCCGATTTCGCTGGTTTCTTCGGGGGTGATGCGGCGGTTCTGCTCCGGTGAGTTCGTGAACACGAACAGGTACAGCACCGTCCACGCGAGGCTGGCGATCCCGAGCAGGATGAACGCATCGCGCCAGCCGCCGGTGGCCACCACCGCGAGCACGAGCGGCGGCGTGACGGCGCCGCCCAGGCGCGCGAAGCTGTGCGTGATGCCCTGCGCAAAGCCGCGTTCCGAGACCGGCATCCAGTAGGTAAATGCACGGGTGGCGGTCGGAAACGCACCGCCTTCGCCGATGCCGAGCGCGAAGCGCATCAGCACCAGCATGGTCACGCTGCCCGCGAAACCGGTGGCGAGCGTGGCCACGCCCCAGATCAGCGACAGCACGGTCAGCACCAGCTTCGGCCCGAACTTGTCGGCGAGCCAGCCGCCGACGATCTGCATTGCCGCGTACGGGTACGCGAAGGCCGAGAACACCAGGCCAAGCTGAACCGTGGTGAGGCCCATCTCATGACGGATCAACGGACCGGCTACGGCAATGTTCACACGATCGATGTATGAGATGAAGTACATCAGACACATGACCGCCAGGATGATATGGCGTGTTTTGATACGCCGGATGCGCGTTTCCATGCTGTCTCCATGCAACGTAGTTGCTGTCTTTTGTGTGTCGAGAGCGGTGTCGATCAACCGCCGTTCGATGCTGCCGTTCTGCTGCGACTGCTGGCGCGATGCGGTGCGCGGTTCATCGGCTCTCTGGCCCTTCGGCACTTTTCCGCGTGGCTCGACGCCTCTGCTTCAACGCCCCTGCTTCAACGTCACTCACGTGGGCACCAGCTTCAATCGCTGCACCTTGCCCGACGGCCCACGCGGCAATTCGTCGACGAAACGGAATTCCTTCGGCGTCTTGTAGCGGCCCAGTTCGCGCAGGCAGTGCTCGCGGAGTTCGGCCGGATCGGGCGCGGCGCGTCCGTCGTTCAGGCGCGGCACCACGAAGGCGACGATGTCCTGCCCATACGCCGGATCGGGCACGCCGACCGCTGCGGCATCCAGCACGCCCGGATGACGCAGCAACGCCTCGTCGATCTCGCGCGGCGCGATGTTTTCGCCGCCCTTGATAATCAGTTCCTTCGCGCGGCCGTTGATGTAGAAGTAACCGTCCGCATCGCGATAACCGAGGTCGCCGGTGCGTAGCCAGCCATCGGCGGTGAACGCGGCGGCGGTTTCTTCGGGGCGCTTGTAGTAGCCGCCCATCACCTGTTCGCCGCGCAGAATCAGCTCGCCGCATTCGTCGGCGGCGCAGTCGCGCCCCTCGCGATCGATCACGCGCGCTTCGCCGCCCGAAGGCAGGCCGATGCTGCCCACCCGCCGCCGCTCCATCTCGTACGGGTTGCTGAACACTGGCGCGGCGGTTTCGGTCATCCCCATCGTTTCGATCACGCCGATGCCGAAGCGCGCCTCGAACGCGCGATGATGGTCGGCCGGCAACGCCGCCGACGCGCTGCGGCAAAACTTCAGCGCGGCCAGATCGTAGGTGCAGGCTTCATCGGCATTGAGCAGATAGGCGACGATGGTCGGCACCACGTTGATCCACGTACACGCATGCAACGTGACATCGCGCCAGAAGGTGCGTGCGGAAAACCGTGGCGTCATCACCGCCGAGCCGCCGTGAAACAGCGGCGCGAGCAGCGTCACCACCAGACCGTTGATGTGATAAAGCGGCAGCGACGCGAGCACGCGATCGTCCGCGTTCAGCCGATGTTCGGCGGTAATGTTGCGTGCGTTCGCAACCAGATTGCGGTGAGTCAGCAGCACGCCTTTGGGCGTGCCGGTGGTGCCTGAGGTGTACATCAGCAACGCGACGTCGCTGGCGGCGGGTTCGGTCGAGGCGTCGGTGGGTTCGTCGGTAACAAGGTGCGGGACGCTGCGCGGCGCAAGCGGAGTGGAAGCTGAAGTCAAAGCCGACGCCGCAGCCAGCGCAGCGTTGTGCGCTCCGGTTTCCGCCAACGCAGGCTCGCATCGCATCAGCAACGGCGGCGCCGGATCGTCCGGTTCCGTTTCAATCAACGCGATCTCGCGCGTCAGCCCTTCGGCGCGCAGAGCGGCGAGCGCCGTTTCGATCGTGGCGTGCGTGTCGCGCGCGGCGAAGATCATCCGCGTATCCGAGTGCCCGACGATGTAGCGCACCTGCGACGGCTGGCACAACAGATTCAGCGGATTCGCCACCAGCCCGCTGTACATCGCGGCAAGCAACAGCCGCGCGGTCTGGATGCCGTTGCCCATGAACACCGAAATCACGTCGCCCGGCCGCAGTCCGGCGTCCCTGAAACGCGTCTCCAGCACGCGGCAATCGTCGCGCAATGCGCCGAACGTCAGCACGGTCGCACGACGCTCGGGGGCGACCGTTTCTTCGTCGTCGAGCGCGGCCAGCAGAAAAGGCTTGTCGGGATACTGCGCGGCGCGCTCGTCGATCAGCGCGCGGAGCGTGGCGGGCGTGTTCATCGACCGTACCTCGCGAAGAAGTCGCCGAGCAGGTCGTCCGTATCCGGCACGCGCTCTTCGATCGGGTACGCGACCCGCGTCGTGTTCAGGTAGTGGCGGAAACCCAGGTTGCCCGAGAAGTTGTTGCGGCCCCACGTGCCGCAGCCCATCGACAGTGAAAACGGCAGGCCGTTGTCGAAGTTGCCGCCGGTCGCGAGGCAATGCGCCTGATTCACGATCACGCGCGCCACCGGCAAGCTCACGCCGAGTTGCACGGCTTGCGCCGCGTCGCTCGAATGCAGGCCGACCGAATGGCCGGCGCCCATGTAGGCGTAGATGTCGCGCACCACATCGGTGGCGGCGTCGAAATTCGCCGCGCGATAGACGGTCAGCACCGGCGAGAGTTTTTCGCCGGAGAACGGATAGTCGCTGCCGGCGCCGCTCTCTTCCACCATCAAAAATGCGGGATGCCGCTCGGCTATCTCATCCAGACCCGCCACGCGGGCGACGACCTCGGCGGATTTCGCGGTGCAGTGTTCGGAGAGCTTGCCGTTGACCCACATCGCCGCCTGTAGGCGGGCTTTCTGCGCAGCGTCGAGCAGGATGCCGCCACAGGCAGTCAATTCGGCCAGCATCGGCTGATAAACGGCCTCTTCGATCACGATGCTGTTTTCGGATGAGCAACTCGTGGCGTTGTCGAAGGTCTTCGAGCGCAGAATTTTTTGCGCCGCATCATGCAGATCCGCGGAGGCAGTCACGATCGACGCGACATTGCCCGCCCCCACGCCGAACGCGGGCGTGCCGCTCGCATACGCCATCCGCACATTCGCCTGCGAACCGGTGGCGACCACCAGATCGCACTGCCGCATCAGCGCGGCGGTTGCGGCCTTGCTGATCGGCGCGGGCAGCATCTGCACGAGATCGGGGTCGAGCCCGGCTTTGGCGAACTGCGCGTGAATGAACCCGATCAGCAGCGCGCACGACGAATACCCCTTCGGCGACGGCGCGACGATGACCGCATTGCCGCATTTGAGTGCGTTGATGATCTTGTTGGCCGGCGTCGCGGCCGGATTGGTCGACGGCGTGATCGCCGCCACCACGCCAACTGCGCGAGCGATCTCGACGATCCCGCTGGCGTCGTCGCGCGCGATCACGCCGGTGGTTTTCTCGCCTTGCAGATCGCGCAGCAAACCCAGCGTCTTGCGATAGTTCTTGCGGAACTTGTCGTCCGCGTTGCCGAGGCCGGTGTCGCGCACCGAGAGGTCGGCCAGTTGGCGGTTGCGCTGCGGCTCCATGATGGCCCACGCTGCCGCGGCGGCAGCGGTGTCGAGCGCCTCCTGCCCCGCGCTTTCGAAAACGCGCTGCGCCGCGCGCGCTTTCGCCACGAGTGCGGCAACCACACGTTCGGCTTCGCCGTCCGTGCGTTCGCCCGCGATTTCGGCTCCTGTGGCCCTGACGTTCATATCGGTATGCTCCGGATAGCGGTTTCGATTGCAGTGCTACCAATCTAGCCACCGGCACGCAGACCGAAGTCCCGTTTTTCGCGCTAAGCGTCGCAACGCTTTCGCGCGCATCGGAAAGTGCGGAATTCGGTACTTTCCACAGTCCCGAAAACCGTTCAATCCGATGCAAAATCAGACTTATAGCCACGTGGGCAAGGAAGCGGAATGTCGACGTCGAATCAGTCGAATGCAGCGGCGGTGCGCGCGTTTCGCGTGCTCGAAACGCTGGCCGAAGCGGGCGGCCCGTTGTCGATGACGGAGCTCGTCAACGCGCTCGGCCTGCCCAAGCAGACCGTGCACCGCATTCTCGTGCAATTGATGGACGCGTGGCTCGTCACGCGTGGCGCGGGCGACCGTCTGTACGAGTGCTCGCCGCGCGTGCGGATGCTGGCCGTGAACGTGCTGATGCACGCGGGGCCTGCTGCGGCGCGGCACGTTTTGCTCGAACAGCTGGTGGCGAAGATCGGCGAGACCTGCAATCTGACCATGCTGTCCGGCAACGACGTGGTCTACGTGGACCGCGTCGAAACCGAATGGCCGTTGCGGATGCATTTGCAACCGGGCTCGCACGTGCCGCTGCATTGCTCGGCGAGCGGCAAACTGCTGCTGAGTTTTCTGCCGAAGGATCGGCGCGAACGCGTGATTGAAACGCTGCCGCTACGCGGCTATTCGGAACGGACCATCACCGACCGCGACGCGTTGCGCAAGGAGTTGACGACCACACGGCGGCGCCTGCTCGCGATCAACAATCAGGAGCATCTGCAAGGGCTGATTGCAATCGCCGTGCCGGTGATGCTGGACCGCAATCGCGCGTGCGCGGCGATTGCGGTCCAGGCGCCGGTGGGCCGCGTCACGCTCGACGATCTGCTCGCCTTCGTGCCCGATCTGCGTTACGCGGCGGAGGAAACCGCGAAAACGTTTCGCGAGTGAGGCGGTCATGACTCAGCGCGCAAGCGCGGCACCGCGAACATATAGGCACAAACACGCGCTGCGACTTACACGCTAGCTGGGCACGCCCGCCCGCTCACTGCGCGTGCACCACCGAATCGAACGCCCCCGCCCGTCTCCGCTCTATCGCACGCGCCGACAACGCCGACACCAGCGCCGAGAACAGCACATACGCGCACACCGTCCACGGCTTGCCGCCGTTCAGGCGCATCAGGATCGTCGCGATAATCGGCGTAAGGCCGCTCGCGAAGATGCCCGAGAACTGATACACGAACGAGATGCCGGTATAGCGGACTTTCGCGTCGAACAGTTCGGCGAACAGCGCGGCCTCCGGACCATAGACCATCGCGTAGAAAATGCCGAACGGAATCACGATCGCGGTCCAGATCAGCAGCGTGTTGCCCGGCTGCATTTCGATCAGCCAGAACGACGGAAACACCGAGATGCCGCAAATCAGCGAACCCCAGAAATACACCTTCGCGCGGCCGATCCGGTCCGACAAACTGCCGAACAGCGGAATGAAGAAGCACATCACGGCAGCCGCGATCATTACGCCGAGCAACGCATCTGTTCGGCTCATCGCGACGTGTTGCGTCAGGTAACCGATCGAAAACACCGCGAAGACATTGAAGAACACGCCGTCGATATACCGTGCGCCCATGCCGAGCATCACCTCGCTACGATAGCGCGTGATCATATCGATGAACGGAATCCTGGCTTCCCGTCCGCCGCGCTTGAGGGCCATAAATTCCGGCGTTTCCATCACTTTCGAGCGGATATACAGGCCGATCACCACGAGCCCCAGCGACGCGCCGAACGCGATCCGCCAGCCCCATGACAGAAACGCCGCTTCGGGCAGCAGGCGCGACAGACTCGCGACCATCCCCGACGCGAGACAGAGGCCAATCGACAGACCGATTTGCGGCAAGCTCGCGTAGAGCCCGCGCTTTTCGGGCGGCGCGTATTCGTACGCCATCAGCACCGCCCCGCCCCACTCGCCGCCGAGACCAATGCCCTGCAATACGCGCAGCGACAACAGCAGAATCGGCGCCCAGATACCGATCTGCGCATACGTTGGCACGAATGCGACGCCGGCCGTGGAAATCCCCATGATGATCAGCGTCAGGATCAGCGCCGACTTGCGGCCGATCTTGTCGCCGAAGTGGCCGAACAGCACGCCGCCCAGCGGCCGCGTGACGAACCCGACCGCGAAGGTCGAATACGCGAGCAGCGTGGACACCAGCGGATCGCTGGCGGGGAAATAGAGCTTGTTGAAGACGATGCCGGCCACCACGCCGTACAGGAAAAAGTCATACCATTCGACGGTTGCGCCGATCACACTGGCGAAGGCCACGCGCCGGATAGTACGGGGATCGATTGCCATAGCAGTTGCTCCTCAATGGACGGCCATGCCACTTGTGTTCAGCACTCGTGCTCACAGGCGGCCGGACGAAAACCCCAGTTGTCTCCTCCGGGGGTGTTGTTGGCAGACAGCGAGCCGTTCGTGAAACGGCGGGCTCGCGACTGCATTGCGCGGCGCGTTTCGGCCGCGTTGTTTTGCATCTGCTGTGTTGCACCTGCTGTATTGCACCTGCAAACTTCTAAGCCGCCACCTTCGCCGCGGGCGCCACCGCCGCGCCGCGATCGACGCCGCGCGCGTCGTCGAGAATCATGTCCGACGCTTTTTCCGCCACCATCACGATCGGCACATTCGTATTACCCGACACCAGCGTCGGCATGATCGAACAGTCCACCACGCGCAAGCCCTGCGTGCCGTACACGCGCAAACGCTCGTCGACCACCGCGAGCGGATCGCCGGCCGTCCCCATCTTCGCTGTACCAGACGGATGGAAAATTGTCTGTCCGTATTCCCGGCAGAACTCGAGCAATTCGTCGTCGGTCTGCGCGTCCGCGCCGGGCCGGACTTCGCGCTTCATCAGACCAGCCATCGGCTCGGCCGCCGCGACGCGGCGCGCAAAGCGCACGCCGGCAATCGTCGTGCGACGGTCGAACTCGGTGTCGAGATAATTCGGCTGGATCGACGGCGCTTCACGCGGATCGGTACTGCGAATCCGTACCGCGCCGCGCGATTCGGGACGCAACTGGCACACCGAATACGTGCAGCCGGGAAACGCGTGAACGTTGCCGCCCGCCGAATCCGCCGATAGCGTCGAGAAATGGAACTGGATATCCGGCGTTGGCGATTCCTGCGGCAACGCGCGGCAGAACATGCCGCCCTGGTTGATGCCGACGGCCAGCGGGCCACTGCGCAGCAACGCCCATTGCAGGCCCATTTTTGCGCGGCCCGTCCACGATCGCAGTTGATCGTTGGTGGTGATCGGCTTGCTGACTTCATAGATCAGACGGATCTGCAGATGGTCCTGCAGATTGCCGCCGACACCCGCCCGATTGGCCACCACCGGAATACCGAATTCGCGCAGCAGCGCGGCCGGTCCCACGCCTGACAGTTGCAGCAACTGCGGCGACTGCAGCGCGCCGGCCGTCAGGATCACTTCGCGATTCGCGCGCACTTCCCGCAGTTCGCCGCGCTGCCGGTATTGCACGCCACAGGCGCGGGTGCCCTCGAACAGAATTTTCGAGGCCATCGCATCCGTTTCGACGTGCAGGTTTTTGCGTTGCCGCGCAGGCTTCAGATAGGCCACCGCCGTGGAACAGCGGAAGCCGCGCCGAGTCGTCAACTGGTAATAGCCGACGCCTTCCTGATCGCCCGTGTTGAAATCATCGACGCTTGCCACGCCTAACGAATTGGACGCCGCGATAAACGCGTCGACCAGTTCATGCCGCTGCTTGATGGTCGAGGCCCACAACGGCCCGTCGACGCCACGCGTCGGCCCTTCCCCGAGTTCGTTGTGCTCCAGCCGCCTGAAATACGGCAGACATTCGTTCCAGCTCCAGCCACGATTGCCGAGCCGCGCCCACTGGTCGTAATCGTCTTTCTGGCCGCGTACATAGATCAGGCCGTTAATCGAACTGCTGCCGCCGAGCGTGCGGCCGCGCGGCCAGTAAAGCCGGCGATTGTGCATGTTCGGATCGGGATCGGTATAGAAGCCCCAGTTATAGACCGGGTGAAACATCGTCTTGCCATAACCAATGGGGATATGAATCCACATGAAGCGATCGGCGGGGCCGGCTTCGAGTAAACACACCGAGTAGCGGCCGCCTTCGGAAAGCCGGTTGGCGAGCACGCAGCCCGCTGAACCCGCGCCGACGACCACGAAGTCGAATCGATCTGCCATGTGACGTGTCTCCGATCACGCAACCTGAATTGCGAGCGTTTTATAAAAACCGGTATGTTTCGTTGAAATTTATGTTCAGCCGGTTTCTTGTTCAAGAAATTCCCGCTAAGATCGGCCCATGTGAAACAGAAACACGATTTTTTGTTTCAGTTTTCGCAATGACCGCCCCGCTGCGCAACGGTCGCGGACGCCGGGCACTCCTCGATCGACAGCAAGGAAGCGTATGCAGGCACACTGCCCGTCCCCACGCAGCGAACCCCTCACCGAAGATTCACGGGCGTTGCGCGCATTGGCGGTGCTCGAACAACTGGCGGCGGCGGGACAGCCGTATTCGCTGTCGCAACTTTCGCTGCGCCTGCACATTCCCAAAGCCACCTTGATGCGCCTGATCGAATCGCTCGAAGCGCAGGGCTATGTCACGCATCTGCCCGACTCGCGCGGCACGGATCGCGGCATCACGCTGGGGCCGAAAGCGGCGCAACTCGCGCTCACCACGCTGGCCAACAACACCTTCGGGCGCGCCTGCCGCTCGCTGCTACGCGCGCTGGTGGATGCGCTCGGCGAGACCTGCAACCTGACCGCGCTCGACCGCGACACGGTGCTGTATCTGGAGCGTGTGGAAACCGCCGAGCCGTTGCGCCTGCATCTGCAACCGGGCACCCGCGTGCCGCTGCACTGCACCGCCAGCGGCAAACTGTTCCTCGCGCAGATGCCGCCCGTAGAACGTCGCGCGATGCTGGCGCGGCTGACGCTCGAACGCAAAACCCAGAACACGCTGACGGAGATGAATCTGCTGGAAGCGGAACTCGACCGGCTCGCGGTGCGCGGTATCGGGATCGACAATGAAGAGCTGGTGCGCGGCATGGTGGCGGTCGCGGTGCCGGTGCGCGACGCGAGCGGCACGCATCTGCTGGCGGCACTGGCGATTCACGCGCCCACCGCGCGCGCGAGTCTGAACGATCTGCTGAAGACCGTGCCGCGGCTCAAGGAGGCGGCGCTGAAGCTCGCGCCGCTGTTGTCCGCCACGACCTCCATGGAGCACGCGAACCATGACCGCTGACGCCTTGCCGATGAGCGATCCGTACGATCCGGGCCACGTATCCGCCGACGCTTCCGCCGCCGCGCAAACCGCGCGTGCGAAGGCCGGGCCGCCCGGAACGGAACGGTACAATGACGCCGATCCATTTTCCGGAACGGCAGGCATGACCAAAGCGGATACCCCGACGCTGCGCGCCTTCGCGCTGCTCGAACACCTCGTCAATACCGACGGCCCGGTGTCGCTCGCCGACATCGCGCAAGACGTCGCGCTGCCCAAGGCGTCGTTGCATCGCATGCTCGCCTCGCTGGAGGCCGGCGGCCTGGTGATCCGCGAACCGGGGCAGAAGAACGCGTATGTGATCGGGCCGCGCCTCGCGCAACTCGCGTTGGGCGTGGTGATGCATCCGGGCACGCGGCGCTTGCGTCACGCGATCCTCGCGCGGCTGGTGGCCGATCTCGGCGAAACCTGCAATCTGACGATGCTGCATGAAACCGAGGTGCTCTACCTCGACCGCATGGAAGCGCCCTGGCCGTTGCGCCTCGATCTCAAACCAGGCTCGCACGTGCCCGCGTATTGCAGCGCGAGCGGCAAGCTGCTGTTGTCCATGCTGCCGCGCGAACAGCGCTCGGCGCTGGTGCGCGCGCTGAAGCTCGAACGCTTCACGCAGAACACGATTACCGATCCGGAGTTACTTGAGGCGGAACTCGATCGCACCGCGCACAAGCGCATCGCGATCGATAACGAAGAGTTTCTGGCCGGTATTGTGTGCGTCGCGGCGCCGGTGGTGGATGACAGCGGTGCGTGTATCGCGGCGATCGCCGTGCATGCGCCGGTGTCGCGCGCGCCGCTGTCACGGACGCTGGAATTTGTGCCGCGGCTTCAGGAAGCGGCTAGAGAACTCGCCAAGACCTTCTGACGCGGTGTGGGGCGCGGGAGGTGCGTGAGGCGCAAACTTCGCGCACGTGCCTGCGTTAAGCGTGCGTTGTGCGTATGTTGGCGCGCCGCCGGGTTCGCGTATCGCGCGCGATACGGTCCTGGCCGCTTCACCGCTTCATTCTTCCGCGGGCTTCTGCTTACGCACTAACCCGGCCAGCAGGCGCACGCCCTCATCGATCTTCTCCAGCTTGATCGCCGAGAAGCCCATCCGGAAGCAATGCTTCTGCTCCAGCCCATCCATAAAGAACACGTCGCCCCGTTCGATCAGAATGCCATGCGCTTCGGCATCGGCGACGAGACGTTCGGCGTCGAGCCATAGCGGCCCTTCCACCCAGCATGACGCGCCACCCGTCACCGGCAGATAGCGGGCCTCGGGCAGATACGCGTCGAGCGCGGCCATCAGCGCCAACGCACGCTCGCGGTACGCAAACGCCAGCCGCCGCAGCAGCGCGTCGTGATGACCCAGCGACAGAAACGTCGCGAACGCGCGCTGAATATAAGCCGCCGGGTGACGCACCATCAGCCGCCGCAACGCGCGCAATTCCAGCACCAGTTCGCGTGGTCCGACGATATAACCCAGCCGCAAACCCGGTGCGAACGTCTTCGACAGACTGCCGATATAGATCACGCGATCGGCGGTATCCAGGCTCTTGAGCGCCGGATGCGGCGTGCCCGAGAAGTTGTTCTCGCTCTCGTAGTCGTCTTCGATCAGCACGAAATCGTGCTGCTGCGCGAGTTCCAGCAGCGCATGACGGCGGTCGATCGGCATGGTCGCCGTGGTCGGGCACTGATGGCTCGGCGTCACGTACACGTAGTCGCACTGCGCGAACAGGTGAGCATCTTCGACGGGACGCACGCCGCCCGCATCGACCGGCAGCGGCACCAGCCGCGCGTTGCGATTCTCGAAGATGTTGCGCGCATCCGGATAGCCGGGGTTTTCGAAACCCACGGTGGTGCGCTCGCGGGCCAGCAGATCCGCGATCAGATAGAGCGCCTGCTGGCAGCCGATCGTGATGACGATCTCGTCCGGCATGGCGAACACGCCACGCCGCGGCAGCACGCGCGTGCGAATCTGCTCGATCAGCGTGTCGTCGTCGCGGCCGATCAGATCGGGCGCCCAGTTGCGGATCTCCATCACCGAAAGCGCCTTCATGCAGCATTCCCGCCAGTCGTTGGTGGGAAACAGCGTCTGGTCGAATTGTCCGTAGATGAAGGGATAGTCGTAGTTCTGCCAGTTGCCCGGCTTGACGATGTTGCGCTGCGCCGACGGTGGCCGCTGCACGCGCTGCGCCCAGTCGGGCCGCGCATGCGCGTCTTCGTGCCCATTCGTCGCGACCGTCTGCGTCGGCGTGAAACCGTGACGCCCTTCCAGCATCGCCGGATTGACGAAATGGCCGCTGCGCTCGCGCGAAATCAGATAGCCCTCCTCGACCAGCTGCTGATACGCCAGCACGACCGTATTGCGCGCGACACTCAGTTGATCGGCCAATTCGCGGCTCGACGGCAGCGCGGTCTGCGGGGGCAGCTGGCCGTCCAGAATCGCGGCCACCAGCATCCGCCGGATCTGCCCTTGCAGGCTCATGGTCGAGTCGCCCGGACGCTGAAAACGCTGCGTCCATAGGGCTGTCGCGGTACGGCTGGACATGCTTCCTCCTCAAATGACAGGGAGCCGGGCGGATGTGGACTCAACGATCGCCGCCGTCTGGCACTAACTTGCTCCATTTTTTACTGACGATACTCGACTCACCCCGTCCAACGCGATCGGGACAAGCACCGGTCGTGGCCACACGATCTTCCTGCTCCATCGGCAAGACCTTCTGAGACCTATTATGAAACGCCATAAAAACTCGACATCAAGGCCCTGGTTCCAATGGACGGCGCGCTGCGTGCTGTCGCTGCTGTTCGCCGCCACGGCGGCGCTCGTGGCGACGCCCAGCCACGCCGAAGACAAGGAAATCACGATCGCCTATCAGCAGATCGTCGATCCGTGGGTGGTCGGCATCGCGAACGGCTCGATCGAAAAAGCCACCGGCTACAAGATCAACTGGCGGCAATTCGAGTCGGGCGCGAAAGTGGCGACCGCTTTGGCCTCAGGCGACGTCAAGGTCGGCGTGATCGGTTCTAGCCCGCTCGCGGCCGCGGTCAGCCAGGGGCTCGATCTGCAACTGTTCTGGATTCTCGACAACATCAACCAGGCTGAAGCGATGGTGGTGCGCAACGGCGCCGGCATCACGAAACCCGCCGAGCTGAAGGGCAAAACCATCGGCGTGCCGTTCGTCTCCACGACCCACTATCACACCATGTTCGCGCTGCAGCACTGGGGCATCGATCCGTCCAGCGTGAAGATCCTGAACATGCAGCCGAACCAGATCGTCGCGGCCTGGGAGCGTGGCGATATCGACGCGGCCTACGTGTGGAATCCCGCGCTCGCCGAGCTGAAGAAAAGCGGCAAGGTGCTGATCACGTCGGGCGATCTGTCGAAACTCGGCAAGCCGACCTTCGACGGCATCGCGGTGGACCGTCAATGGGGCGAAGCACATAAGGACTTCATGGCGAAGCTCGTTAAGGCCATCGCCGACGCCGACCAGCAATACCGCGCCAATCCGGCGCAATGGAACGCGACCTCGCCGCAAGCCGCGGCGATCGCGAAGATGATCGGCGGCACGCCTGCCGACGTGCCGGACTCGCTGTCGCTGTATGCGTTCCCGACGCTGCAGGAGCAGGCCTCCGCGCAATGGCTCGGCGGCGGCACAACGAGCCGCGCGGCGCTGGCGCTCAAGGACACCTCGGAGTTCCTGAAGAGCCAGAAGCAGATCGGCACCGTGCTGCCCGATTACTCGAAGTTCGTGACGCCGGCTTATGCCGAAGCCGCGGCCAAACTCAAGTGACGTCGCCTTGGGCTTCAACAGAGATTGACGCGTTTCAGGAGGCAATATGGAAAACATGACTATCAGGAACGTCAGCGTGACGTTTCCGGGGCGTCGGCCCGGCCAGACCGTACGGGCGCTCGACGACATCAACCTGACCATCCGCCCGGGAGATTTCGTGGTGGCGCTGGGCGCGTCCGGCTGCGGCAAGACGACGCTGCTGTCGTTGATGGCCGGCTTCATCGCGCCGACCCAGGGCGAACTGCTGCTGGGCGGCGAGCCGATTGCGGGCCCCGGTGCGGATCGCGGCGTGGTGTTCCAGAAGCACGCGCTGCTGCCGTGGCTCAACGTGATCGACAACGCCGAATTCGGCCTCAAGCTGCAAGGCGTGCCGCGCGCGCAGCGTCGTGAGATTGCTGTGCGAAACCTCGCGCTGGTGGGCCTGCAGGACTTCCACAAGCACATGATCTATCAGCTCTCGGGCGGCATGCAGCAACGCGTGGGGATTGCCCGCGCGCTCACCTGCGACCCGGCCATGCTGCTGATGGACGAACCGATGGCCGCGCTCGACGCCCTCACCCGCGAGACCATTCAGGAGCTGCTGCTCGACGTCTGGAAGAAGACCGGCAAGATGTATTTCTTCATCACCCACAGCGTGGAGGAAGCGCTGTTTCTGGCGAGCCGCCTGATCGTGATGTCGCCGCGGCCGGGGCGCATCACGCACACCTACGAACTGGATTTCAACCGCGGTTTTCTCGACACGCGCGACGCGCGCGCCATCAAATCGAGTCCCGATTTCATCGCGATGCGCGAGCAGGTCCTCAACATCATTTACGGCGACGAGAAGCTGCACGCCGTCGAAGCCGGGGTGGCGCATGTTTAGTTCCAAATCCGCACAAGCCGTTCTGCGGCACGAGGTCTCGCCGATGGACACCAACGCGCCGATCGAACCAATCGAACCACCCCGCCGGCCAGGCCGCAAAACCCGCGTGCTGGCGAAGAAACCCGCCCGCCCCGGCGACACCTTCGGCGTGCCGGGCCAGGGCAGCAGCGTCGTGACGAGCCTGATTACCGTGGCCGCGTTTCTCGGCCTCTGGTTCGCCGCGACCAACCTGCACTGGATCAAACCGCTGTTCCTGCCGTCGCCGCAGGCCGTCTACGCGAAGTTCATCTTCGTCGCCACCGAAGGCTTCGCCAACTCGACGCTCGCACAGCACACAGGCGTGAGCCTCTTGCGCGTGTTCGGCGCGTTCGCGCTGGCCTGCGTCACGGCGATTCCGATCGGCGTGATGATGGGCGTGTCGCGTTTCGCGCGCGGCGCCTTCGATCCGCCGATCGAGTTCTACCGGCCCCTGCCGCCGCTCGCGTATTTGCCGCTCATCATCATCTGGTTCGGCATCGGCGAATTTTCGAAAGTGCTGCTGATCTATCTCGCCATCTTCGCGCCGCTCGCCATCGCGGCGCGCGCCGGGGTGCGCTCGGTGTCGATCGAACAGATTCACGCCGCGTATTCGATGGGCGCCTCGCGTACGCAAGTGGTGCTGTACGTGATCCTGAAGTCGGCGATGCCGGAGATTTTCACCGGCATGCGGATCGGCATCGGCGTCGGCTGGACCACGCTGGTGGCCGCCGAAATGGTCGCATCAACCAGCGGCCTCGGCTTCATGGTGCTCAACGCCGCGGAGTTCCTCGCAAGCGACGTCGTGATCATGGGGATCATCGTGATCGGCTTCTTCGCGCTCTGCTTCGACCTGCTGATGCGCTACCTCGAACGCGTGCTGGTGCCGTGGAAAGGCCGGGTTTAACGGCTCGGGCGGCAACGCTCGTAAAGCGCTGCCGTGTCGCCCTTCGCATATCGGAACATATTGGTACAAAACGTTCCACTTATTGTATTTTCGATTGACGCCCCGAAAAGCCTGCCCTACATTTTAGACACCAAGCATTTTTCGGTATTTTTTGTTCCACTTATCTTAAAGAGCCGGAGACACCCCCATGAGCGAGCAGAATCCTTCCCCGCGTGACGCCAGCGCCGACCACCGCGCGAGCGGCCCGCAAGCCATGACGCCGTCCGAAGCCTTCGTCGAAACCCTGGCGGCCAATGGTGTGACCGACATGTTCGGCATCATGGGCTCGGCGTTCATGGACGCGATGGACATCTTCGCACCCGCCGGCATCCGCCTGATTCCCGTGGTTCACGAGCAAGGCGCCGGCCACATGGCCGATGGTTATTCGCGCGTGTCGGGCCGTCACGGCGTGGTGATCGGCCAGAACGGCCCGGGCATCAGCAATTGCGTCACGGCGATCGCGGCGGCCTACTGGGCGCATAGCCCGGTGGTGATCGTGACGCCGGAAGCCGGCACCATGGGTATCGGTCTCGGCGGCTTCCAGGAAGCCAAACAACTGCCCATGTTCCAGGAGTTCACCAAGTACCAGGGCCACGTCACGCACCCTGCGCGGATGGCGGAATTCACCGGCCGCTGCTTTGACCGCGCGATGGCGGAAATGGGCCCGACCCAGCTCAACATTCCGCGCGATTACTTCTACGGTCAGGTCAAGGTGGAGATTCCGCAACCGCAGCGGCTCGACCGCGGCGCCGGCGGCGATCAGCGTCTGGACGAAGCCGCCGAACTGCTCGCGCAGGCCAAATTCCCCGTGATCATTTCCGGCGGCGGCGTGGTGATGGCCGACGCCGTCGAAGAATGCAAGGCGCTCGCCGAGCGCCTCGGCGCGCCAGTGGTCAACAGCTATCTGCACAACGACTCGTTCCCGGCGAATCATCCGCTGTGGTGCGGCCCGCTCGGCTATCAGGGTTCCAAGGCGGCGATGAAGCTGCTCTCGCGCGCCGACGTGGTGATCGCGCTCGGCTCGCGGCTCGGGCCGTTCGGCACGTTGCCGCAGCACGGCATGGATTACTGGCCGACCAGCGCGAAGATCATCCAGATCGACGCCGATCACAAGATGCTCGGCCTCGTGAAGAAGATCTCGGTCGGCATCTGCGGCGATGCGAAGGCGGCCGCCATTGCGCTGACGCAGCGTCTGGCCGATCGCAAGATTGCCTGCGACGCGACCCGCAACGAACGCGGCGATCAGATCGCCTCGGAAAAAGCGGCGTGGGAGAAAGAACTCGATGAGTGGACCCACGAACGCGACCCGTACAGCCTCGACATGATCGAGGAGCAGAAGCAGGAACGCACGCCGGGTGGCGGCACCTATCTGCATCCGCGCCAGGTGCTGCGCGAACTGGAAAAGGCCATGCCGGAAGACGTGATGGTCTCGACGGACATCGGCAACATCAACTCCGTCTCCAACAGCTACCTGCGCTTCAACAAGCCGCGCAGCTTCTTCGCGGCGATGAGCTGGGGCAATTGCGGCTACGCGTTCCCGACCATCATCGGCGCGAAGGTTGCCGCGCCGCACCGCCCCGCCATTTCGTATGCCGGCGACGGCGCGTGGGGCATGAGCATGATGGAAACCATGACCTGCGTGCGCCACAACATTCCGGTGACGGCCGTGGTGTTTCATAACCGCCAATGGGGCGCGGAGAAGAAGAACCAGGTGGACTTCTACAACCGCCGCTTCGTCGCCGGTGAACTCGACAACCAGAGCTTCGCGGAGATCGCGAAGGCAATGGGCGCCGAAGGGATCGTGGTGGACCGACTTGAGGACGTCGGCCCGGCATTGAAGCGCGCCATCGATCTGCAGATGAATCACGGCAAGACCACGATCATCGAGATCATGTGTACCCGCGAACTGGGCGACCCGTTCCGCCGCGATGCGCTCGCCAAGCCGGTGCGCATGCTCGACAAGTACAAGGACTACGTTTGAGCACAGCAGGCATCTGAGTGTCGGCGGGCTCCGGTTTTCGTCTTGTAGCTTGAGGCGGTCGGAGCCCGCCGTGCTTGCGGGTCGCCGGTTCGAATGCCGTTCGCGGCGTTCCTCTGCACGGCCCCTTCGCTGCGTGTCTTGCGGCCTCCGTTATCGGGCATTGCCATGAAAGCCATTCTTCGCATCATCGACCAGGCGCGCGCATCGCCCATGCGCATCGTGCTGAGCGAAGCCGACGATCCGCGCGTGCTGCAGGCCGCGCAACGCGCGAGCCGTGAAGGTGTCGCGCGTATCGTGCTGGTGGGCGACGCCGCGCGCATTCGCGAGGCCGCCGCGAGCTTCGATATCGATCTGTCCGGTATGGAACTGGTCGAGCCCGCGAGTTCGCCGCTCGCCGCTGCCTACGCCGCCGAACTGTTCGCGCTGCGCGGCGAGAAAGGTATGACGCTGGATCAGGCGCAACAGGAAATCCTCAAGCCGCTGTGCTTCGCGAACCTGATGGTGCGTCTCGGCGACGCCGACGGTTCCGTGTCCGGCGCCGTCAACACCACCGCCGACGTGGTGCGCACCGCGATTCAGGTGATCGGCATTGCGCCGTCGTTCAAACTCGTGTCGAGCTTCTTCCTGATGATGCTGTGCGAGCCGTTCCACACGCTCAAGGGCGGCTTGATCTTTTCCGACTGCGCGCTCGTTGTCGAACCGGATGCCGACCAGCTCGCCGAGATCGCGATTGCCGCGGCCGACAGCGGACGCAGCCTGCTGATGGATGAACCGCGTGTCGCCATGCTGTCGTTTTCGACCAGCGGCAGCGCGCATCATGCCGCGGTCGATAAAGTGGTCAACGCGACGCATCGAGTGCAGGAACGTCGGCCGCATCTCATGATCGACGGCGACGTGCAGCTCGACGCCGCGATCGTCTCCGAAATCGCGCTGCGCAAGGTCAAGCATTCGCAGGTCGAGGGGCACGCGAATGTGCTGGTGTTTCCGAGTCTCGAAGCGGGCAACATCGGCTACAAACTCGCGGAGCGGATCGGCGGTGCGAAGGCGATTGGGCCGTTGCTGCAGGGCTTACAAAAACCGGCTAACGATCTGTCGCGCGGGTGCAGTGCGGATGATATTTACTATGTGATCGCCGTGACGGCGGTCCAGGCGCAAGCGGCGCTTGCGCGCGTCGGATCCTGTTAGTCGGTTTACCATGATGAGCTCACCACTTCTACGGAAGGAGAAATGATCGGATAGTGAACGGGTGACACACACGGAGAGTTCACTATGCGTATTTTTCTCACGGGCGCGACGGGTTTTATCGGATCGGCCCTCGTTCCCGAGCTCATCGCAGCCGGCCATCACGTAATCGGCATGACGCGTTCGGACGCCGGCGCGCAAGCGCTTGCCGATGCGGGCGCCGAAGTGCATCGCGGCACCCTGGAGGACCCCGCGAGCTTGCGCGAAGGCGCCGCGAAAGCGGATGCCGTCATCCACGCGGCCTTCGATCACGACTTCTCGAACTTCGTCGCGAATTGCGAGAAGGATAAGCGTGCCATCGCCGCACTCGGGTCCGCGCTCACCGGCTCGGATCGTCCACTGCTCATTACGTCCGGAACGGGTGTGGGCAGCGGTGAGCACGGCGAACCGGCGAGCGAAGACGTTTTCAACACCGCCCACCCCAATCCGCGGATCGGCTCGGAACTGGCCGGCAATGCGCTGCTTGAGGCCGGCATCAATGTATCGGTGATGCGGCTGCCGCAAGTTCACAATCCTTTCAAGCAGGGGCTGATCACGCCGCTGGTCGCCATTGCCCAAGAGAAAGGCGTGGTGGCCTATGTGGGCGAAGGGCGTAATCGCTGGCCCGCGGGTCATCTTTCCGACGTTGTGCGTCTGTATCGGCTCGCGATCGAAAAGCGCGAGCCGGGTGCCCGTTACCATGCGGTCGGAGAAGAAGGCATCAGCAGCCGCGAGATTGCCGAGTCGCTCGGACGCGGTCTGAACCTGCCGGTCGTGTCGATCTCGAGGGAAGAAGCGGCGGCGCACTTCGGATGGATGGGGATGTTTGTCGGTCTGGATATGCCGGCGTCGAGCGCGCTGACGCAGGCACGGTTGGGCTGGAAGCCGACGGGTCCGACGCTGCTTGCCGATCTCGACGAAGCACGATACGTGTAAGGATCGTTGCGCTTTGAAGCCTATCTGATGGGCAGAGGGTCGGGCTATGCCGCCCGATCCGTCGACGCCGCAAGGCAAGAAACGCCGCACGAGCGCGCCCTGCCCGTTCGCAGCCGACCGGCGCTCACGGTCGTTTCGGCACCGCATTCGCAGCGGCAAGTCCACAATCCATCGCCGGCGTACCGCAGCGTTGTCAACTGGCCGAAAACCTCGCCGCTTTTCAGCGCGGGGGAGCCCGGCCGCGACCGCCACACACGACGCTGCTCACGGCAACCGCAATCCTGCACTTCTCCGCTTTCCACCTTCTTCAGCGCGGCAGTTACATGCCCGCCGCAGCGGCATTGCCAGAGCCACGACTCCGCGCCGCAATATTGAAGCGCGACGAGATCGCCTAACGAGCGACCAGCGACATCGCGACGCGGCGGAAAGGGCCATTGCGGCGGTAAAGGGCGGCGGATACGTTTGTTCACACGTGGTAAATGGGGTGCTGTGTGGTATTGCTCACACTTTGTTTCAATTTGTTCCAGGTGGCTGCAGGTCCCGCCCAGCAAGGCTTGGCGGCTTGAAACGGACCCCTGGCACCGTTGCGCTTCATGCGACAGGGTGAAGATTTCAAACGCGGGACCGTTAAAGGATTCAACAGATGGGGAACATATACCATGAAGATTGAATCCAGCAATTATCCGCTCACAGCTCGACAGAGCGGCGCACGAGGCACAACCGTCAATAGCGATGCGGAGGGCGCGGTCGAGTCCGTGCAACCGATCAGCGCTGCCGACGCGCAGAATTCGACCGTCAGTCTCTCGTCAATGTCGGCGGTGCACACGTCAGGCGATTCGGACATCGATACGGCGAAGGTCGAGTCGATCAAGGCCGCGTTGCGTGACGGTAGCTACCAGATCGACTCGGGCAAGATCGCCGATGGCATGCTCGGCCACGCGCGTGATTTGCTGCAAACGAAAACGCCTTGAGCAAAAGCTGAACAACGGCGTGCGCGACTCAGCCCGGCTGACCTCGCGGCTCGCTATGGATCATCAACTCCTGGAACCCGGTAACCGGATCGAACCCGCCGGCGGCCATAGGTCATAGCGCAGCCATCGGGGCGACGCTTTCGAGAGATTGGTCGCCCCTCTTCCCGTGAGATTTCCACGCGCTCAACGCGGCAACGACGCGCGTCTGCCTGCCCTTGCCTGTCGCCTGTCGCCGGACGAATGAGGGAATAAACGGCCCTCGCGAATAGTCTTGCAAGGAAAGCACACACGGAAGAGAGGGTCAAAATGGACATCATCGAGCGTTTTATTCGATTGCACCCGGCGCACCTTGCCCGCACGAAGCGGGAGCGCCGTGCTCACCAGAAAGCAAATGGCAAAGCGATGATCGGCATATTCGCCGCTACCGCGAGTTGAACGTTCAGATGCACTCCATTCTGCGCCGTTTGCAACTCGGGTCGGGTGTGGTGCTGCTCATCTATCTTTTTTTCCACCTGGTCAATCATGCGCTCGGGATCTGGTCACTCGAGCTTGCCGGACACGGACTCGCATTGGCGCTGCGACTCTGGCGAAGCAAGGCTGGCACGATCGCGCTATACGGTGCGGCGGCGCTGCATTTCTCGCTGGCGTTGCGCACGATATATGACCGTCGCCACTGGACGTTGCCACCCGCCGAATGGATCCGCCTTTGGGCAGGCCTTAGCCTGCCGCTGCTGCTCATACGCCATGCGGTGACAACGCGCCTTGCGTCCTCGCTCTATGGCTTTGAACCCGACTATGAACGCGTCATCGTCGCGCTGCTCATGAGCGGCAAGCAGGGTTTGCAACTTGCTCTGCTCGCACCCGGCTGGATACACGGATGCCTTGGACTGTGGTTCCGATTGCGCCACTATCCGTTGGCTCGTCGACTGAAGCCTGCGCTGCTGGCGCTAGTCACCCTGTTGCCGCTGCTGTCCGCGGTGGGCTTTTTCCGGATGATGCGCGCCGTCGAGGCAAAGAACTTCACTCTGCCAGCGCTCGATCCGAAACTGGTTGCGCATCAATTCGCCCTCGAAAGCTGGCGTCATAACCTCGTTACGTTTTATCTGGCGGTGATCGCCAGCGCTTTTGTTGCGGGGCAATTGCGTAACGGGCTTGAGCGTCGGAGATTGCAGAGAACCCTTGATAGTGGGCGCGATGCTGCGTAATGGCAGCACCTTGTGTCTATCGCCGTGGTGCCTCCTGATTTGCATCGAGGTTGTACTTTCAGAAAAAGTAGCCAATTCATGCGGGCGGAGACTGGGTTCGGCCGGGTACGGCCGCTCGGGGTTGTGCCGATGGCCCGTTTTGAATGTCCGATTGTGTCTGACGTTCAGACATGTCCATAATTTCGCCATCGGGTGAGCGTCGAGCTTAAAGAAGCGCCCCGCAAGCCGAGCGGATAGCGATCCCAATGCAAGCGCCAGCGATAGCCGGCGCTGCAACTTTTGCGATTCTTGAGCCGACTGAGACCAAAATTGCAATTCGCGGCAGATCAAGCGGATGAAGCCAAAACCCGGCGTAACGATTAAGCACCGATGCCGGGAGTGCGCCATGTTTGACCATCTCGTTTGCCACACCTACGAGCGCCGTACTTCCTGCAAGATATTTCGCGCGGCCCCCGTCGATCTGGAGCCGCTGGCAGCGTGGGTTCGCGACACAAACTCTGCCGTAGCAGTCGGGCCGCTTGTGCAGCAGGTCATAGGCCGTTTATTCAGTCCCAGCTTCGAAGCCGGCGAAGCCACCTGGGCCGCTGCGCAAGTGATTGCCGCGTCGCTTGCGCCGGGAAATACGCTGCGCAATCTGGCTTGGCAAATAACCGGCAAAATGACCCGCGCGAAGGCGTTACTCGCTCCAATGGTCGGCGGAGACCTTGCAGGTGTCCACGCGGTCGCCGTAGCAATACACAATGTCGCAAAAGGCCTGAATCAAATGCATAGTCTTTATCTCGATGCCTCGGTGCGGCAGACACTCTCGCCCGAGATGGTCAGCGATCGCTGCCTTTTCGCCCCGGGCGTGGTCCTTCGCCAAGCGACATCGAGTGGAACGGTCGGTGGCTGCCCCTACTCCGCAGGTACGCTGCTGTTGTTGGAGCTGGAGAAGGCTCGGCAGACGAGTGGTGACGAATCGATGATTTTCCTTGCCGACACCTGGAGTCGCTGCCCGGCCGAGCAATGGGTGCCTGCGACGCTGGCAGGCGTATGGAGGCGAGCCACAAGCGCCCAGGAACAGTAAGATCCGTAGCCGGTGGGTACACGTTGAGCAAGCCTATCGGCAATGGAGACATTCTCCTGGTCATTCGGCCGTCGGGCTTCTTGAAAAACAGGCGCTATCTCAAACATTCGACATGCAGCTACATTCAGGCGAACCACTACGGGAAGGGAATATGTCCGAGCACGACACAAATCTCCACGGTAACTGGCGATTGGTTTCCTTTGAAACCGAGCTTCAGGATTCAAAGGAGCGTACTCAACCGTGGGGCGCCGATCCCAACGGGTACCTTATGTTCAGCGCGGATGACCGAATGATGGTACTAGTCACTGCACAGGCACGCGAGCCAGGCAATACAGACGAGAAAATGGTGGCACTCTTCCGCACCGTGATGGCCTATACAGGACGATATCGGATAGAACGCGACAGGTTCATCGTAAAGATCGACTCGTGCTGGAACGAAGCCTGGAACGGCACTGAGCAGGAACGCTTCTACAAGCTCGACGGAGACACGCTCGAAGTCAGTACGGCCTGGATGCCGAATCCGTTAGTGCCAGGCAACCCGATAGGAAGGGCGATTCTCAGTCTTCAACGAGAGTCATAGTCCCTGCGTTGAATTCGCAGCGCGACGTGATCGGTGCAACCTCACACCATCCGCACGGCCCAAGCCCCCTACCGCCGCGCGCCAATCCAGCTCACCACTTCACCGAACAGCGCCATATCCGGCGGCGTCGACAGATCCACCGCAAGACAGCGCTGGTAATACGGACTCAGATCAAGCCCTACCCCAAGCCCCAACACTTCGACATCGCGCGCCGCTTCATTGCGCGCGACCACCAGCTTCAGATGATTGTCGAGGTAATACGCGTCGTTGACCTGCGCGGTCGCGCTGTCCATCGGACTACCGTCCGAAATCACGATCAAAATCCGCCGAGGCTCCGTGCGCGCGCGCAAACGCGTGCATGCCCAATCGACCGCTTCACCGTCCACGCCTTCACGAAACAGATCGGCCTTGAACAACGCGGCGAGATTCGTGCGCGCGCGCCGCCAACTCGTCGCGGCATCCTTGAACACGAGATGAGCGACTTCGTTCAGACGTCCCGGATGCTGTGGCCTGCCACCGGCCAACCAGTCCAACCTTGCCCGCCCACCATTCCATGCTCCAGTACTAAACCCGAGCACTTCAGTCGCGACGCCGGCCTGATCGAGCGCACGCGTGAGCACGTCGACCAGCACCGCGACCTGTTCGATATGTGCCCGCATCGACCCCGAACAGTCGATCAGAAAACTCACCATGCAATCGGCCATCGGCCGGTAACGATCGAGCAGAAACAGACGCCGCTCGCCCGGCGAGCTGACGAGTTGCGCGAGCCGGCGACCGTCCACACGCCCCTGCTCTTCGCCGAACGACCAGCCATCGCGACGCGGCACGGCAAGCGCCGCCTTCAGCGCATACGCGAGCCGGGGCACGTTGATGCGTTGCGCGGCGATTCGTTGATCGAGCTGGTCGCGGTATTGCGCGAGCAACTCCCTTCGAATTCCTGGGGCGGGCACAAGCTCGCGGTCATAGCGTGTCGTGTAGGCCTGATAACGCTGATCGGCCTCTCGCAGCACGCGGCTGTCACCAGTGGCCGCAAGACCCATGTCGACCTGCTCGCCGGCGTCGGAATCGAACCATAGCGCGAACATCACGCGCACGGCTTCATCGTCTTCGAGCGCGTCTACGTCCTCTTCTGCGGCGTCCCCACGCGCTTCGCGCATCATCACGCCAACCAGACGCGCCAGTTCGAGCGCATGAAGCGCGAACACGCGCTGTTCTGCGCGATGCCGACGCAGTGCCGCGAGCGACACGCCCAACGTCGGCGTGATCGCGGCGCGCGTCGCTTCGATCAGACCTTCACTTTCCTCCAGCACGGGCCAGCCCGACAATCGCGACCAGACGATCTGCGCAACCGTATAAAGCAGAATCCCAAGGTGCCCATCCGCCAATCCCGCGCGACAAAAAGCACGCGACCACGTTTCGAAACGATGCCGCAGATTGTGCACAAGCCCCGGCATCGCAACCGGCGCCAGCGCTTCGCACCGCAGTTGCTCGAACAGTTCGAACAGCAAACGTTCGACCGGCTCCGTAGGGCAAAGGCTCGCGTGCAGAACCGCGTCCGAATGCGTGAGCCGCAACGCCGCGCCATCCGCCGCACCGCGCAGCGAGGCCAGATCGTCCACTTGCGGATCGGTGCGCAGATGCGGTGCATGCAGCGGCAGCGGACGCAACCCGCGACACAAACGGCCGGCGCGGTAATGCAATTGCGCGTCGCCGGTGAACGCGCGCGCGGCCGCCGCGCACAGATTCTGCCGCTGCTCCGCACGACGCGCCGCTTGTCGCTCGGCGGCGCTCATTGCGCCTCCGTGGAGCGGACCTCACTGTCCAGTTCTCGGTCGAAGCAGCGCTGAAAATATTCGGCGACGATCGCCCGTTCGGCCTCGTCGCACTTGTTGACGAACGTGAGGCGAAACGCGAGCGCCGGGTCGCGGAAAATCTGGCAGTTTTCCGCCCAGTCGATCACCGTGCGCGGCGACATCAGCGTCGACAGATCGCCGGTGGCGAAGCCTTTGCGCGTCAGATCGGCGACGCTGATCATCGACTCGATCAGCCTGCGGCCGGCCTCATCGGCCAGCTCCGGCACGCGCGCCTGCACGATGCTCGCCTCTTCTTCGCGCGGCAGGTAATTGAGTGTGGCCACCACATTCCAGCGGTCCATCTGCGCGTGATTCAGCAACTGCGTGCCGTGATACAAACCGTTCAGATTGCCGAGCCCGACCGTATTGGTCGTAGCAAATAGCCGGAAAAAAGGATGCGGATGAATCACGCGATTCTGATCGAGCAGCGTGAACTTGCCGTCGCGTTCGAGAATGCGCTGGATCACGAACATCACGTCCGGTCGGCCCGCGTCGTATTCGTCGAAGATCAGCGCCATGGGACGCTGCAACGCCCACGGCACGATGCCTTCCTGAAACTCGGTCACCTGCAGATCGTCGCGCACGACGATCGTGTCTTTGCCGACCAGATCGAGGCGGCTGATATGACCGTCGAGATTCACGCGCACGCACGGCCAGTTCAGGCGTGCGGCAACCTGTTCGATATGGGTGGATTTACCGGTGCCGTGCAAACCCTGCACCATCACGCGGCGCTCGCGCATGAAGCCGGCGAGAATCGCCAGCGTCACCTCGGGATTGAAGCGGTACACCTCGTCGATGTCCGGCACGTGGTCGTCGCGTTCGCTGAAGGCCGGCACCATCAAGCCTGAATCGATGCCGAACACCGTGCGCACCGAAACCATGCGGTCGGGTCGGGCTGTCGAGATATCGGTCACTGCGCTCTCCTCTGTGCTCTGTGCGTCGCCTGCCTGGCCTGTGTTTGGCCAGTATTTGGCCTGCCTCACGACAAGGGCCGCGCACACGGAAAAGCGTGGCGCGGCCTCGCCGGTTCATGATACGCAGTTTATTTTTCCGATACAAATCATTCCGTTTTTTATATTTCTACGCGAGTTACGGCTTCTCGTCACGACGGAAGTACAACTGGTACAGCGCCCGCTGGCCGATCCGCCGGAACGGCGCGAATGGATGCCCCGGCAAGGGCGACGCGAAAATCGGCAGCGTCTCCTTCGCTGCCTTCCCTGCAATACGTTCGGCCAGCCGCCGCCCGGCCTGCTGCGAATACGACACGCCGTTGCCGCCATAACCCAGCGCGTAATAGATCGTCTCCCGCGGATCCGGCTGGAACACGCGCGGCATCATGTCGTGACTGACGTCCACCCAGCCCCACCACGAGTAGTCGATCGCGACGCCGCGCAGCGCGGGAAACTTGCGGACCATGCCGTCGACCAGCAGTTCGTAGTGGCGCGGATTCGGCGCATCGGCGCCGGTGATCGCGGAACGGCTGCCGATCTGCAGGCGGTTATCCGGCAGAAAGCGATAGTAAAAGCGCAGCGTGCGCGTATCCGTCAGCACCTGGGTCGTGCGGAAATTGCACGCGGCGATTTCCTGCGCGGTGAGCGGACGCGTCACCATCGAATTCGACAGGATCGGCATGATGCGACTGCGTAACGAATCATGCAGCGTTTGCGCCGTATAAGCGCCGGTCGCGATCCCCACCGCGCGCGCGCGAACCATGCCGCCCGGCGTGCGCAAATGATGAATCCCGTTGATGGTCTCCCAGCCGAGCACCGGACTCGCCGGATGCACCTTCGCGCCCGCTTCGCGCGCGAGCCGCAGATAGCCGAACGCGAGCTTCAGCGCATGGATGCCGATACCCTCGGGCTCGTGCAGCGCGCCGGCCGCTTCCGCGTCGTTGACATATTCGCGCTGAAACGTCTGCCGGTCGATCAACTCCGACGGATAGCCGAACACGTCCTTCCAGACCTTGGCCTCCGCAGCGAGCTTCTGCATGATGCGCGGCCGGTGCGCGATCAGAAAGTGGCCACCCGGTTGTGGATCGCAATCGATCTCCGCGATCAGCGACTTGAAGTTGTCGAAGCCTTCCTGAATCTCGTCGTGCATTTTCAGCGCGACGTCTTTGCCCCAGCGCTCGATCCATTGCGAACGCGACAGCCGTCCCGACGCGTTCTGCCCTTGCCCGCCGTTGCGGCTGCTGCAGCCCCAACTGGTCTTGTTGGCTTCCAGCACCACCGCCTTGATGCCGTGCTCGCGCGCGAGACACAGCGCCGTCGCGAGCCCCGTATACCCGCCGCCGATAATCGCCACGTCCACATCCACGTCAGCGGTAATCGGGCCGTCGTCGGCGGGCGGCGTGCCGGCGGTCGCCACCCAGTAGGTCGGCGCGTACTGCTTGCCCCAGCCCGGTCCGGGCGACACCAGCGGGTCGTAGGTGGGATCGTAGCGGGTATCGTCCTCGCGCTCCGACGACAGACGCTGCGCGACGCGTTCGATTTCACTGTGCTCCATCTGCGGCTCCTGTGAGCATCAAACGTTCTGCTTCGGACGTTCCTTGCGGAAGGCGCGCTTGACCGCGATCAGTCCGTCGCGGAACTCGAACAGATCGCAGCCTTCCGCCTCGATGCGCCAGCCTTCCGCATGCGTGCCCGTGAACAGCCATTCGGATACGCCGCGCTCGCCGTTCACGGTGTGACGGCCTTGCCCCCAGTGCGCGTCGGGGAAGGTCTTGAAGACCGCTTCGAACGCCGCGCGCGTCGCTTCCCTGCCGACGAAACGTGTGCCGAAGACTTCCGGCCCGCCAGCCGCGTCGAATACGCAGTCTTCGGTCATGAAACCCATCAACGCCTGCGCGTCGTGACGATTGAAGGCGTCGGAAAACGCGGCGAGCGTCTCGGCCGTGACTTGCGGTTGTGCGGTTTGTGTTTGAGCCATGAAGCTCTTCTCCTGGATGATTTTCGGTCACGCATGGGATGCCGCCACCGACCCGGCGATCCGTGCGGAAATTGTAGGCAGGGGGTTTGTCTGACGGGTAGGTCCAGTGCCGGGCTTTCGCCTGGTGCAGCACGCTACGGCACGGCTTGCGCTCCCGCGTGGCACGGGGCGCACCGTCGGGGTTTCGTCACCTCTGCGGCGTACACTGAATTGGACTCAACGAGTCCCGTCAACTGGCTCTATGGTTCTGTTTTTTTGTTCGGCAACACTGGTGGTCAGGCTCGCTTAATCATCCATGACTTCATCCGCGAGGAACCAAGGTGCTCAAATTCTTTATCGGACTCGGCATTCCGTATCTGGGCGTGATCGGCCTGCTGCCGTGGGTGGCTTCCGTCGACCGCTTCGTGTTCGGCGTGCCGTTCATCTACGCGTGGATCTTCGCGTGGTTCATTCTCACTTCCGGCTGCCTGATGATCTGCTGGCGCGTGTTCGACAGCCATCACGACGAGTCCCACCCGCAAAACCGCTAAAGGAGTGTCCGGATGGCCACCGCCGTATTCCTCGGTTTCATCGCTTTCTCGCTGTATCTTGCGATCCGTTCCAATCAGGGACGCGGCCCGCAAAGCATGCATGACTTCTTCGTGGCGTCGCGGCAGTTCGGCGCTTACCTGGTGTTCTTCCTGGCTGCCGGCGAGATCTACAGCATCGGCACGATGGTCGGCTTTCCGGGCGGCATCTATGCGAAAGGACCGACCTACGGCGTCTGGTTTCTCGGCTACATTCTGCTGGCCTATCCAGTCGGCTATTTCATCGGCCCGAAAATCTGGCAAGCGGGCAAACGCTATAACGCGATCACGCTGCCCGATCTGTTCAAGGGCCATTTTCAGAGCCGTCCGCTGGAGTTGATCGTGGCCGCCTCGGCGATCGTGTTTCTGCTGCCATGGGGCGAGTTGCAATTCACCGGACTCGTCGCCGCGTTGAACGGTCTCGGCTGGCACTTCAAACCGCTGTATCTGATCCTGTTCGCCGCGCTGCTCGCGTTCACCTATATCGCGATTGCCGGCGTGCGCGCATCGGCCTACATCGCCGTGCTGAAAGACATTCTGATGGTCGCCGCGATCGTCGTGACCGGTGTCGCGGTGGCCATGGAAACCGGCGTGACCGACGTCTTCCATGCAGCCAGTCTGCATGTGAGCAACCGGATGAACTCGCATCAGCTCACCTTCTCCATGAGCACCATGCTGTTCCAGTCGCTCGGCTTTTACGTGATGCCGTTCGCGGTGCAAAACTTCTTCACCGCGAAGAGCGCGAACACGATCCGCCGCACGCAAGTCGCCATGCCGCTCTACATGCTGATGTATCCGTTCCTCGTGGTCGCCTCTTACTATGCGATCAGCCAGAACCTGCAACTGGCGTCGCCGAACGAAGCGTTCTTCGCCGCCGCGATCCGTCTGCTGCCCGGCTGGCTGCTCGGGCTCGTCGCCGCGGGCGCGTCGTTGTCCGGGTTGCTGGTACTGGCCGGCATCTGTCTGGCGATCGGTCCGATCGTCACGCGCAATCTGCTGCCCGGCATGCCCGAGTCGCGTCAGAAGAAAAGCGCGAAAGTGGTAATCGTGCTGTATCTGCTGGTGTCGATCGTGATGACGCTGCTCACGCCGAATCTGATGCTCACGCTGATCAACACCACCTACTACGGCGTCACACAGTTCTTTCCGGGCGTGATCATCATTCTGTTCGGCCTGCGCGTGCGGCCCGCCGCGATTGCTTGCGGCATGTTGACCGGACAGGTGCTGGCGGTCATTCTGTATATGCTGCAGGTCGACCTCGGCGGCTTCAATCTGGGACTGCTGTGTCTCGGTGTGAATCTGCTGGTGCTGACCGCGGTGAATCTCACCGCGAAAGCGAGCCGTGCGCATGCATTGCCCTGACCGAACCACTATTCCTGCCCATGACACAGTCAGATAACCGAAACCGGACTCAGGTGTTCGTCGCGAAGAAGATCGTGACGATGAACCCGATGCAGCCCCACGCCACCCACGTCGCGATTCGCGACGGCCAGATTCTGTCGGTAGGCGACGCGGACGACGTGAAGCAATGGGGCGATGCCGACGTCGTCGACACCTTCCGCGACAAGGTGCTGATGCCCGGCTTCGTGGAAGGGCATTGCCATCTGATGGAAGGCGCGATGTGGGACGCCGTCTACGTCGGCTACTACGACCGCCGTGGCCCCGATGGCCGCCGCTGGCCGGGATTGAAAACGCTGGACGCGGTGATCGAGCGTTTGCGCGAAGCGCAAGCGGACATGCCGTCCGCCGACGCGCCGCTGCTCGCGTGGGGCTTCGATCCGATCTTCTTCGGCACGCAGCGTCTGACCGTACGCGAACTCGACACGGTGTCGGCCGAGCGTCCCATCGTGATCCTGCATGCGAGCGTCCATCTGATGAACGTCAATTCGCTGATGCTGCAACGCGCGGGTATCGACGAAGAAACCGATATCGACGGTATCGACAAGGACAGCAGCGGGCAACCCACCGGCGAATTGCAGGAGTTCGCGGCGATGTTCCCCGTGTATCGGGTGATCGGCGGCGGCTTGTCGATCGCCGCGAGCGAGAGCGTCGAGGCAATCTGGAATTTCGGCCGCGTCGCGCAACTCGCCGGCGTGACGACCGCCACCGATCTGGTCAACGACTTCTCCGAACGCGGCAATCGCAATCTGCGCGACGTCACCGGGGCGGCGGATTTTCCGGTGCGGATCATGCCCGCGTTCGCGCCGCAACGCAGTCCCGAAGGCGGCGCGCAACGGGTGCTCGACGCCATGAAAACCGCGACGCCGAAGCTGCATTTCGGGCCGGTCAAATTCATCGTCGACGGATCGATTCAGGGCTTCACCGCGCGGCTGAAATGGCCCGGCTATCTGAACGGCAAGCCCAACGGTTTATGGCTGATTCCGCCGAGCCAGTTCGTCGAGGTGTTCACGCCGTTCCATGAAGCCGGCCTGCAACTGCATGTTCACACCAACGGCAACGAAGCGACCGAACTCGTGCTCGACGCGTTCGAGCAGCTTCTGACACGCCATCCGCGCCGCGATCATCGGCACACGCTGCAACACTGCCAGATGGCGGACGCGAGCCAACTCGGGCGTGCGGCGAGCCTCGGCCTGTGCATCAACTTCTTCTCGAATCACCTTTATTACTGGGGCGACGCGCACTACACGCAGACCATGGGCGCCGATCGCGCGAACCGCATGAACGCGGCCGAATCCGCGCGACGTCTGGGCATTCCGTTCGCGTTTCATTCCGATGCGCCGATCACGCCGCTCAATCCGTTGTTCACCGCATGGTGCGCGGCGCAACGCGAGACGTCGTCGGGCCGCATTCTCGGGGCGAGCGAGCGCGTGCCGATCGCGGATGCATTGCGCGCGATCACATTGGGCGCCGCTTACACGCTGAAGATGGATCACCTGGTGGGCAGTATCGAAGTCGGCAAATTCGCGGACTTCGCGGTACTGGCTGAAGATCCCGCCGAGGTCGCACTGGAAAGACTCAAAGACCTCGAAGTGTGGGGCACGGTGCTCGGCGGCCGCGTCTTCCAGGCGCCGGTGGGATGAGCGCGATTCCGCTCGTCGTGATCGGCGGCTATCTCGGCGCCGGCAAGACCACCCTGCTCAACCACGTCCTGACGAACGCCGGCACGCGCCGTATCACGGTGCTCGTCAACGACTTCGGTTCGATCAATATCGACGCCGCGCTGATCCGCGAACGCACCGACGACGTGATCAATCTCGAGAACGGTTGCGTGTGCTGTTCGATCGGCGGACGGCTGGTCGACGCGCTGCTCGCCATCAGCTCGCGCGACGATCCGCCGGATCTGCTGATCATCGAGGCGAGCGGCGTGTCGGACCCGGTTCGCATCGCGCAGATTGGCTTGCTCGATCGGGCGTTCCGGCTCGACGGCGTGGTCGTGCTGGTGGATGCCGAGCGCATCGAGGCGACGCTTGCCGATCCATATGTCGGCGATATCGCGCAACGGCAGATTGAAGGTGCAACGGCCCTCGTGCTGAACAAGATGGATCTGCTCGATGAGACGTCGCGCGAGACCGTGAGAACGCGTGTCGAAGCGCTAGCGCATAGCCGCGTCATGCTCGAGGCGGTTCATGGCGTGGTGCCGCTCGGTTTGATCTTCGACCGTCAGGTCGTGCCCGCCCGGTGTCACGACGGGTCGCCGTTGTCCGCCGCTGCCTCGCCCACACCCACGCTCGCAGCGCTGAGCAGTTTCTCTTTCGTCACCGACGCGTGCCTGAGTCGCAGCAAGCTCAAGGAAGCGCTGCAAAGTTTTTCGGCGAAGCTGCTGCGCGCCAAGGGCTTCGTGCGTCTGGACAGCGACGGTGCGTTGCATGAATTGCACGTGGTCGGCCGTCGTGTGCTGATTACGGCATCGCCCACGCGAACGGCGGCGGAGTCGCTGATCGTGCTGATCGGCATGTTCGATCGGGACGAGGAGTCGCGTGCGAGAGCCGCGCTCGGCGCGGCAGAAATCTGACAGCGTCTTGAGAAAAACAGAACGAACGATCGGACGCGCCAATACTTCACATCCGATTTTATGATTGTTTTTATGGAACGGATGTCTCTAGACTAGGCACGCGACAACGACGCCGCAGCTTGTCGGGCGCGAGGACTCACCTCGACCCCCAACCACGACGGCGAACGGTTCGGACAACAGGTTGGAGACATAACCATGACTAACAACACTACCCGCCGCAATGCATTGAAGACCTTCGCCGTCGCTGCCGGCACGGCGATCGTGAGCGCGGGCGGCTCATCGCAGGCGCTCGCGGCCGGCGCCGCGTCGCTGCTGCCCGACGGCGCCGCCAACCTCACCGAGCTGACCCGGCGCCTCGCCGCCGCGCCACGGCGCCGCGACTTCAAAACGGTGCCGATGATTCTCGACCACCCGGATCAGTGGGATCACGCGGCGCTAACGGAAGTGATCGGCTATCGCGCCGGTCCGAAACAGGCGTGGGACAACACCGACATTGCCGGCCCGTGGCTCAACCTGATGCGCAATTCGTTGAACGCGCAGATCTGGTCGTTCAGGCATCCGGATTTTCTGGCCGTATCGGCCACGCACGGTTCCGCGCATCTTGCGCTGTTCGATCAGCTCGCCTGGGACAAGTACGATCTCGCCAAAATGAGCGGCGGCAAGTTCGCGTCCAATTCGTTACTCGACAACAAGGCAGCCGCCGCCAGCGGCACGCTGGATCATCAGAGCCCCGACGGCGCGTTTTCGTCGCATGAAAACTGCATTCCCGCGCTGCAGCAACGCGGCGTCGTGTTCCTGTCGTGCCACAACGCGATCTGGGAACTGGCCGACCGGCTGAACGCCGCCAACGTGAATCCGGACAAACTGCCGCTCGACGCGCTCGCGGCCGATCTGACCAACCACGTGATTCCAGGCGCGGTCGTCACACCAGGCGCGGTGGCCACGCTGGTCGAACTTCAGCAGGCCGGGTTTCACTACATCGCGTAGGGGGTCGTCATGCCGTTTAGTTACGCGCTCAGCGCGTCGCAGGGCTTTCGACGGTTCGTGCGGATGACGTTGGCGGTCTCGTTGTGTTGCGTGGCAACTGGCGCGTTTTCAGCGACTGCTACGCCAGGCCCAGACGCGAGCCCAGGCCCTGCTTCGAACCCGAACCTCTTCCCGCCCTGGCAGCACGGTGCGAACAACGACGCCGTGAATCGCGGCATGGAATTCACGGTCCCGCAGGTCGACGTGCTGGCCGATTTTCACGGCGACCTCACGGCGCCGAAGCTGGTGCTGTTCGTCGGCGGCAACTACTTCTTTGCGATGGCGCCGCTGGTGGCCCGCTTCGAGCAGGATCACCCCGAGTTTCGCGGACGCATCTACTGGGAAACGATTCCGCCCGGCCTGCTGGTCAAGCAGATCAAGGCCGGCGGCACGATCACCGTCGGCAATATGACGTGGACGGTCAAGCCCGACGCCTACTTCGCCGGGCTCGCGAAGGTCAAGGCGCTGATCGCGGACGGCACGCTCACCGGACCCGCCGTACCGTACGTGACCAATCAGTTGACGATCATGGTTCGTCAAGGCAACCCGCAACACGTGAGCTCGCTCAATGATCTGGGGAAACCCGGCTTGCGTCTCGCCATGCCGAACCCCGAGTTCGAAGGCGTGACGCGGCAGATCAATGCGTCGCTGGTCAAGGCCGGTGGCGAGGCGCTGGCGACTACCGTGTACGGCGACAAGGTGCGGGCGGGGTCGACTGAGCTGACGCATATTCATCATCGCGAAACCGCGCTGTTTCTGATGCAGGGTCGTGCGGATGCCGGCGTGGTGTGGAAATCGGAAGCGCTGTTCCAGGAGCAGATCGGGCATCCGCTGGAGCATGTGGATATTCCGGCCGCCGAGAACACGACGGCCATCTATGCCGGCGCCGTGGTTCAGGGTGCGGCGCATCCGCAAGCGGCGCGTCAGTGGCTGGCGTTTCTGCGCTCGCCCGAGGCGTTCGATATCTTCCAGCGCTATGGCTTCGGGAAGTATGATGAAGCGGCTTCGAAGTCGAGCGCCGCCGATCCTTCGAGCGCAGAATGAAGCGCTTTCGCGAGCACGGCGTCCCCACAGGCGAACGTTGTCCGCGTACCAGGCAGAAGCGGTGCAAGCGGCGGAAGTGGCAGAAGCCTGCGTAAGAACATAAAACGACAAATCGTAGGAGACGATGTGGACGATTCCATCATCCATTTACGGCGTGCCTGCGCGATGCTGGCCGTGAGCGTGGCATCGACGTTATCGGTCATGCCCGCGGCTCAGGCGACCGAGGCTAGCGCTGGGCAAAACATTGCCACTCATGGCACCGCACAAGGTGTCGCGGCCTGTATCGGCTGCCACGGTGCGAAAGGCGAAGGCAACGCGGCGGCAGGTTTCCCGCGACTCGCCGGCCTGAGCGCCGCTTATCTGTCGACCCAGTTGACGGCCTTCGCCGAAGGCACCCGTCCGAACCCGATCATGCAACCCATGGCCAAGCTGTTGACCGCGAGCGAACGCTCGGCGGTCGCGAGTTACTTCGCCGGCTTGCCCGCGCCTGCCGGAATCAAAGCGTCTGACAGCGCTTCCGTTACGCCGGCCGATGTCGGTGCATGGATCGCCACGCGCGGACGCTGGGATCAGACACTGCCCGCGTGTGTGCAATGCCATGGACCGGGCGGCATCGGCGTGGCCCCGACGTTTCCGCCGTTGGCCGGGCAGCCGGCTGCTTATATCGCAAGTCAATTGCATAACTGGAAGGACGGCAAGCGTCCGCCTGGACCGATGGCGCTGATGCCCGTGGTCGCGAGCAAACTGTCCGACGCGGATATCACGGCGGTGGCCGACTACTATGCCGGCGTGAGCGTGGGTGTGACCGGCGCGGGCAAGTCGGCAAATGGGAGCAAGCCATGATCGATCGAAACAGCCTGGTTCGCATGGCGCTGATGGGTGCGTCGAGCGCGGTGTTGAGTGTGGCTTCGAGCGTGGCGTTTGCTGACGGGAGTGCGCCTGCCGTTGCGTCGGCACCGTCAGTGAGCGCGGCTGCATCGCCCGCGAAAAAACCGTTCACGCCCCCGCCGAATCCACCCTGCCGACGGATGGCTTCGGCCAATCCGTCAAACTCGGCGAACAGATTTTTACCCATACGACGCAGTTCGCCGGCAAGTACGTCGGCAATACGCTCAATTGCGCGAGCTGCCATCTGGATGCGGGACGCAAGGCGGATTCCAGTCCGCTGTGGGGCGCGTATCCGTTGTATCCGGCCTACCGCGCCAAGAACAATCGTGTGAACTCGTTTGCCGAACGCATGCAGGGCTGCTTTCAGTACAGCATGAACGGCAAGGCGCCGCCGCTCGGCGACCCGATTCTCGTGGCGCTCGAAAGCTACGCGTACTGGCTCGCGAAAGGCGCGCCTGTCGGTACGAAGTTGGCGGGGCAAGGCTATCCGAAACTGCCCGCGCCCGCGCAGAAAGCGGACTACGCGAGAGGCGGTGCGATCTACGCGCAGCACTGCGCGCTGTGTCACGGCGCGGACGGCCAGGGGCAATCCAGCGGCGGCGCGACGGTTTTCCCGCCGCTGTGGGGCGCGCATTCGTTCAACTGGGGCGCGGGCATGGGCGACATTCAGAACGCCGCGGGTTTCATCAAGGCGAATATGCCGCTGGGACTCGGAGGAACGCTGACGGATCAGGAAGCGTGGGACGCGGCGACGTTCATGGACAGTCATGAGCGGCCGCAGGATCCGCGCTTTGTGGGATCGGTGGCGGCAACGCGCGCGAAATTCCACGACTCGCCGCTGTCGATGTATGGGCAGAAGGTGAATGGGCGCGTTTTGGGGACGCCGTGAGGGGCGGGTCGTGACGGGGCGGTTTGTGGATCGCGAATCACAATCACGCCCCACCGCTCCCCCCTTAAAACTCACCGCACCGGCGTGCAATCTTCCCCCAGCTTCACGCTGCGCTTACCCAACTGCAACCGATTCCCCGTCAGCTTCACGCGCCCCGAAAACGACTCGCTCTTCCACCGCACCTTGCAGGTCGCCGCATCGATCGCATAGACGTTCTGTTCGCTACCCGAGTACGCGGAAACGAGCAGCTGCTTGCCGTTCGTGTACAGCGGACGTTCGACGATGCTCACGTTCGGATCCACCGAACACGCTTCGCCGCTCGCATGCGTGACGGTGACCGGCCCCAGCCACGCGGTCGGGTTATCCGAGCCGTCGCTTTGCCCGAGATCGATCGACAACTCGCCGGCGCTAACCTTCCCCTTGCCGGGATCGACTTCGCTGTAATGACACGTCTGCGCGAACGCAACCGGTGCGGCCACCACCAGACCGGCGACGATAATCGCTACCTGCTTGACGAAATGCTGTTTCATGGCTTGATGGCGTAATACTGCACGTTCGTGAGATCCGCATGGTTCCACGAAAAGTTAATCGCGGTATTCTGCCGGCCGATGCCGCCATAGCGGCCCCAGTAAGCAAGCGGATAGGGTTTGGATTGACCCGGCATGATAATCGCCACATGGCCATGATGGGTCGCCTTCAATGCGGCAACCACCAGATAACTCAATCCGGCATAGGCAACGGCTTTATCCGCATCCGCGCCGAGTTGAAGCCACGGCGAGCGACCCATCTGGTCGACAATGCTATTTGCATCGCCCGTCAACGTGACGTCGAGGTCGGCGGCGACGGCTTTCAGAAAGCCGCTGCAGTCGGCTTTCCATTGCGTCCAGTGATTCTGACAAAGCGTTTTGATATTTTGTGCGGCAGCCATTATCGTGGTCCATTAACCGTGTGACGGCGTCCGTTTTTATGGCGATGTCGGCATCCCGTCAAAAAGCCCATCGCGCTCGCGCAGGTAAAGTGCCAAAAATGCAGGCGTTCGGATTATAGCGAGGTCGGATGAAATGTGAATGGGGATTTTTAGAGCGAATCAGATCGATTCTGGCCAGATCAATTCGGCATGAACGTTTTTGAATGAACTGTATTTTTTACCCGGGCCGCGCATTTAATGCAATGCGCGGCCCGGTTACCGGATTAGTTTTTATCAGCTTCGATACGCGGCGGCCTGATCGCCGATCAGCCGCAGCGCAGCCTGCCAGGCGAGGTCCATCAAGTCGTATTCACCGGCCGCATCGAATTGCTTCGCCGTTTTCTCGCAAACCGCCGCGTCCGGCACCCGCAGACGCGCGTTACCGGCCATCGCGCCGATCTGAATGCGGCACGCTTGTTCGAGAAAATAGATCAGGCTGAACGCTTCCGCCGCGCTCGGCGCGCCGACCAGCACGCCGTGATTGCGCAGCATCATGGCCTTGTGCGCACCGAGATCCGCCACCAGACGCTCACGCTCGGCCGTGTCGAGGGCGATGCCTTCGTAGTCGTGATACGCGAGCCGTCGATAGAAACGCAGCGCATGCTGGCTGATCGGAAGCAAGCCGTCTTCCTGCGCGGACACCGCGCTGCTCGCGGCGGTATGCACATGGATCACCCAATGCATGTCCTCGCGCGCGCCATGCACCGCCGAATGAATCACAAAGCCCGCCACGTTCACGCGATGCCGGACCGGGTCCGGATCGCGTTCCACCACGCGGCCTTCTGCGTCGATCTTCACCAGGTCCGACGCCCGCATTTCGTTGAACAACACGCCGTAGCGGTTGATCAGAAAATGACCGGGCTCGCCCGGCACGCGCGCGGTGATGTGCGTGTCGATCAGATCGGACATCTTCAGATGGGCCATCAAACGGTATAGCGCCGCCAGTTCGCAGCGTACCTCCCATTCGGATGACTTCGATGCCTCCTGTTGCAGCCCCGCATGCGTCGCGTCTTGCGTTTGAACTTGCGTCACGTTGTGCCTCCATTGCGTCGATGCCGTGATTTCACGGATTGCTGGCGCCAGTGTACTGCGACAGCTAGCGCCGGCCGATCGACACCTACGCCACGTGGACTCACAACGCCGCCGGCCTTCTACGCGACTTCGGCCGTTTCCTCGCTACGCTCTTCACCGCGCGTCTCACTGCGCAAATGAAAAATACTCATCGCCGACTCGAGCGACTGCGTCTGTTGCTGAAGATCGGAGGATGCCACCGCCGACTGCTCGACCAGCGCCGCATTGCGCTGGGTCAGCCCGGCCACCTGCCCGACCGCTTCGTTGATCTGCGCAATCTGCACGCTCTGGCCGCGGCTCGCGAGCGCAATGTCGTACAGCGTGCGGGTCAATTGCGTGACCGTCTGCTCGACGGTATTCATCGTCTCGCCGGCGCGCGCCGCCGTTTGCGAGGCCGTGGTGACCGTATGCAGCGACGTTTCGATCAAGGTTTTGATTTCCTTCGCGGCGCCGGCCGCGCGTTGCGCGAGACTGCGCACCTCGGAGGCCACCACCGCGAAGCCGCGCCCGTATTGCCCCGCGCGCGCCGCTTCCACCGACGCGTTCAGCGCGATGATATTGGTCTGAAACGCAATCGCGTCGATCACCGACGTGATGTCCGAGATCTTGCGCGAATGCTCGCGCACGCGCTCCATCACGGCGACCGTCTTCTGCACCTCGCCGGCCGCGACTTCGGCGGTTTCCGCCGTCTGCCGCCCGGACGTATTGGCGCGCTCCGCACCGAGCGCGTTCTGTTCCGCCGTCTCCGTGATCTCGGCGAGGCTGGCGGTGGTCTGATCGATCGCGCTCGCCTGTTCGTCGGTGCGGGTGGCCAGATCGCTATTGCCGCGCACGAATTCGTGGGTCTTGTCGCGGATCGCATCGATTGAAATCTTGGCGTCGATCAGCACGCCGACCAGCTTCGCGTTCATCTGGTTCAGCATCCGGCCGAGCATGCGGGTCTGCGCGTCGCCGCGTTCCGGAAAGCGCTGCTGGATGTGGCCGTTCAGCACGCTCAACGCGCCTGCGTTGAGCGCCTGCAGCGGCATCAGCAAATTGCGCGTCAGATAGACGCCGCAGGCAAGCGCGATACCGGTTCCCACGCCGGCCAGCACCAAGGTCTGCCACAGCGGCGGCACCTGCGGCAGCACCCAACCACTCGCGACGAGCGTTTGCAGCAGGATCACGGCGATCAACATCGCCATGGTGGCCCACACGCGCAGATTGACCGGCAGGCGCAGCAAGCGGTCCGCGACACCGGCCACGCCCGTGCGGATCACCGTTCCGCCGGACAGGCGCAGCTTGTGGCCGGACGGCGAATTGAGCCGCTCATACAGGCGGTCGGCCCGCGCGATCTGCTCGCTGGACGGCTTCGTGCGCACCGACATATAGCCGACCTTCTCGCCCTTCTCGAACACCGACGTGACATTGGCGAGCACCCAGTAATAGCCGCCCTGCTTGCGGCGATTCTTGACCACGCCGGTCCACGGCCGGTCGCCGCCGATGGTCTCCCACAAATCCCGATACGCTTCCTCGGGCATGTCCAAATGGCGGACGATATTCTGCGGCTTGCCGATCACCTCGGCGTGCGGATAGCCGCTGCTGCGCAGGAACGCTTCATTGGCATAGACGATGTTGCCCGTCAGGTCCGTGCGGGTGATGATCACGTCCAGTTCGGACAGCACGTACTCTTCATCGGTGACCGGGAGATTTTCACGCATGGGGTTGTCGCTTGTTACGCCTGTAGTGAGGCCGATAGTGATACGTGCAATGAGGCCGGTTCAGCAGCAGTTTCGAGCTTGCCGTCGAATCGGCCGCGCTCGCTCGCCAGCGCGGCACACGGCGCATAGCGCGCGTCGTGCACGGTGCGGATCAACTGCTCGGCGGGAACCGGCCGGCCCAGCAAATAACCCTGCGCGCGGTCACAGCCGATTTCGCGCAGAAAGCGCCACTGGGCGTCGTATTCGACGCCTTCGGCCACGACCGTGATGCCGAGCGCCTTAGCCATTGCGACGATCGCGCGAACGATCGCGCCGTCGGTGGTGCCGGGTCCGATCTGCGCGAGAAACGAGCGGTCGATCTTCAGCGTATCCACCGGCAGACTCTGCAAATAGGCGAATGCCGAGTAGCCGGTGCCGAAGTCGTCGATTGCGAGACTGATGCCGCGCCGCGCCAGTTCACCCAGCAACGCGGCGGTCTCTTCGCGGCCGGTCATGGCCATGCTCTCGACCAGTTCGAACTGCAGGCGCTGCGCCGGCAAGCCGGTGTCGCTCAACACACGGGCCACCTCGTGCAGGAAACCGTCGTGACGGCACTGCTTGCCGGACAGATTGACGGCAATGCGTCCGAACTCGAAGCCTTCGTCGAGCCAGGCGCGCGCCTGCCGGCACGCCTCGCGCAGCACCCAGCCGCCGATCGGCACGATCAGCGCCGACTCTTCCGCGGCCGGAATAAACTGATCGGGCCCAATCAAGCCACGCTGCGGATGCTG
The DNA here is from genome assembly GCF_000745015.1 of Burkholderia sp. 9120. Classification (NCBI taxonomy): domain Bacteria; kingdom Pseudomonadati; phylum Pseudomonadota; class Betaproteobacteria; order Burkholderiales; family Burkholderiaceae; genus Burkholderia; species Burkholderia sp. 9120. Next base: position 40,496 of record NZ_JQNA01000002.1, on the reverse strand, counting down.
CCAGCGGACCAGCGCTTCCACGCCGGTCATCGCGCCGGTGCGCAGATCGTATTCGGGCTGGTAGTGCAGACGGAATTCGCCGGCCAGCAGCGCCTGACGCAATTCGCCTTCAAGCACGATCCGCTCTTTCGCCGACGAAGTCATCGTCGCCGCGAAGAACTGGAAGTTGTTCTTGCCGACTTCCTTGGCTTCGTACATGGCGCGATCCGCCTGCATCAGCAATTGCTTCGGATCGGTGCCGTCGTCGGGAAACATGCTGATGCCGATGCTCGGCGTCACGAACACGCTCTGCGCGCCGACGCCGATCGGCCGGCCGATCACCTCGAGTAGCGATTGCGCGATCTTGCCGACATGGCGGATATCTTCGATATCTTCCGCGACGATCGTGAACTCGTCGCCGCCCAACCGCGCGACCGTATCGGTTTCACGCACGCCGTGTTTGAGCCGCTCCGCAATCACCTTCAGCGTTTCGTCGCCGATGCCGTGGCCGAGCGTGTCGTTGATCAGCTTGAAGCGGTCGAGATCGAGAAACATCACCGCGACCCGTTTGCCGCTGCGCTGCGCGCGCACCATCGCGTGACCGAGCCGTTCGCTGAACAACGTGCGATTCGGCAGGCCGGTGAGCGCGTCGTGCGTGGCCAGATAACTCAACCGCTCCTCCGCCAGTCGGCGCCCGGTGATATCCGAAAAGATCGCGGCGTAATGCGTGCAGAGGCCGGTTTCGTCGCAGATACCGGAGATCGACAGATATTCCAGGTACAGCTCGCCGCTCTTCTTGCGGTTCCAGATTTCGCCTTGCCAATGCCCGGCTTCCTGCAGGTGTTGCCATAGCTCGCGATAAAAACCCGGCGGCTGGCGGCCGGAACTCAGCAGGTTGGCGTTGCGCCCCACCACCTCGGATTTCGCGTAGCCGGTCAGTCGGGTGAAAGCCGGATTGACCCGTTCGATGGTGCCGTGCAGATCGGTCACCATCACGCCATCGAGCGACGATTCGACCACCCGGTCGGCGAGGCGCAGGTTGTAGCGCGACTCGAACAACGCGTCGTCGCGCTCGCGCAGCGCGATTTGCAGTTCCTGCACGTACTCGTGTTCGATGTCGTTGAGAATATCGGCGAGACCCAGCACGCCAATCAACACGTCGTGCCGGTCGAGAATGCCGACATGACGCATGCGATGCTCGATCAGATACTGGCGCGCGGCATACAGACTCTGCGACTGGCGCAGGCACCGAAGCGGCCGGCTCGCATGGCAACCCACCGTGCCGTTCGTCGCGCCGTTCGCGACCAGACCGACGATATCGCGCTCGGTCAGAATGCCGTGCACGCCGTCCGGATACGCGACCACCACCGCGCTCAGTCGTTGCGCGCGCATCAAACGCATGGCTTCCTTCACGCACAGCGCGTGATCGACCAGCACCGGCGCGGCGGTTTTGATCGATTCGATCGACTTCATCCGCAGGAAGTACTCGGCGCCCTGATTCATCACGAAGTCGGTCTGCGTGAGAATGCCGAGCGAGTGCCCCTGGTCGTCGACCACGAGGCAATGACGAATGCCGCTGTTCCTGAAGTGCAACGCGGCATCGCCCAGGCGCGTGTGCTGCGGCAACGACATCACCGGCCAGCTCATCACGGCTTCCACCGGCGTGGCGTGGACGTCGGTGTCGTCGGCCAGCGCCAGCGCGTCGTGTTCGGTCCAGATGCCGACCGCGCGCGGACCGTCCATCACGACGATCGCGCTGCGCCGCTGCTCCGCCATGCAGTGGGCGGCGTCATGAATCGATGTGCGCGGCGAGCACTCCAGCATCGAGCCGGAAACCAGCCGCCCGATTTCGATATCCAGCGTGTGATGAGCCATGGCTTGACGGGATCGTAGGTCGCAATTCTGAGATGGCGCCGACAGTATCAGCGCCCACCCCAGCTCACCTTGATCCACGTCAAACGCGCTTTGCCTTGCGCTTTTCCTTGCTAGCCCGGCGTGCCGAAGCGTGCGCTCAGCACGCGCGTCACGGCCCATTGAAACGTGCAGCACAGCACCAGATATACCAGCCCGACGAACAGAAAGATCTGCGCGGGATAAACCATCAGCCGGCTATTGACCTGATTGGCAAGAAAGGTGAACTCGGGCACGCCGACGATATAGGCCAGCGACGTGTCCTTGATCAGCGACACCCATTGATTGACGAACGACGGCGTCATCACCCGCACCGCCTGCGGCAACAGCACGTAACGCAGCGCCTGGCCGCGCGTCATGCCGAGCGACAGCGCCGCCTGCCACTGTCCGTCGCCGATCGCGACGATGCCCGCCTGCACCGAATGCGACAGATAGGCGCCGCCGATCAGCGCGAGCGCGCACACCACGGTCGCGAGTCCGGGGACGTCCGCATGCAGCAGCACGGGCATCAGGAAGAAGGTCCAGAAAATCAGCATCAGCACGGGAATCGCGCGGAACAGGCCCACCACGGTGAGCAGCACGAGATGCGCGATGCCGCGCGTCATGGCCAGCGCGACGCCGCCGGCCAGGCCGAGCAGCGCCGATAACGACGCCGACGCCAGCGTCAACGCCACGGTCAGCGCGACGCCGCCGAGCGGGCCATTGGGAAACGTGCCGAGCAGCAGGTAGCGGAGGATAGACAGCCAGTCGGGCGCGCTCATGAGCGGCCTCCGCGCGTGATGTAAGCACCACGAGCACCACGAGTACTGCGAGCACCGTGAACGCCATTGCGCTGCCGCAGCAGCAACGCGATTTCAATCGTGGCAATCGTCGCGATGTAAAGCAGCGTCGCCATGCCGAACGACTGGAACGTCTTCAGCGTTTCCGTCTCGACCTGGCGCGACGAGTACGACAACTCGGCCAGCCCGATCGCCATGGTCAGCGACGAGTTCTTGACGATATTCATATATTGCCCGGCCAGCGGCGGCGTTGCGATCCGCACCGCCTGCGGCAGAATCACATAGCGGAACGCCGCGAAGCGCGTCAGTCCGAGCGCGGCGGCCGCCTGATGCTGACCGTCGCGCACGCCGCGCAGCCCCGCGCGGAATTCCTCGCCGATAAAGGGGGTTGCATAGCACGTGAGGCCGATCCAGCCGGCCAGAAACTCGAAGCTCGGCCAGCCGGGTGTCAATGGCCCGAGCGTGAGTGTATGCGGTGTATTCAGCCAGCTCATCGCGCTTTCCGGCATTAGCGCGGCCGCGCCGAAATACCAGAACAGCAGCTGCACGATCAGCGGCGAGTTACGGAAGATCAGCACATAAGCGGCCGCCGCGCGGCGCACGGCCGCATAACGCGCGCTGCGGGCGAGCGCCAGGCCGAAACCCAACAGCGTCGCGCCCACGATCACACAGGCCGACAGCGCCAGCGTCATGGCGAAGCCGTGCCAGATCCACGCCGTGTAGCGCGGTTCGAGCCACGTGTTCATCGTCATTGTTTGGAAACCATTGCTGTGCGGGAAAATGCGAGGGAAATGCAGAAACAGATCAGCCCGCCGTCAGATGCGCGGCGGGCCGGAGGGTGAGCGCGCTGTGCCTGGCGCTCAGTTCAACGCTTCGCTCAGCTCTTCTGCGGATCGCCGATCTTGAACAGACGCGGCAGCGGCGCGCGGCTCTTCGGGCCGAACCACTGGTCGTAAATCTTCGAAGCGTTGCCCTCCGCTTCCAGATCCTGCAGCGTCTCGTTGACCACGCTCAACAGACGCGGCTGGTTCTTCGGCACACCGACGCCTTCGTAGTCGTTCGAGATCGTGAACGGCGGAATCTCGTACTTGTCCTCATCCGGCACATTGGCCAGCAACGCGACCAGCTTCGGGCCGTCCTGCGTGATGGCCTGCACGTTGCCGGCGCGCAGCGCGGCGAACGCGAACGGCGTGTCGTCGTAAGCGACGATGGTCGCGGCCGGATACTGCGCGCGGACCTGCTGTTCGTTGGTGGTGCCCTTGTCCGCGCCGATCCGCAGACTCGCCAGTTGCTGCGGCGACTTCAATACGCCCTTCTTCGCGATGAACTGCGTGCCGGACGCGAAATACGGCGTGCTGAAGTCGATTTCCTTCTTGCGCTCATCTGTAATCGTGAAGTTCGCGAAGACCAGATCGACCTTGTTCGACTTCAGAAACGCAATCCGATTGGCCGGGTTGGTGGGTTGAATCTCGAGCTTCACGCCAAGTTTCGCCGCGACGGCGCGCGCATAGTCGACGTCGAGACCGACAATCTGATTACTCTTCGGATCGACGAAACCGAACGGCGGATTACTGTCGAATGTGGCGACGCGCAAGACGCCGGCCTTCTTGATGTCGTCGAGTTGATCGGCGTGTGCGACGCCCGCCAGCGTCAATAGCAGTCCGGCAATAGCGGCACGGCGAGTCCAGTTCTTCATGGTGAAAGCCCCTTAAGCAATTGATTTTCTTGATCGTTGCGGGCGCACCCGTCAGCGTGGCGGCCACTGTAGCAGCGCGCCGGGAGGCCACGAACCAAGCATTTGTCAGCTACTAAGTCGGGGATTTCATAACAGCCGCGCGGCGAATCTATCCGCGCGGGGTCGACGACAAATGGCCGGGAAACGCCATCGTCACGGTCGTCCCCTCGCCGAGCGCGGAGTCGATCCGCAGCGAGCCGCCGGACGATTGCATGATGCGGTTGCAAAAGATCGTGCCCATGCCGTGGCCGCCGGCTCCTGCATACGTGGTGACGGGGTCCTGCATCAGACGCGCCTTGATCTCCGGCGCGATGCCGGGACCATTGTCGCGAACCCGGATTTCCGGCTCGGGCGTGGCGACGACTTCGAGCCGCAGCAGAGGATCGGCAGTCGTCTCAAGCGCGCGCAGCGCATTGGACAACAGCGAAGACAGCACCAGCGCCACGCAGTTGGGCATGGTGCGGACCACGAAATCGCCTTGCACGTCGACCTGAATCCAGTCGCGCTGCGAGTCGGCGAACGGATAAGTGTCGAGCAAGGTGGCGATCAGCCGCGTCGCGGTCACTTCGCGCAGACTCACGCCCGACGCCGATTGCTGGGCGCCGCTCTTGTGCACCGTCGCCCAGAACGACGAGATCAGCGTCAGGCAATACTGCGCGTTGTTGAGCATCGACGTGGCCGCGTGACCGATCTCCTTCTGACGCTCCGGATCGTATTGCTCCGCGACATTGCTGCCGACCGATTGCGCGAACAGCGAGATCGTCGCCAGCGGGGTGTTCAGTTCGTGAGCCAGGAAGGCCAGCGTTTCGTCCATGGCCAGCAGGCGCTGCTGACGCGTTTCCCGCTCGGCGTAGCGCATCATGGCCAGTTGCAGCACCTCGCGGACCTTCTCCGTGCGCAACGGCTTTTCGAGGATGCGGAAGATCTCGCCGGTATTGACGGTTTTCAGCAGCAGGTCTTTATCGGCGTACGCGGTCACGAGAATCCGCACGATCTGCGGGTATTCGTGCGCGACGTGGCGCAGCAGATCGTCGCCGTCGCGGCCGGGCATGCGGAAATCCGTCACCAGCACGGCGATCTCCGCGCCGTGGCGGTCGAGCACGGCCATGGCCTCCTCCGCGCTGCCGGCGACATGCACGTTGTAATCCGCGCGAATGGCGCGTGCGAAATGGTTGCGCGACAGCTCGTCGTCGTCGACGAAGAGAATGGAAAACGGCGGCTGCGGGGTGTCACTCATAGCGTTGTCTGCCGATCGCGGTGGCCAGGGTTGAATGGCGCCCGATTCACGAGTGATGAAATTGGCGTTGGGGGGAACATGTTAGCGCGTTCGCCAAAGCGCGGGAATATTCCGCCTGAGTGCTTATGCGGATTGCGTCGACGCGCCGCTGTGCTGCACGGCTCACTCAGGGGCGCGGTTTGCGCCAGCCGCGCGTGTTTTTCAGGCCGCCGATCCGGCCGACGTTTCGCACGTCTCTGACATCCTGAACGTTGCGCACGTCGGGCACGTCGCGTTTCCCCAGCGCGCCTCGCAAGACGCGCGCGCCCTGTGAATCCCGCGCGCCGCGTTTGCCGCGCAGTACGCCTGAGCGCGCGAGGACCACCGCGACCCAGCAACCGGCGCAGATCAGCACGAGCATGTCGGCCGAGAAGCTCATCTCCGCCCTCCTTTCAGTTCCATGGCGCTTTGTACGCTTTGTATGACCGACCAGACGGGCGAGCGCGAAGAAACGGCGTGCGCGGCACGTCGGCCGCTTAAAACGGGGGTGCGCCACGCGAGAGGATACTGCATCGGCGGGCCGTCCGGTATGCCGACGAGAACTCGCTCACTCAGTCACGCTCCTTAGCCCCAGAAGCCGATATGCGATTGTTCGGCTTCCTCTTCGAGCAGCGGACCGACCACTTCAATATGCCGTTGTCCGCGCAGGAAGATCTCCCGGCAAGGCAGCGAGAACGTCGGGTTCTCCGGATGATCCCCGGTGAGCGTCAACAGCCGATGCTCGGACAGCGCATACACAACCCGGCCGATGTTGCACCAGTAGATCGCGCCCGAGCACATGCAGCACGGTTCGGCGCTCGTGTAGAGCGTGCATTTCGCGAGTTCGTCCGGGGACAGCAGTTTCGCCGCTTTGGCCGCCGCCGCGAGTTCGGCGTGCTGGGTCGGGTCGCCTTCGGGTGGCATCGAATTATTGCCGGCGGTGGCGATGATTTCACCGCGCTCGTTCGCCACGATCGCGGCGAATGGATGGCGGCCGCTCTTCTTCGATTCCTCGGCGAGGTCGATCGCCGCGCGGAGCAAGGACAGATCGGTCTCGGACAATGTCGATGCGGTGGAAGCTTTTTGTATGTTCATTTTCTGATTCCTTGAATGAGAGTTGAGAGCGTTGGGTGATTAAAGAACTTCCGATTGCGCACTGTGCGCGGAAAGCGATGTAGACGAACCGTGGTCCAGCTCCGACGCCGATCCAACAAGCTGACCGGACCCGCTTTCGCGATTAAGCAAAACATTGAGCACGATGGCGCTGATCGCCCCAAGAAAAATCCCACTGTCCAGCACCAGCTTCAGCGGTCCAGTCACGTGACCGAACAGCGCTGGAAACGACATCGGCAACACGCCGACGCTTACCGATACCGCAACGATAATCGCGTTGCGGGTGCCGTCGAACTTCACACGCGACAACTCCTGAATGCCCGCCACGGTCGTCATGCCGAACATGACGATCGCGCAGCCGCCCAGCACCGGCCGCGGCACCGAAGCGATGATTGCGCCGAGCTTCGGAAACATGCCCATCAGAATCATGATCGCTCCCGCCGACGCCACCACATAGCGGCTTTTCACATTCGACAGCGCTATAAGGCCAGTATTCTGCGTGAACGCGTTATACGGAAAGCTGTTGAAAATACCGCCCAGCAGGGTCGACAAACCATCGGCGCGAAACGCGTTGCCGAGCGTGCTTTGCGACGACGGCCGGCCGATGATCGTGCCGATCGCGAGCACGTTGCCGGTGGTTTCCGCCATGATGACGAGCATCGCCAGTGTCATCACAAGGATAGGCGTCACCGCGAAACGCGGCCAGCCGAATGCGAACGGTGCGCTGATTTCGAACCATGCCGCATCGCCCACGTGCGCGAAGCTCGTCATGCCGCAAGCCGCCGCGATCAGCGTGCCCGCAATCAGCCCGATCAGCACCGAAAGATTGCCGATAAAGCCCTTGAAACGCGCGTAGATGAACAGCGTGATGGCCACCGTGACGAAGCCGAGCACGAGGTTCGCCACCGACCCGAAAGCCGGCGCGCCAGGATCGCCGCCGCCCAGCCAGATCGCGGCCGCCGGCATCAGCGACACGCCGATGATCGTGATCAGACTGCCGATCACGACCGGTGGAAAGAACCGCAGAAAACGGCTGAATACCGGCGCGATCAGCATTGTCAACGCACCGCACGCGATCACCGAACCGAACACGTGCGCCAGGCCATATTGCTTGCCGATCATGATCATCGGCGCGATGGCGATAAACGAACAACCCTGGATCAACGGCAGCCGCGCGCCGAACTTCCAGAAGCCGAGCGTCTGGATCAGCGTCGCGATGCCCGAGGTCAACAGATTGGCGTTGATCAGCGTGATCATCTGTTGCGGCGTAAGACCGAGCGCGCTGCCCAGAATCAGGGGAACGGCCACCGCGCCGGCGTACATCACCAGCACATGCTGCAGGCCAAAACTGACGAGTTGCCGGACCGGCAATATTTCGTCGACGGGATGGACGGCGCTACGTTCACTCATGGTTGTCTCCATTATTTGCATGGCTTCGGGACCGCCGGTTTGCACCGGCGTATCGGGGAAGCTGGCCCGTCGAAGCGCTTGGCCGCGGGCTGGTCGGTGCGCCATAATCCATCAAGGCCGCCGGGCCACCAAATGAACATCCATCGTTTTTTTCAATAGATCGGAAACACGGCCATGCGCTATTCCCTCGATCAACTCGAGATGTTTGCCCGCGTGGTAAAAGCCGGTTCGTTCTCGGCGGCCGCGCGCAGTCTCGGCAAAACGCAATCCACCATCAGCATGGCCATTGCCAATCTCGAAGTGGACTGGGGACTCGCGCTGTTCGACCGAAGCAGCAAATTGCCGGTGCTGACCGCGGCGGGACGCAAACTGCTCAATGAGGCGGAGTTGGTGCTGGAGCGCTGTCTCGATCTGGAGTCGCATGCGAATGATCTGGGTGAGCTGGTCGAGCCGGGTCTAACGCTCGCTATCGAAGTGCCCTACAACACGTTGATGCCCGCGCTGTTCGATTTCGCCGCGCAGTTTCCCGATGTCGATCTCGACATTCGTCATCCGCTGCATGGCGATGTGAGCAAGCTGCTGCTCAACGATGAAGTGGACCTGGGGGTCGCGTTCGCGCAACCGGACTATCCGCGCGATCTCGGTTTTTCGCAGATGGGCAAGCTGATTCTCGCGCACGTGGCGCGGCGCGATCATCCGCTGGCGCAACGCGATAGCGTCAGCTTCGCCGAGCTTGGCTCGCATCGGCGGCTGGTGTTCAGCGCGCACAACAACACGTTGCCGAGTACCGAATATCTCGACTCGACGCGTTGCTGGCAGGCCGAGAGTTATCTCGCGCTGCTGGAGATGACGCGGGCGGGCCTCGGCTGGACCACGTTACCGAGGCAATTGATCCGGCGCGAGCTCGACGAAGGGGAATTCGTCGAACTGCAACTCGCGGCTTATCCGCATACCGACTGGCAGGTCGGCGTCGATCTGATCTGGTCGAAGGCGCGCGTGCTCGGTAAAGCGGGGGTCTGGCTCAAGCGCCGGTTGCAGGAGCACAAGGTGTTCGAGCTGGACCGCAACGGCAACGCCACCACGTTGTAGCGCGTACGAAATACCTACGCTTGTCTGCCGCACACTGACATTCCTGATAGTTGTTGCCGGCGGCGGCCGCGTTTAATCTTTGGCCGACTCAACGACGCCTGACGCAACCGGGACTGCTCACCGACACAACGACCGATCGACCGATGCATGACGAGCGGTAGCCCGCACGGAATCACGTCATTCACTCATCGTATCGGTGTTGCGGACTCAACCCGTCCCGGCCACGGGCGTCGCCAGATCACTCCATCCCATCACGTAGCGCACCGGCTTGAACGCTGGCGCGTTGCGCGGCCTATCCGCTTCATCGTCACCAACGTAGCGCGCGCACTCACGAGGTCCGCGCCTGAGAGGAATATCCGATGCCCCTGCTCAATCGACGTCCGCCGCAGTTGCGCCGCTCCTGGCTGTTTCTGGCCGGCGCCGACCGCGAAACACTTCTCGCCGGTCCGCAGACCGGCGCCGACGTCCTCGTTCAGGAACTCGAGACTTTCACGCCGCCGGCACGCCGGCCGGAAGCCCACCGAATCGCGGACGAAGTCCTGAAATGCTGGCGCGACGCCGGCGTGCTGACCTCCGTGCGCGTGAACCCGCTCGACAGCGGCGGCGTGGACGATCTGCGGGCCGTCATGCGCAGCCGCCCGGACATCATCATGATGTCGTTCGTGTCGACGCCCGAACAGGTCGTCGCGCTCGACGAAGCCGTCACGCGTTGCGAAGCGGAGTACGACATTCAACCGGGTTCGACCGAGCTCGTGCCGAATATCGAATCGCCGCTGGGCGTGGTCAACACGATGGCGATTGCCCGCTGCAGCCGCCGGATTTCCGCGGTGCTGGTCGGCACCGAAGACATGGTGGCCGATCTCGGCGCCGAACGCACGCACGCCGGCCACGAACTCGATTACGTGCGCTCGCGGTTTCTGCTCGAATGCGCGGCCGTCGGCGTCACGGCGATCGACTGTCCGTACAGCTACGCGGACGTCGAAGGCGCGGAACTCGACATGCGCAGGTCGCGCGCGTTCGGCTACAAGGCCAAGGGCATCGTCAACGCGCCGCTCACGGCAATCGTCAACCGCGTGCTGACGCCGAGCGCCGACGAAGTCGCGCTCGCCCGCCGCGTGATCCAGACCTTCGACAAAGCCCGCGAACAATCGAACGGCCAGCGGGTCGCCGCCGCCGTGGTGGACGGCTTTCTCGCCGAAGTCCCCGACTATCTCGCCGCGCACCGGTTGCTCGCGCGCGCCACGCAATTCGGCCTCGCATGAACGACATGGACACTCGCCTAGCTATGACCGCCTTTGAAAGCCGCCTGAAGTCGCTCAAGACCCTCGCGGGCGCTCACCAGACCTTCGACACGAACGCCGTGCCGGCCACGCCGCACGCGCTGTTCGAGCAGTGGTTCGATGCCGCGGTGGAAGCCCGCGTCAGCGAACCGCAAGTCATGACGCTCTCCACGGTCGATCTGGACGGCGCGCCCGACGCCCGCTCCGTCGTGTTGCTGAACATGGACGCGCAGGGCTGGCATTTCGCGGCCAACGCGACGAGCCCCAAGGGCCGTCAGTTGACGCACCGGCCCGAGGCCGCCATTACGTTTTACTGGCCCGCCACGGCCCAGCAGATCCGCTTGCGCGGCAAGGTGGAGCGTCTGTCCGACGAAACGTGCCGCGCGGATTTCATGGCGCGTCCGGAGCGCTCGCGCGCCAGCATTCTGATCGGCCGGCAGAGCGAAGTGCTTAACAGTCAGGACGATCTCCGGCACGCGCTGCACGAGCAACTCGCGCGCGTCGCGTCGCAGCCGGAACTGGTGTCGCCGCACTGGGGCATGTATGCGTTGGCGCCGCATGAAGTGGAGTTCTGGCAGTCGGATGCCGAGCGCCGTTTTACGCGACTGCGCTACGTGCGCGTGGGCAGCGGCAAAGAAAATGGCACGGGCAGCGGCGTGGACGCTTCGTGGGAGCGCAGCCTGCTATGGCCATGAGTTGCGCTACGCCGGACGCGCCGCCCGCGTCGCCGTACACACCGCTGCTGGACCGGTTCGCCGACGCGACCCGGCTCACGCTCGCGGGACGCGACCCCGGCGCCTATCACGGCTTCGTCAATCCGCCGGTCTATCACGGCTCGACGGTACTGAGTCCGACCACGCACGACCTCTTGCACCGGACCCAGCCGTACATCTACGGCCGGCGCGGCACGCCGACCTCCGACGCGCTCGAACACGCGCTGATCGAGCTCGAAGGCGGCGCCGGCGCGGTGCTTTGTCCGTCGGGGCTGTCCGCCTGCACGCTCGCGCTGCTGTCGTGTCTCACGCCGGGCGATCATCTGCTGATGACGGACAGCGTCTACGGCCCGGTCCGGCATGCCTGCGACGGCGTGCTACGGCGCATGGGCATCGACACCACGTACTACGATCCGCTGCTGGGCGCCGCGCTCGAACCGTTGATCCGGCCGCGTACCCGCGCGGTCTACGTGGAGTCGCCGGGGTCGTACACGTTCGAAGTGCAGGATATCGGCGCGATCACCCGCGTGGCGCACGCGCACGGCATGAGCGTGATCGCCGACAACAGTTGGGCCACGCCGCTGCTGTTCCGGCCGCACGATCATGGCGTCGATCTGTCGATCCAGGCCGGCACCAAATATCTGGTCGGCCATTCCGACGCGATGCTCGGCACCGTGTCCGCGAACGCCGCCGCGTGGCCTGCGTTGAAGCAACTGCACGGCGATCTCGGTCTGTGTGTCGGTCCGGACGACATGTATCTCGCACTACGCGGCCTGCGCACGCTGGGGCTGCGTTTGCGCCAGCATCAGGAGAACGCGTATGCGGTGGCGAGCTGGCTCAAGCAGCAGCCCGAAGTGCTGGGCATTCTGTTTCCCGCGTTCGAGGATTGTCCCGGTCACGCGCTCTGGAAACGCGACTTCAAAGGCACCTCCGGACTGTTTTCGGTGATCCTGCATGCCGCGCCCGACGAAGCGCTCGCGGCCTTTCTCGACAGTCTCGAACTGTTCGGCCTCGGCTATTCGTGGGGCGGTTTCGAAAGTCTGGCGGTGCCGTTCGACCTGCAGTCGCAGCGTATCGCGCAGCGTTGGCCGGACGGCAGTATCGGCGTGCGTCTGCATATTGGCCTCGAAGCGCCCGCCGATCTGATCGCCGATCTCGCCGCCGGTCTGCAACGCTACAGCGCCGCCTGCCCCGCGCGGCAGGATGCCGCCACATGCTGACGATCTGGGGAAGACGCAGTTCGTTCAACGTGCAGAAAGTGCTGTGGCTCGCCGGCGAGTTGGGGCTGGCGTACCGGCATGTGTCGATTGGCGGTGAATTCGGCGGTTGCGAAACGGCCGAATTCGAAGCGCTCAATCCGACCCGGCGTATTCCGGTGATCGAGCTCGACGGCGAGATTGCGTGGGAATCGCACACGATCCTCCGGCTGCTTGCCGCACAGACGCGTCAGGCGCCGTTCTGGCTCGCCGATCCGTTCGCGCGCTCGCATGCCGAGCGCTGGATGGACTGGTGCCAGACCACGCTCGAACCCGATCTGATGACCGGGCTGTTCTGGGCGATGGTTCGCACGCCCGAGTCCGAGCGTAACTGGCCGCTGGTTCACGAGAAGAACGCGCGCTGCACCCAGCACTTCCAGATGCTCGACCGGATACTCGCCACGCGGCCGTTTCTGAGCGGCGACGCGTTGGGGCTCGGCGATATTCCGGTCGGCGCGACGCTGTTCCGCTATTTCTCGCTCGACGTCGACCGCCCGGCGCTGCCGCATGTGAACGCATGGTACCGGCGGCTGCAACAACGCCCCGCCTTTCGCGAGCACGTGATGGTCTCGTTCGAAGCATTACGCGGCCGTCCCGGCTGACCCACTGAATTTGCCAATCCGCCTATCCGCCATGTCCCTTTCATACGACGCACCGCACACGGCATCCGGCAACCCGCATGGCCGGATTCTCATCGTGCTGCATCGCGAGCAATCGAGCCCCGGGCGCGTGGGCCGTCTGCTGCTGCAACGCGGCTACGAACTCGACATTCGCCGGCCGCCGCTCGGCGATCCGCTGCCCACGACACTGCGCGACCACGCGGGCGCGATGATCTTCGGCGGCCCGATGAGCGCCAACGACGACGACGCGTGGATTCGCACCGAAACCGACTGGATCGGCGTGCCCTTGCGCGAGCAGGCGCCGTTTCTCGGCATCTGTCTTGGCGCCCAGATGATGATTCGTCATCTGGGCGGAAACGTGACGACACATCGCGACGGCCGCGCTGAAATCGGCTACTGGCCGATCAAGCCGACACCGCTCGGGCGCGCGTTGTGTCAATGGCCGGAGCGCGTGTATCAATGGCACCGCGAAGGCTTCGACAGTGTCGCGGGACTCGAACGGCTGGCCGCCGGCGACGAGTTTGAAAACCAGGCGGTGCGTTACGGCCCGGCCGCGTACGGCGTGCAATTTCACCCGGAGGTCAGCTATCAGATGATGCGGCGCTGGACCGCCGCCGCCGCACACAAGCTCTCCGCGCCGGGCGCCCAGGATATTCCCACTCAGACTCGCGAAGCGCATCGGCACGATCGTGCCGGCGTCGCATGGCTCAACAGTTTTCTGGACACATGGCTCGCCGGACGGCCTGCCGATTCGTTACTAGCTGGCGGCGAGACCCGCGGTCATGTCGGTGACGCTGAGCAGGCCCCATTCGATCGCCTTCAGCACGGCCTCATGACGACGTGACACGTTGAACTTGCGGCGGATATTGTTGAAGTGAAAGTTGATGCAGGACTCGCTCACGTTGAGAATGTGGCCGATCTCCCATGAGGTCTTGCCGAACGCATGCCAGCGCAGACATTCCGTCTCGCGGCGGCTCAGGCGGGGCGCCGAGCCGGATCGGGTATCGAACCCGAACTGGCCGATCGCCTCGCTCGTAATGTCGCGCAGCAACGACAAACGCGGCAGGCAGCGCAGGCAATTGTCGTAGGTGAGCGCGTATTCATCGTTCACCGCGCACGTCAGCATGCCCACCTCCCCCTTCAATCCATACAGCGGCAGCGTGACGCCACGGTTCAGACCAAAGGCGCTCGCTTCGTCATGAAACTCGCGCTGCGCCGGGGCGACGAAAAAAGCCGGGTCCCAGATCAGCGGCATGCGTGATCTGAAACAATGTTTGAGCAGCGGATCGACCTGATCGAAGGAACGCTCGCGATAGCGCTGCTCCCATTCCGGCTCGCAGTTGCTCCACATGTGCGCTGCGCAGAAAGACACCCCCTGCGACGGCAACACCGCGAGCACCACCTTGTCGAAGCCCATTTTTGCAGTCGCGTCGAGAATACGGTGGCGTAGCGCGCACTCGTCGGTCGGCACGAGCAAATCCAAGTAATCATTCTGGCCGTTCATTCGTATACTCCCGTTTTTTCTGTTCGTTCTGGTGTACTGATATAACCGTCCCGAGCGTCTCGCAGCCCTGTTGCCAATCGGAACGGCGGCGTTAGTCTCCCGTTTCCGACAGCAATTGCCTACCTATCTTCTTGGCATCGTCGAGCGTGGCCACCGCTTCGAGCGGAATGCCGAAGGCTTTCGAGATCGCCGCCGCGCCGGCCTTTGACTCTTCGCGCTCGCTCTCGTCGGGTTCGACCGTGATCAAGGCCTTGCAGACTTGCGACAGCGCGTCGCGGTTCGTCTTGAGCCACATGCCGCGGTGCTTGCGGTCCTCGTGCGTTTCCTCGGGGCGCGGCGAAATGAACAGCAACACGAAGTGCTCGCCGGTCTTCAGCAGCGCATTCATGTCCTGCTCCCAGGCCACCGCGTAACCGGGTGCGATCGCGTCGTTGCGGGCGATCACGAGCGGGAATTCCGACAGATCGAACACGGCGGATGTGCTCAGTTCATGGCTCAGATTCATGATTCAGGTTCCTCTTGCAAGTTGAAAAAAATCTTGATTGGGCGGGTGCGCCGGCATTCGACGGCCGGCGCACCCGCGCTTCATTGCTTTAGCGGTTCAGCGCTTGGCCCCCGCGGGCGCACCGCCGCCCGGCCTCGGCCCGAATGGCGGTTTAGCCAGCCACACCAGCACGATCACCGCGATGTACACCCAACCCAGCGCGAACGCGACGTCGTTGAACGAGATCTGATAGGCCTGCGCGTCGATCATCCGGTCGAGCAGCTGATAGCCGGTTTGCGGATCCCCCTGCCCCAGCACGCGCAACTGTTGACGCACCGCCGGATCGAACACGCTGATGCTCTCGGTGATCTGCGCGTGGTGCTGCACCGCGCGGCGCTCCCACAGGAACGACGTGATCGACACCGCGAAGCTCGCGCCGAGCGTGCGCAGAAAGGTCGACAGGCCCGAGCCCGCGGCAATCTCGTCGGGCTTCAGATCCGACAGCAGAATGCTGTTGATCGGCATGATGAACAGCGCGAGCCCGAGTCCTTGCAGCAACTGGATCAGCGCGATGTGCTCGAAGTCCACGTCAAGAAAGAACTGCGACCGCAGAAACGACGCGCAGCCGAGAATGCCGAACGCCATGCACACCAGCATCCGCATGTTGAAGCGCGGCGCGTACTTGCCCATGAACGGCGTGAGCAGCACTGGAATGATCCCCATCGGCGCGGCCGCGACCCCGGCCCAGAAGGCCGTGTAACCGAGCGTGCGCTGCAGCCATTGCGGCACGATCACGTTGACCGCGAAGAACGCCGAATACGCCAGCACCAGCGTCAACGTCCCGGCGGCGAAATTGCGATGCTTGAAGAGCCGCAGGTTGACGATCGGATTCGACTCGGTCAGCTCCCAGATCAGGAACAGCAGAATGCCGAACGCGGCCACGACCGACATCCACACGATGAAGGTCGAGTTGAACCAGTCCTCGTCGTTACCCTTGTCCAGCACGATCTGCAATGCGCCGACGCCGAGTATCAGCGCCGCGAGACCGACATAGTCCACCTTCGCCTTCGCGGTGGTTTCGGGCCGCCCCTGCATCTGCGCGTACACCATCGAACACGCGAAAATGCCGATCGGCACGTTGATCAGGAACGACCATTCCCACGAGTAGTTCTCCGTGATCCAACCGCCGAGCAAGGGCCCCGCGATCGGCGCGACGACGGTCACCATCGCGATCATCGAGAGCGCGAAACCACGCCGCGCCGGTGGATAGATCGACAGCATCAGCGCCTGGGTGGTCGGAATCATCGGTCCGGCAACGAGGCCCTGGAACGCGCGGAACGCCACCAGTTGCGGCAGGCTATGCGCCAGTCCGCACAGCAGCGAGGCGAATGTGAACAGCAGCGTCGCCCAGACGAACAGCTTCACCTGGCCGAAGCGCTTCACCAGAAAACCCGTCAGCGGCAGCGCGATCGCGTTGCTCACCGAAAAGGTGGTGATCACCCAAGCGCTCTGATTCGTGCTCACGCCAAGATTACCGGCGATGGTCGGCAGCGACACATTGGCGATGGTGCCGTCCAGCACCTGCATGAACACGGCCAGCGCAAGGCCGAAGGTGGTAAGCGGGACGCTGCGGGGCCGGAAATCGCTGCCGGCCACAGCCGCGGGCGCGCTCATTTCACGCTCGCCGTGGCACCGGCTACCGGCAGGTTGTCGTGGATCACCTTGTCGACCAGCGCATTCGCGAGCTGTAACTGGCGTTGATACAGATCGCTGCTGAACAGCGGTTCGCTCGGCGGCTGATGCGCCAGCATCGCGCCGTCGCGATTATGCAGATCGACGCTGGCGTGCATCGACAGGCCAATCCGCAGCGGATGCTTTTCCAGCTGTGCCGGGTCGGTGAATTCGATCCGCACCGGCAAGCGCTGGACGATCTTGATCCAGTTGCCGGTGGCGTTCTGCGCGGGCAGCAACGCGAACGCGCTGCCGGTGCCCACGCCAAGCGCCTGCACCTTGCCGCTATAACGCACGCTGCCGCCGTACAGATCCGAGCGCAGCTCGACCGGCTGGCCGATACGCATCTCCGAGACCTGCTTTTCGGTGAAGTTGGCGTCGACCCAGACTTGCCGCAGCGGCACCACGGCCATCAACGGCGTGCCCGGCTGTACGCGCTGGCTCAATTGCACCGTGCGTTTCGCGACGTAGCCGGTGACCGGCGTGACCAGCGTGGCACGCGCGTTCTCCAGATAGGCGGCGCGCAATCTTGCGGCGGCCGTTTCCACATCAGGATGCGACGCCACGGCCGTATCGTCGACCAGCGCCTTGCTGGTCTGATACTGCTGCTGCAGATTCGCCAGCGCGCTCTGTGCGCCGACGAACGCGCTTTGCGCCGATACCAGCGTGTCGTGTGCATGCGCCAGCTCTTCGGCCGAAATCGCACCCGTGCGGCCGAGATCGCGGCGGCGTTCGTAGTCGGCACGGGCTTTATCGAGCGACGTACGGCGCGCGTCGACTTCCGCCTGCGAGCCCTCGAGACTGTCGTGCAAGCCGCGTTCGTTGCTGTACAGCCCGCGCACCTTGCGCACCGAGCCGGCCAACGCGGCCTGCGCACCGGCCAGTTCCACTTCGGTATCGCTCGGGTCGAGCTTCACCAGCGTGTCGCCGCTGCGCACGAGGTCGCCGTCGTCGGCGCCGATCGACACCACCGTGCCCTGCACCTGCGGCGTGATCTCGACGACGTTGCCTTGCACGTACGCGTTATCCGTCGCCTCGTACCATTGGCCGTATAAAAAGTGCCACACGAGCCACACGGCGATACCGATTGCGAAGCCGGCGATCAGCAAACGCAGCAGCAGTTTGCGACGCCCGGAAGCCGGCGGCGTCGGACTGCCGCCCGCGCCACCCGAGCCGCCGGGCGCGGCGCCGCCTGGCGACTGCTTCGCCGGTTCAGGCGGGGCGCCCGGACGTAGCGCGGTTTGATTCGCAGGCGCGGGGGCCTGACTTACGGGTTCGAGAATTTTTTCGCTGCTCATGGCGTAGCTTGAATGTCGAGAGAAGGAGAGACGGCTGCGAACGCGGCGTCGGGGCGCTGCGGCATGAAACCGCCGCCCAGCGCCTCGACCAGTTGCAGAGACAGATCGACGTGTTGCGCGCGCAATTGCGCCATCCGTTTGCTGGCAACCAGCAACTGCTGACGCACCACCAGCGCTTCCAGATAACTGCCGACGCCCGCGCGATAGCGCTGGTCGGCGAGCGCCCATGCGTCGTGGGCGGCGTCGAACGCGTGTTGCTGCGCGTCGATTTGCAGTTGCATCGATTGCAGGCTGTGCAGGTTGTCGGCGACCTGATTGAGCGCGCCGATCAGCGTCTTGTTGTATTGCGCGACCGCCACGTCGTATTGCGCGTCGCGATGCTGCAGATTGCCGCGCAATGCGCCGCCGTCGAAGATCGGCAGACTGATGGCCGGCGTCACCGAGTACGTGCGCGAGGCCGCCTGGAACAGCGACGCGCCGCCGCGCGTGGCGAGCCCCGCCATGGCGCTCAGACTGATGTTGGGCAGGAATTCCGTTTTGGCGCTGGCGATGTTGCGGCTCGCCGCCTCGACCCGCCAGCGCGCCGCGACCAGATCGGCGCGGCGGCCCAGCAGATTGGCCGGCAGGTCGGCCGGCACCGCGAGCGCGGGCACCGGCAACGCCGCGGGACGCTGGATCGACAGACCCGCGTCCGGCCCCTGGCCCAGCAGAATCGCGAGCGCGATCCGTGCGCTGGCGATCTCCTGCGCGGCCATCGCCTGTTGCTGCATGGCGGTTGCCACTTCGCTATCGGACTGCTTGAGTTGCGCCTGGTTGTCGATGCCTTTGTGAACCCGCTGCAGCGTCAGATCGCGCGCTTCGTTGGCGCGATCCGCTTCCGACTGCGCGACTTCCTGCTGCGCATACGCGTAGTTCAAATTCGTATAGGCGCGCGCCACGTTCACCGAGAGCTGGATGCGCGCGGCCTGCGCGTCGACTTCCGTCGCGCGCGCTTCGCCTAACGCGGCTTCCCATGCGGCTCGCTTACCGCCCCACAGGTCGATGTCCCAGTTGAAGCCGAGATTGAGTCCGCGCGTGTGATAGAAGAAACCGCCGCCCTCTTCTTCGCTATACACGGTGCCTGACTGACGCTGCGCGGTGAAGTTGGCGTTCGCGGTCAGATTCGGAAAGCGTGCGGCGTTGGCTTCGGTCACCTGCGATTGCGCGTCGCGGGCCCGTGCGTCGGCAATAGCGAGGTCGGGGTTGCCGGCGAGCGCGCGCTCGATCAGCGCCGTCAATTGCGGGTTCCCCAACGCGACCCACCAGTCGGTGGCAGGCCATGCGCGGTTGGCGTCGATGCCCGCGAGACTCTGCGACGCCTGCAACTGCGACGGATCGCTCAGCTTGCCGACCGGCGCGAGCCCGCGGCTGGTGACGCAGCCAGCGGACGTGATCAGCAACGCCGTCGCCGTCATCCATGCCGCGATGCGAGATGCATCACGACGGTGCCATGTCGATCGTTTCGATCGTTGCGATCTCGTCGAAGCGACGTGTCGAATATCAGCCCATCCTTCCATTGAATACTCCATCTATCGGGCGACTTGCCATGACCCGCATTGTTGGACGTTCAATAGAAAAGCTGATAACGTTGTTTAGACAAAAAATAATGAATTCCAGCCATGCCATACCAGAAGACTACCCCGAGCAAGGCGCAGCACCTCCTGCACAAATCCGCGCATAAAAACGCGGACCACAGTGAGCCTAAAACCGCACGCAAAACAGCGACGCCGACCGCACCCGTCGCCCCGTCATCCGATCCGAGCGAACGCGCCGACGGGCCGCCGCTGATCGCCGTATGGGGCGAGCATGAAGGCGATAGCGACTATCAACTCGGCACGCGCGAAGTCGATTGGCATAACCATTTGCGCGGCCAGGTGTTTTGCGTCGAGAGCGGACTCGCGCATGTACGCACTCAGCACGGATCCTGGTTGTTGCCGCCGCATCGCGCCGGTTGGATCCCGCCAGGCGAATCGCATAAAGTCAGCATTAGCGGCGCAATGAGCGGCTGGAGCGTGGTCATCACGCCGGCGGCAAGCGCCAGCCTGCCGGAGCGGCCATGCGTGATCAGCATCAGCGAACTGATGCGAGCGTTGGTCAGGCGCGCGGTCTCGTGGGCCACGCAGTGCAGGCTCGATGCCGAACAGGAACGCATGAGCTTCGTGCTGCTCGACGAGATGCGCCGCGCGCCACATGAGCCGCTGCATCTGCCGATGCCCACCGACCGCCGGCTCGTGCGCATCGCCAACGCGATCCTCGGCCAGCCCGACGACACCCGCACGCTCGACGAATGGGCCGCCTGGGCCGGCCTGTCGGCGCGCACGCTGAGCCGTCTGTTTATCGCCGAGACCGGCAGCAGTTTCGCGCAGTGGCGTCAGCAGGCGTGTTTGACGCGCGCGCTCGAACGTCTTGCGCAAGGCGACAGCGTCGCCAACGTGGCCGACGCGTTGGGCTACGCGACGCCGAGTAATTTCATCGCCATGTTTCGCCGCTGTTTCGGCGATTCCCCCGCGCACTATTTCGCGAAACGCAAACCCTCGCTGTAACCCCCGTCCGACACCGTTTTCCTACACGGTGACGCGAAAAACCTGTCAACGCTATCAGTAGTCGCTTAGCAGCGGGCTAGATATAGTTAGTCCGTTGCGTCATAACGTGCGCGCTTCGCTCGAAGCGTCCGACACACTGATCAGGATCACTACCTGACGGTTTTCGCCCCCACTTATGTAGAGCTTACCCATGTCTAACGCCGTGGATTCAGACGAGACGCCTATCGTCTCCGTGCAGCAACTGGCTGACTACATCGCCGCGGGATGCAAAGACCGCGCGGCGTTTCGCATCGGCACCGAGCACGAGAAGTTCCTGTTCGACCGCAACACGCTCAAACCGCTTTCGTATCACGGCAACGCGGGCATCGGCGCGGTGCTGCAACGGCTGCTCGAGCAGCAAGGGTCGCCGATTCTCGACGACGGGCATCTGATCGGCGTGCGCTATGACGACGGCGCGGCGATCTCGCTCGAACCCGCCGGACAACTGGAATTGTCCGGCGCGCCGGTGGCGTCGCTGCATGACACGCAGACGGAACTGCACGCGCATCTGGACACCGTTAAGGCGATCGGCGAGCAACTCGGGTTCGAGGCGGCGCCGCTCGGTTTTCATCCGCTGATGCGCCGCGACGAGATGCCGTGGATGCCGAAGCGCCGTTACGCGATCATGCGCCGTTATATGCCGCAGGTCGGCACGCGCGGCCTCGACATGATGCTGCGCACCTGCACCGTGCAGGTCAATCTCGACTATGCGTCGGAAGCGGACATGGCAGCCAAGATGCGCGTGTCGCTCGCGCTTCAGCCGCTCGCCACCGCGCTATTCGCCAACTCGCCGTTTCGTGAGGGCCAACCGTCCGGCCTGATGTCGACGCGCGCCGACGTCTGGACCGACACCGATCACGACCGCTGCGGCATTCCCGCGCTGTTCATGTCGCGCAGCTTCGGTTTCGAGCGCTACGTGAACTGGTTGCTCGACGACGTACCCATGTATTTCGTGCGCCGCAACGACCGCTATATCGACGTGGCCGGTCACACGTTCCGCGATTTTCTCGGCCGGCGCATTCCCGGTCTCGAAGACGCCACGGCGACGCTGGCCGATTTCGCCGATCACATGACGACGGCGTTTACCGAGGTGCGGTTGAAACGTTTCCTCGAAATGCGCGGCGCCGATGCCGGCACGCCCGCGATGATGGTCGCGCAGTCGGCGCTATGGGTCGGGCTGCTGTATGACACGGGCGCGTTGTCCGATGCGCAGACGCTGACCGCCGGCATCAGCCGCGCGGAGTTGCTGGCGGTGCGCCGCGACGTGCCGCGCCTCGGTCTCGACGCGCGACTGCAAGGCCGCACGCTGCGCGAA
This sequence comes from Burkholderia sp. 9120, assembly GCF_000745015.1. Lineage (NCBI taxonomy): Bacteria > Pseudomonadati > Pseudomonadota > Betaproteobacteria > Burkholderiales > Burkholderiaceae > Burkholderia > Burkholderia sp. 9120. The sequence continues at coordinate 18,403 of NZ_JQNA01000002.1, read as the reverse complement.
CTCGCGGGCGACGTGGTGGCGATCGCGGCCAAAGGCTTACGCGCCCGAGCGCGGCATGACGCCGCCGGCGACGACGAAACGCAATACCTTGCACCGCTCCAGGACATCGCCGCAGGCGCGCCGAATCAGTCGGAGTACTGGCTCGCGCGTTATCGCGACGCATGGGACGGCGACGTCACGCGCATTTTTGGCGAGTTGTTGCAGAACGATCGCTCGGCGGAGTTTTTTGAAGTTCAGTAGCAATCAGGCAGGCGCATTAACCTGGCAAAAGCCAGGAAAAAACCAGGCATCAAGCAGGACGGCGAGACGCCAAGATCGAGCCGATACGACAATCACTTCTCATGTTGAGGCAACCATGTCAAAGCGACACTACGAAACACCGATCGACGTTAAGTACCGCGACACCGATTCGATGGGCCACGTGAGCAGCCCGGTCTATTACGACTACCTGCAGCATTCGTATTTGAGCTACATGTTCGATCTGCTGGACATGCCGCGCACGGAGAAACTGCCGCACATCATGGTCAAGACCCAGTGCGAATATCTGGCGCCCGCCATGTTCGGCGACAAGCTGACGGTCCGCTCCAGCGTCGTCAAATTCGGCAGCAAGAGCTTCGAGCTAGAACATGTGATGGAACGCGACGACAAGCAGATCATCGCGCGCGGCGCGTCCACGCATGTGATGTTCGATTACACGACCAATAAGACGGCGCTCGTGCCGGATGCATTCAAGGAACGGGTGATGACGTTTCAGGGTTCGCTGTAACGGGCGCGAGAAGCGCTTGGGTTTGAAATGAAACGACCCGGTCGCAGCCGCGACCGGGTCGTTTCAATTGCGGAGGACTTAACGCGGCGTCCGTACAGATCTTTTCTCAATCACCCCGCAAACGACTGGGCGTGATCCCCAGGCGGCTCCGAAACGCGGCCGTCATATGCGCGTGCGAAGAGAAACCGACCGCGAGCGCGATCTCGCGCAAATCATGACGCGAGCTTTCCAGTAGCACGCGAGCGGCGGCCAATCTGCGATCGATCAGGTAGCTATGCGGGCTCTTTCCGACCGCCGCCTTGAAGGCCCGAATGAAGAACGCCTCGGAGAGTCCCAGCGCGTCCGCCATCAGCTTGACGCTGATATCTTCGCCGAGGGTCGAGTCGATGATCTCGTCGATCTGCCGCAGGCGCGCGGAGGTCATCGAGCGGGCTTGCCGGGGCGCGCTCAATCCGCCATGAACAACGGAGTTGACGCGCTCCGCCAGAACGATGAGCTTTTCTTCTAGCAACAACGTGGCGGGCGCGTCCGTGAGCAACAAAGTCCGAATGGTTTGCGCGGCGTCGATCGCGATCGGATCGATGAAATCGTTGAACTGTCGCTGGACCGCCACGCTGCCGGCAAGATCGCGAGACATGGTGACGCGCAGATATTCGCCCCCACCTTGCGACGACGAAAACACCGTGCAACCGCCAGGCACATAGGCCAGGCTGTTCGGCTTCGAGAAGAACGGCAACACACGATCGCTTGAAAACGCGTGATGGCCCCGCTGGCTTTCGAACGCGAAGCCGATCACCGCCTGGTCCGGGGTGTACATGACTTCATACGCATGTCGCGGCAATAGCTCGACGCCCCAGCGGCCGATCACGAGCCGCCGGCCCGCCTGCTGGCTTATCCGCTCCGGGTTCGGTGTTTCTGCCGTATTCATCGTCCCTCATGCGGGTTGAGCGATTGCGGAAACCACTGGTTGTTCGACGTGCCCGCGAGATGCGCCGACTTGTTCTTTGGGTCAGTTTTCTGACAACGCAGACGCCGCGATTCACTATCATCGCCCGTAATGCAGTCAAGCGACCGTTCTCTTTCTGGGCCTATCGGACATCATGTTTTCACTAAACCGGAAAACGCGCAAACTCTATTACGAGAACGCCGCCTTATCGGCGTGCGCGGCCAGGATCGTCAAGGTCAACGCAAACAGTATCGAACTCGATACGACGGTCGCCTATCCGGAAGGCGGCGGCCAGGAAGCCGATCATGGCGCGATTATTCTTGAGGATGGGCGCGCGTTGCGTTTCGTCGATGCGAGAAAAATGTACGGCAATTTCGCACGCATTCCCGATTTCCCGAGCATCCTCGTGGACGGCATTATCGAGCACGTGATTCATCCGGACGATCTCGCGTTGCTCGGCGAACTGGAGATCGGCGCGGAAGCCACCGTGCGTATCGACCCGCTGCGACGCGCACAGCTCTCGCTCAGTCACACGGCGTCGCACCTGTTGTATCTGGGCGTTAACGAGGTTCGACCCGATGCCATGCCGGGTCTGTTCGGTTGTCATATCAAGGTCGACGCCGCGCGCTTCGATTTCAGCGTGGAAACCCGCTTCACGGCCGACGAGCTTCAGGAAATCGAACGGATCGCCAACGCGTACGTGCTGCGCGGCAGTGAGGTCGTCACGTATCAGCATCCGTTGTATCGGGACGCGCGGTATTGGGCGTGCGAAGGTCAGGTGATTGCTTGCGGCGGGACGCATATCGCGTCGACGGCGCCAGTCGGACGCATTCAGGTACACCGGAAAAACCTGGGGCGTGGCAAAGATCGCCTTTCGTGTGACTTCGCGGAGTCGATGCCGGAGTTGCGGGCCTGAGCCACGGACCTTAGTCGCGTACCTTAGCCACCGCATTCACCGGATCCCGCTCGGCCCGCGCAGCCTAACCGTCACAACACCGCACCACCACCCGGCGCCGCCGGAAACGAACCCAGCAAAACCAGCGCACGAGCATGCCGTTTCATCTGCGCGAGCGCGTGGGCCATCTGCACGTCATGCCGATGCCTGGGCAACTCGACGAAGAACCGGTATGCCCACAACTCGCTTCGAAGCGGCCGTGCGTCGAGCCGCGTCACCGGAATCCGATGCTCGGCCAGCGGCGCGAGCACGCGCTGCAGCGCCCCGCTGCTGTTCTCGAGTTCGACACACAACAGCGTGCGATCGTCGCCGGTGGGCGGCGGTTCGTCGCGGCCGATCACGTAGAAACGCGTGCTGTTGAAATGCTCGTCCTGAATCGCCGATGCGACGATCCGCAAGCCGTAGTGATGCGCCGCCCGCTGGCTGCCGATCGCCGCGTGACCCGCCGAACGCGCGGCAAGCTGCGCCGCCTGCGCATTGCTCGCCACCGCCTGTCGGGGCACGTCCGGCAGATGCGCGTCGAGCCAGCGCCGGCACTGCGCGAGCGCCTGTTCGTGCGCCGTCACACAGGTAATGCCGTCGAGCGCGCCATGCGCCGTCATCAGCATATGCCGCACCGGCAGCACGACCTCGCCGCTCACGGTCAGCCGGTTTTTCAGCAGCAGATCCAGCGTGCGCGCGACGATGCCTTCCGTCGAGTTCTCGACCGGCACGACGCCGTGACTCGCGCCGCCGTGCGCGACCGCATCGAACACGGCGTCGACGTTGGTGCAGGACATCGCGTCATGCGTCTCGCCGAAGCACAGCCGCATCGCGTCTTCGGTATAGGTGCCGCATGGCCCGAGAAAGGCGATCGCATTACGCTCGATTTCGCCGCAAGCCGGCGCGAGTTCGAGCAGGCGCGCGGCGTGTTGCGCGGCCTGCGGCGCGGCAACCTTCGGCGCCATAGCCGCCATAGCCGCAATAGGCGCGATCGGTGCATTCGGCGTCGCCATCATGCCGCCGACTGCAAGGACGACAACGACGGCAACGACGGCAAGCTTTCGCGCATCGGCGTCGCCGCATGCCGCTGACGGCGCTGCCGCACGGCGTCGGCGAGTTTGCCCAGCAATGCTTCGGTCGCGTCCCAGCCGATACACGCGTCGGTAATGCTCTGACCGTAGGCGAGCGGCACGTCGGCCACCACGTCCTGGCGGCCGGGCAACAGATTCGATTCGATCATCACGCCGGCAATCCGCTCGCCGCCGCCGGCAATCTGCTCGCACAACGAATCGCACACGCACAATTGTTTGTCGTGCTGCTTGCAACTGTTGCCGTGACTCGCGTCGATGACAACCCGCCCCGGCAGCCCGCCCGCCGCGAGCGACGCGCAGGCTTCGGCGACGCTCTGCGCGTCGTAATTGGGCTGCTTGCCGCCGCGCAGCACGAGGTGACAGTCCTGATTGCCGCTGGTCGCGACCTTCGCGAACCGGCCGCTCTCCGTCACGCCGAGAAAATGATGCGCATGGCCGGCGGCGTGAATCGCGTCGATCGCGATCTTGACGTTGCCGTCCGTGCCGTTCTTGAACCCGATCGGACACGGCAAGCCCGAGGCCAGCTCGCGATGAATCTGCGACTCCGTGGTGCGCGCGCCGATCGCGCCCCAGCTCACCAGATCGGCCAGGTAGTGCGGCGTGGTCACGTCGAGGAACTCGGTCGCGACCGGCACGCCGGCCCGCGTAATGTCGAGCATCAATTGCCGGGCGAGCCGGATGCCGGCGTCGATCGCGTAGCTGCCGTCCAGATGCGGATCGTTGATCAGGCCTTTCCAGCCGACCGTGGTGCGCGGCTTTTCAAAGTACACGCGCATCACGATCTCGAGCTCGTCCTGCCACACATGCCGCTGCTTCGACAAACGCGCGGCGTATTCGAGCGCGGCGACCGGGTCGTGAATCGAACAGGGGCCGACGATCACGATCAGCCTGCCGCTGAGTCCCTGCAGGACCTCGGAAATCGCGCGGCGCGTTTGCATGACGGTGTGCAGGCTTTCGACGTCGCACGGCAACTGTTGCCTCAATTCCGCCGGCCCGATCACCGGCGTCGTCGCGCTCATGCCTCTTCCGATATCCCAACTCAACATAGACAGACCCCATGAGCGTGTCACGCCCGAGAGAAACCACGCGGCCGAACCGCTCAGCCTTGCGAGGACGATGCGCTGCCGGCGAGCCGCTGCATCTGGTTGAAAATATTCTTGCGGTGCATCTCTTCGGTGCCGCCGACGCTCGCAAACCCCATCGCGTCCTTCAGCAACGTGGCGATGCCGCCGTTGTGATAGCCGATGCTGCCGTACAACTTGACGAGGCTCGTGGCGTTGTCGATCAGATCGCTGGCGCCGACCAGCTTGGCCACCGAACACGCCAGCAGTGCCTCGGGATGCGCGTTCAGCAAACGGCCCAGCGCGCCGTAAGCGGCCCAGCGGCTGCGCTCCATGCCGATCTTCATGTCGACTAGACGCTTCTGGATATATTGATGCGAGTCGATCGTGCTTTTAAAGCTGGTGCGCTGCGCCGCGTAGTGCATCGCTTCGTCGACGAACGGCAGCGGCAGGTTCGCCGCCACCAGCCCGTAGTAAAGGCGGCCGAGCGAGATGATGTCGATCAGGTGGCCGAGGCCGCGCCCCGCCTGGCCGAGTATCTGCGACGCGTCGACGTGGATGTCGTCGAAGCGCAGTTCGCCGGTGGGCAGATTGCGGTTGCCGAGCTTGTCGTCCTGCGCGCCGATCACGAGGCCCGGCGTATCGCGGTCGAGCAGCACCAGCGCGATGTTGCTCGACTCGCGCCGCTCCAGACGGCTCACCACGAGGATGAAGTCCATGATCGGCGCATGCGCGATGTTGTATTTGCTGCCGTTGAGGCGGTAGCCGTCCGGCGACTCCGACAGCGTGGTTTCGATGCTGCGCACGTCGGTGCCGGTGGACGGCTCCGCAATGCCGGTCGCGCTGACCTTGCCGCGCATGATGGCGGCCAGATAACGCTCCTTCTGAAACGGGCTGCCGTGCCGCACCATCGCGCGCACCATGCCGGCCTGGGCGATCACCGACAACAGCAGTTCCGGCGTACGGATCGTCGACGACAGCCCGTCGAGCGCGGCGGTGAAACCCCACCAGTCTTCGCCATGGCCGCCGTAGTCTCTGGGGACCACGAGATGCCAGAGCTGCTCGTCGCGCAAGCGGTTCCACCCGGCGTAATCGAAACCTTCCGGCTGCTGGTCGCGCGCTTTCGCAAGCTGCTCGCCAACCGCGGCGAAACGCTCGCGCAGTGTCAGTTGTTCGGGGGTCCAGTCGTGAAACATCGTGCGCCGCTCCGTCGATCAGATTTAAATGGACGGCATGGCGGAGTCCGCATCGGAAAATATGCGCTCTGATACCAGGCCGGTGATAGTCGAGTCGTTACCGCGCGCCGGATAAATCGCCGCTGTCATCCGGCTTTAACATTTTCTCTATCAGTCAAAATAATCGCGAGATTATGCATTTCGCAGATTTTTTAGAATTCAGCACCCCGGCTATTCGCACACGTCAAATTAACCGCGCGCGCCTGTAACCGGATCGGACTGTATTAATGGAGAATCGGATATTCACGCACAGCTATAGTGCATGGGAGATGTCGCCCTTATTTTGCGGCGAGCTGTATGCCCATTGATCGTGCTGCGGGTTGATTCGCTGGCTAGTCTACTCGCGGATCATCTCGCTGTACGCCTGAGATTTCTGATAGGGGTCGACCTGGTATCGCGAATGATATAAGGCGCGCCGATTTATTCTCAGGAAACGAAGCGAGTAAAACAACGCGCACGCAGACTCGCCTTATATTTCCAGGATATGCCGCGATATTTATCGACATAAACCATTCCAAAGCCGTTCGCCCGGTGCGGATTCCCGTCAGCGCGCCGCAGCCGCGCCTTCCGCGCAGCGTTTCGCCAGCCGGACAGCATGATGCTTTGCAATGTAGCCGGCACCAGTGCGATAGCCAGCCCAGGCGCGGTCAGCCCGATCAATGTGGAAACCTGTTGTGCCTCCTGCGCGACCTCCGGGTCGAAGCCGCGTTTCGCGCATAGCGCGAGCATCCACTGCGAAATCGTTACGCCCGCCTGGCGCGGATAGGCGATAAACGGCTCGCCGCGCAGATACTTCAGCTTGAGCGAGGCCGCCTTCGCCAGCCGATGCCCCGCATGCATCACCACCAGTAATGGCTCTTCCGTCAGTGGCGTGAACATCAGTTCGGCGGCGGCGTGCTGCCACGACCTATCTGCGCACGTTGGGGGCGCCGCGCCAGTGTTCCTCGGCGGGGGGCGGCGCCGGTGTTTACCAATGGGATGTATGTGGGCACCGGCAGTTCGTCGACGGCGGTGCGGGTGGGGATGCGGACGTTGTTTTGAAGTGGGTGGTGCTTGTGGTGTGGCATGAGCGGCGTGTGCGGTGCGATGGCGCGCGCGCCGCACTGCAGCCGCCGCTTGCCGCTGCATGTCACGCCTCCCGCCCTACCAGAACGCCCGCCTGAACAGACTCAACCGATTCACCCTGAACAACCGCGCGGGCCGCTGATTGCCGCCCTGAAACTCGTCGGTGGCGATCAGGATATCGGCCTCGTCCGCCGCGTCGCCGGGTTGCAGATCCGCCACCTTGATCCCCAGTCGCGAGCGGAACGTGCCGCGCGACACCGTCTCGCCAAAAATCTGTTCGTAGATCGACTGCAGTTGTGTCAGCGTGAACAACTCCGGCAGCAGCCAGCACGGCAACGTCGAATAGCTCGCCTTGTTGCGCACCCGCTGCACCGCTTCCTCCACTTGCTCGGCATGATCGAATGCCAGTTCGGGCAGGTCGTCCACATCGTAGAACTGAAACACGCCCGCACCGGCCTCGCTCAATTCCGCATGCGGGATCAGCGCGACGTGCGACACGGCAACCGACCAGCCGCGCGGATCGCGCGCCGGGCCGCCGAACGTGCGCAGTTGCTCGAGATAGCGCGGTGCGAAGCCGGTCTTCTCCCCTAGCACGCGCTTCGCCGTCGCTTCCAGCGACGCGTCTTCGCCCACGTGGACATAACCACCGGGTAACGCCAGGCTATGCTTCGCGGGCGCTCGATCGCGCTGGTGCAAGGCCACCTTCAGCAGGCCCTCGTCCAGCGTCAGCAACACAATGTCAACGCTCACGTCCGGCGTGGTGTAGCTCTGTTTCATGGATCACTCCTATGCCTGGGCCGAATATGCGTCACGAGTATTTTCACCTACATAGTTGCAATTCTCAACTAAGTCATCTTATACTGGCAACCGGTTAGTCGGATATTCCGACGAAGCAGGACGGAGGATAACAAATGATTCAGGTTTTTGCCGTATCGAGCGATCGGGGTGAAGTGCCGCTGGAACTCCGCAAGCTGGTGTTCCCCGGCGGCGAGGTCAACGTCACCGTCGAACTGGGCAAGCCCGCGCACACGCTGCGCATTCAGGCGCATCTGCCCCACGCCGAGGCGGTCATGACGCTGCTGCTCGTGACCGACGCGCTGCGCCGCGGCTATCCTGGCACGCCGATCCTGTTGTCCCTGCCGTATGTGCCGTATGCCCGCCAGGACCGCGTGGCGAATGCGGGCGAAGCGCTCAGCGCGCGCGTCTTCTGCGACCTGATCAACACGCAGCAGTATGCGCAGGTCGAAGTGCAGGACCCGCATAGCGACGTCGTGACCGCCCTGCTCGACCGCGTGGTGATTGCCGATCCGTTGCCGTCGTTGCGCCGTGCGCTCACAAGCCTCGGCCTGGGCCGCGCTGCGCTGGTCGCGCCGGACGCCGGCGCCCGCAAGCGCGTCATGCATCTGGCGCACGCGCTGGAACTCGACGTGGTGTTCGCCGAGAAAGTGCGCAACACGCAGACCGGCAAGATCACCGGTACTCAGGTGGTGGGCGATTTGCCCGACGCGCCGCTGCTGGTGGTGGACGATATCTGCGACGGTGGCCGCACCTTCACCGAACTCGCCGGGGCATTGCGTACCCGTCAGGCCGAACAGCGCCAGAGCCAGCCGCTTTACCTGTATGTCACGCACGGCATTTTCAGCAAGGGCCTCGCGCCGCTGCTCGAACACTACCAGACGGTTTTCACGCGCAACAACTGGACGAGCGACACACGCTGCCAGCTGGTTTGAACTGAACCGAATCCGAACCTATCGTCTGAATCCGAACTCGCCAGGAGATGTTGATGAACGCCCCCGACCGCACGGAAGTCCTCGAAAAGAACCAGCTCGTTCCGTTCAATCTCGCCGATTTCTACAAGACCGGCCACCCGTCCATGTACCCGAAAGCGACCACCAAACTCGTCGCGAACTTCACGCCCCGTTCCGCGAAGTACGCGCCGGTGCTGCGCGAACTGTTCGATGACAAGGTGGTGTGGTTCGGCCTGCAAGGCTTCATTCAGGAATTCCTGATCGACCTGTTCGGCGCCGAGTTCTTCCAGAAGCCGAAGGCGCAGGCCGTGCGCAAGTACAAGCGGCGCATGGATACCGCGTTGGGACCGGACGCCGTGCCGGTGGCGAGCCTCGAAGCGCTGCACGATCTCGGCCACCTGCCGCTTGAAATCCGCTCGCTGCCGGAAGGCTCGCGGGTCGACATCAAGGTGCCGCCGGTGATTTTCACTAACACGCACCCGGATTTTCCGTGGGTGTCCACCTACTTTGAAACGGTGGTGAGCTGCGAATCGTGGAAGCCGTCCACGGTCGCCACCATCGCGTTCGAATTCCGCAAGCTGCTGACCTACTTCGCGAACCTGACCGGCGCGCCGCTCGACTTCGTGAACTGGCAAGGTCACGATTTTTCGATGCGCGGCATGAGCGGCGTGCACGACGCCATGCGTTGCGGCGCGGGTCACCTGTTGTCGTTCACCGGCACGGACACGATCCCCGCGATCGATTATCTCGAGGACCACTACGGCGCGAATGCGGAGCGTGAGCTCGTCGGCGGTTCGATTCCAGCGTCGGAACACAGCGTGATGGCGCTGCGCATTCTGCTGACGCAGCAACGCCTCGAACGCGATCCGGCGCAAGCCATGCTCGACCCGAAGGCGCTGCGCCGCAAGGCCGAACTGGAAGTGATCCGCGAGTTCGTCACCGAAGGCTACCCGCAAGGAATGGTCTCGCTCGTCAGCGATACGTTCGACTTCTGGAACGTGATGACGGTGATCGCCAAAGAACTGAAAGCGGATATTCTCGCCCGTCGGCCGGACGCGTTGGGCAACGCCAAGGTGGTGTTCCGCCCCGACTCCGGCGATCCGGTGAAGATCCTCACGGGCTATACCGACGACGAACTCGTGCTGGACAGCGACGGTAAGCCCGCCGTTACTGAAACGGGCCGCTACACGGTCAAGGAAAGCGGCGAGACGATCAGCGAAGCGGAGCGCACCGGCGCGGTGGAGTGCCTGTGGAATATCTACGGCGGCACCACCACCGAGAAAGGCTACAAGGTGCTGGATTCGCACGTCGGGTTGATCTACGGCGACTCGATCACGCTGACGCGCGCGCGCGACATCATGTTGCGCATGGCGGCCAAGGGGTTCGCTTCGTGCAACGTGGTGCTGGGCATCGGCAGCTACGTGTATGGGATGAACTCGCGCGACACCTTCGGCTATGCGCTCAAGGCGATCTATGCCGAGGTGGATGGCGAAGCGGTCGACATCTATAAAGACCCGGCCACCGACGACGGCACCAAGAAGTCCGCGAAGGGGCTGCCGCGTGTCGAGAAGGAAGGCGATCACTTCGTGCTGTACGAACAGCAGACGGTCGAGCAGGCTGAAGGCGGTGCGCTGGTGCCCGTGTTCCGGAATGGCGAATTGCTGGTGAGGCAGTCGCTGGCGGAGATTCGCGAGCGCTTGCAGTCGTCGTGGACGTGTCCGGAGGCGGGGTCGATTGTTTGGGGGTGAGGAGGCGGGTGAGGTTGAACGAGGCTCCGCGCATCAATGTGCCGGGCCTTGCAAATGCCACTTCACCTTTAGTCAACCAATGGAATTCGCGCGCGCGCCCAATCTAATGCCGTTGGCGGCATAAATAGGTGCTTTTCAAAAGCACGTCCATTATTGTCATAATAGGTGATGCGATCAGGTCCGTACTCAAGAGAATTCGGGAAATTTTCATTCCAGTTGACTGAAAAATACCTTGTCGCGAGAAGCAATCCCGCATCACTGAAAACCTGCAGCCTTATTTCATCGCCGCTTTGCATGTCGTCACCACCGGTTCTGCATAAGCTTACTTTATAATTTTTTCCACTGAAAATTTTCATGCCGCCGTTGAGTTTTTGACTGTATAAATCGCATCTTGCATATTGTGTCGGCATGACAAAGTCGTAGAGACAAACGCATGCATAGCCACCAACGATCAAAAAAATGGCGACGGATAACTTTCTTTTCCGACTCGCCTTCGCCTTCACGAAGACACAGGTTATTACGATCACAAAAACAAACGCAATCAGACGCACCATTGCCTGCTTGTACTCGATCAGAAAAAGTAAAATTTTGACGCCAGCGAGATCAAAAACGAAACCGCAGACAATCAAAATTAGTACAGCGATAAATATTCGCCTCACATTTTTTCCGCCGGCCTGCATATCACCCCCAAGTCGACCTCAATCGGCCTGCCTGGCTTTATATATTTCGGCCTTGAATAAATCATAAAATCGCCGCCCCGATCATGCTTTTCCCGCCAGCGATTATACGTACTATTGTAGACAGGCCAATACACATCCCTTTCCATGAATTTTCAGATCAAGCCGGTTCTTTTGTCAACTGGTTTATCTATCAAAAAGATACTTCCAGTTAAAATTTATTTCGGTTTCTGGCGAATCACCAAAGCGAGTCTGAAATCTTTTTCCATTGACAAGCTCGCTAATAAGCGCGCCTTTCGTCAGTATCATCCCTCTTTTATTCCAGTGACCTGGATATTGCGAATTCCCATCCGGATCGTTGAACGAATAATTATCTTTCAAGTATACGTAGACATGGGTTACCTTGATCTGCGCATCCATACAATAGGTCTTGGTCTTCGCACTCCGATCATATTTGTAATATCGATCCCCACGGACCTCAACATGACCGATTGCAGCATAGATACCAAAATTTGCCAGGGCAGCCGTCAAATCGGTCATGCCGAGGCGACTTGTCAGGGTATCGTAACTCGATATGTTGGCGATCTGAAACTGCCAGTCCATATGAAACCTTCTTAGATCCTTCAGAAAGATTTTGGTGTCGATGTCCAAGGCGGTCGAGTGTTGAAACCCTCTTTCCAGAATCGGCTTGATCTTGTTCTTTATGAGCGTATCAGCCGCCTCATTGTAAATCTTCCTTGAAATCAGATCGTCGTATTTGTTTTTTACGCCGCCGAAATTCAGACACCAATCCAGCGAGATCGTCGCACTGTCGATAGGTTGAACGGAGTTTGGATTATCATCATAAGTGTGTTTTGAGTTGCTGAACCACTCGGACGCGAGTTTTGCCGAGACTGGCCAGCCCATGTTTTTCATGGCACGCGGTATGTCTAACAGATCAAATGTTGGCGGATTTTCAATCTGCTCGGCATCTTGAGGGGGTTGCGGTTCAGGTCGTGAGGTAAGTGCTAGCGAAGGCGATTTCTCTCGATTTTTTTCTTCTACCTGTGGGTTCGGCGCTCGGACGGGCACTTGTCTGGGTGGCGACGGCTCATTACGCGCCAGACGATCAAACGAAATACATTTCAACGTATTGAGCGGCACGCAGCCTTGCGAGCCCGATGATTCACTCCACTTCGATCCGGCAAGAAAATAGTACGGCACTTTAACTATTCTTCTCATTTTCCAAGAACTTAATCCCTCGACACGAATACCGCATGCAAATCATGCGGATCAAAAAAACACGGATATCAACCCGATCACGCGCATTCAAGACGTGAAAACCAGATTAGTTGCCGAGTTTATTTTTTATCGAGGCATTCAATCAATGAGAAAATTCTGCAAATTTCGTCCGTAAATTCCGCATCACCAGAACATCAGATAAAATCGCCAATATCACATCGATTCTGCATAAATAGGGATGAACATGGCGAAGACGAAGTGCGGTGAAGTCAACATTTTGGACAAGCGCACGCCACCGCGTTCCAGCCGCCCGCATCGGTTGGTCCAAGCCCATAAGCGTCACATAACGCACCGTTTTACATGTCCCCAAAACCACCAGTCAGAATACACATGCATAACGCGCATTAACCTCGTGTACTATTCCCTCTCGCAGCAACGGCCCACCATTTAAAGCATGACCAACTCCGACACGCAGCTCCCCTTTCAAGTCTCCGTCACCTTGACGGATGAAGACTTTATCGCCGCGCATGTCGTGCTTTATTCGGCGAAACGCACGCTGCGCAGACGGCTTCGTTCGATCGGGATTGCCGCGGTAGTCGGCGGACTCGTCGGCTGGTATTGGTCCGCAACGCATGTCGGCATATCGATCGCATCCAGCATCGCCGCTTGCGCGATTGCGGCCGCCGCGCTGGTGTTCTGCAACGACGCGTATTTCGCTCCCCTCTTCCTGCGCGGTATCGCGCGGGCCGGCCTCAAAGCGCGGATCAAACGCGGCGCGGTGCCATTTATCGGCCCGCAGCAAGTCACCTTCGACGCAACCGGCGTAACCGGCGAGTCGACGCTATCGAGCCTGCGTCTGAACTGGTCGAGCCTGACCTCGCGCGCGGACGACGCCGAGCGCATCTATCTGTTCGCGGGCGGCTCCGCATTCGTCGCACTGCCGCGTCGCGATTTGCTGCCGACGCAGCTCGCGGCAATCGAGCGTGTGATCGCTCGATATATGCCGGTGAGGGACCGCAGCGTTGAACGATGAACCGAACGGCGCGTCATGCGTGACGCCCATCCAGCGCTTCACACTTGAACACCACCACGGCCCCTACGAATCATGGCCGCCCGCGTCGCGCCTGATCGTCGACGGCCAGACGCTGCCGCTCGCGATTCCCGGCTACACGTTGCTGTTCCAGTTCGACACGCCATCCGGTTATCTATTCGCCACCGACTTCGATTGCCTGTTCGAAGAAGCGGCAGCGTTCGTGCTGGTCAGCAAGGACCTGCAACGCGTGCTTGCCGTCCGTCAGATCGGCGCGCCGTATTGTTCGTTCTGGCTGGATGACATCCAGTGGACGGACAGCACGCATTTCATCGCGACGTTCGCCGACGATCCGAACCGCTGGTTCTTCACAATCCGCGAACACGGGATCACGTGGCGCGGCCTAAGGTGGCTGTGTCCGCGCCTGATGATGCGAAGGATCAAAGCGTCCAGCGAAGCATGATTCAAGAGCGCGGCGCCGCAACCGCCCGCCAAACCGCGCCCCCTCCCTCGCCGCAACCGCCCCTCACTTGCGCCAAGACCCATGCGGCAACTCGACGTCCCGCTGCGCCGCCGCCAATCCCGCAACCATCCCATCACGGTCGAACGGAACGCAATACACCGGCTTCGCCCGTTCAAACCGCCAACTATCCCGCAACGCGCCGGCATCGACCGGATCGAAGCCAAACTGATCCATCAGCCCACTCACGACCTGTTTCGCCGCCGCATCATCGCCCGCGAACGGCAAAGCGCGACGCTGCGGCGTACCAACCGGCCGACCGTCCGTGTGCAGATCCGCAGCCAGAATCGCGTTGAACGCCTTCACCACCTTCGCGCCCGGCAACAAAGCGGCCAGCATCTGGCTGGTCGTAGTCGTACGCTCGTCAAGCGCCGCGATAGGGCCGTCGCGCTCCGGATAGTAGTTGCACGTATCGATCACGATCTTGCCGTCGAGCGCGGCGACCGGCAGCGCGCCGATCTGCGAAAACGGCACGGCCATGACGACCACGTCACCGAAACTCGCCGCCTGTTGCGCGGTGCCGAGCGCGCAACCGAGCGCGGCGGCAGTGCTCATCAAGGTCGATGGATCGCGCGAATTGCTGATCATCACGTCATGCCCGCTCTGCTTCGCGAGGGTTGCCATCGCGCGGCCGATAAAGCCCGCGCCGAGAATGCCTATCTTCATGTTTCACACTCCATCACTGGTTGAGGACCGCGCCGTCGAGCGCGCCTGTCGGTGAGAAACACTATGATTCAAAACTTCAACATGATAAACACGCATGATCCGACGATTGTCGAAACCACAAGTAGGGAATCATGGACCGTCTGACCAGCATGGCCGTGTTCGTCAAAACCGCGGACAGCGGCTCGTTCGCCGCGGCCGCGCTCGCGTTCGGCATCTCGTCACAGATGGCGGGCAAGCACGTGAGCACGCTGGAAGAGCGCGTCGGCGCGCGCCTGCTCAACCGGACCACGCGCCGCCAGAGCCTCACCGAAATCGGCCAGATTTTCTACGAGCGCTGCAAGGCGCTGCTCGCGGATGCCGAAGCCGCCGAATCGGTCGCGCAGGAACTGTCGGCCTCGCCGCGCGGGCGCCTGCGCATTACCGCGCCGGTCACGTTCGGCGCCAACTGCCTCGCGCCGATGATCGCCCGCTATCTGAAAGGCCATCCGCACGTGCGGGTCGACCTGACGCTGACCGACCGCTTCGTCGATCTGATCGACGAAGGCTACGAGGCCGCGATCCGGCTCGGCGCGCTGACGGATTCGTCGCTGATCGGCCGGCAACTGATGCCGTACCGGCTGCTCGTGTGCGCCTCGCCCGACTATCTGGCGGAGCACGGCGAGCCGCGAACGCCCGCGGAATTAGCCGATCATGCGTGCCTGAGCTTCGTCTACATGACCCGGCCGGTCGCGATCGAATGGCATTTCTCGGACGCGCACGGCGAGTACGTGGTGCCGGTCTCGGGCCCGTTTCACGCCAACGACGTGAAAGCGCTGCGCGCCGCCGCGCTCCACGGCGCGGGCGTGATGCTCGCGCCCGAGGTGGCCGTGCAGGAGGATCTCGCCGCAGGCCGTCTGGTGCGCCTTCTGCGCGACTACGAAACGCCCGCCCGGCCGATGCATCTGGTGTTCCCAGCGAGCCGTGCGACCCCGAAACTGCGGGCCTTCATCGACCAGGTGGTCGCGGAATTCGGTCCCGACACGGTGCAGGACGGCCAGTTCGAAGCGACCTGACGGCGCTTGAATCCGGCTCTTCAAAGTCCGCCAAATTACGCGCGCCGAACGCTAGAATGCCCGGCTTTGTCCGCGTCGGACCCGCCGCAAGGCAAAATACGGGTCTCGCGCGCGCCAACCACGGCGCGATGAAGCCTCGCCAGGCCCGTCGCGTGCGGCACAGTCAGGACAGCTCGTCCTTTAACAGAGCCTCTCAGGAGCATTGATGACCGATTCGAACCCATCCTTCCTCGGCAGGATTTCACTTGCCGTCGGCACGTTTTTCAGCATTCTCGGCGACGGTGAATTCGCTGCCGGCGTACTGCGTCTGCGTCAAGGCGGCACGGCCGCTGCCGCCACACCGGCTCCGGCGCCCACGCCTGCGCCCGCTCCCGTCGCAGCCCCCGCGCCCGTGCTGAAAACCGCCAGCCCCGACGCCGCGCTGCAACTGCTCGGCCTGCTGCAACGCGACGCACGCTTCATCGATTTCGTCGAAGAAGACATCAAGAGCTACAGCGACGCCGACATCGGCGCGGCCGCGCGCCTCGTGCACGACGGCTGCCGCACGACGCTGCGCGAGCATTTCACGATCCGTCCGGTGCGCGACGAAGCCGAAGGCAGCCGCATCACGCTGGCCGAAGGTTTCGACGCCAGCGCGGTTCGCCTGACCGGCAACGTGGTCGGCAAGGCGCCGTTCAACGGCAGCATCAGCCATCGCGGCTGGCGCGTCGACGAGGTGCGTCTGCCGAAACTCGCCGAGAGCCACAACGCGAACGTCATCGCACCGGCCGAGGTGGAACTATGAGCGACGCCCGCTATTCGATCGGTATCGATCTCGGCACCACGCACTGCGCGCTGTCGTACGTCGACACCAGCGCCAGCGACGGCGAGAAAACCACGCAAGGCGTGCTGCCGATCGCGCAACTCACCGGCCCCGGCGCGATCGACAATCTCGATCTGCTGCCCTCGTTCCTGTATTTGCCGCATCCGGACGAACTGGCGTCCGGCGACCTGTACCTGCCGTGGACCGGCCAGCGCGAATTCGCGGTCGGCGAGTTCGCCCGCAATCGCGGCGCGGCCACGCCGATCCGGCTGGTGTCGAGCGCGAAGAGCTGGTTGTGTCATCCGGGCGTCGACCGGCGCGCGGCGATTCTGCCCAACGACGCGCCGCCGGAAGTCGCGCGCGTCTCGCCGCTCGAAAGCTCGGTGCGCTATCTGACGCACTTGCGCGAAGCATGGGATCACGCGCATCCGGAGGCGCCGTTCAGCCAGCAGGACGTCACGGTGACGATCCCGGCCTCGTTCGATCCGGCCGCGCGCGAACTGACCGCCGAAGCCGCCGAGGCCGCCGGCTTCGCCCGCATGACGCTGCTCGAAGAACCGCAGGCCGCGCTGTATAGCTGGATCCAGAAGAGCGGCGGCCAATGGCGCAAACAGGTGAAGGTCGGCGACATCATCCTCGTGGTCGACGTGGGCGGCGGCACGATCGACCTCTCGCTGATCGCCGTGATCGAGCGTGAAGGCAATCTCGAACTGCATCGCGTCGCGGTCGGCGAACATATTCTGCTCGGCGGCGACAACATGGACCTCGCGCTCGCGCACGTCGTCGCACGCAAGCTGGCGGCGCAAGGCACCCAGGCCGACGCGTGGCAATTGCGCGCCCTCACCTACGCGTGCCGCGCGGCCAAGGAAACGCTGCTCAGCGATCCAGCCACCGACACCGTGCCGCTCGTCGTACCGAGCCGCGGCTCGAAGCTGATCGGCGGTTCGATCCGCACCGAACTCACGCGCGCCGAACTGACACAAACAATCCTCGAAGGCTTTTTCCCGCAGGTAGATAGCGCGGCACGTCCGGTGAGCCGCGCGCGCGCCGGTCTGACGCAACTCGGTCTGCCGTATGCGCAGGACGCGGGCATTACACGGCATCTGGCCGCGTTCCTCGGCCGCCAGGTCGGCGCGCTGGCCGAACTCGAAGGTCTCGGCGAGGCGGCGGCCCACGCCGCCGCGCAAGGCGCGAGCTTCCTGCATCCCACCGTGGTGCTGTTCAACGGCGGCGTGTTCAAGTCGCCGCTGCTGGTCGAACGCATCATGGGCACGCTCAACAACTGGCTCGCGGCGGAAAGCGCGGCGCCGGCGCGACTGCTCGAAGGCGCCGATCTCGACCTCGCGGTCGCACGCGGCGCGGCTTACTACGGCTACGTGCGACGCGGTCAGGGCGTGCGGATTCGCGGCGGCACCGCGCGGGCGTACTACATCGCGATCGAATCGGCCATGCCCGCCGTGCCCGGCCTCGAACCGCCGATCCAGGCGCTGTGCGTGGCGCCCTTCGGCATGGAGGAAGGCACCGACGCCGAGTTGCCCGCGCAGGAGTTCGGTCTTGTAGTCGGCGAGCCGGTGCACTTCCGTTTCTTCGGCTCGTCGGTGCGTCGTCAGGATCAGGTCGGCACGCTGCTCGACTTCTGGGGCCCGGATGAATTGCAGGAACTCGAAGAGATCCAGGCAACGCTGCCGGCCGCCGGCCGCACCGCCGGTGAAGTCGTGCCGGTGAAGCTGCACGCGCGCGTGACCGAAACGGGCACGCTCGAACTCGAAGCGATACCGCGCGGCACGGACGCGCGCTGGAAAGTCGAGTTCGACGTGCGCGGCAACGCGAATGCATGA